>DASYYO010000192.1:0-6244 GCA_035933805.1 Acidobacteriaceae bacterium | reverse complement strand
GCTCGTCGTACTTGAGGTAGTACCCTGGGCGTGCGCCGTCGATCTCCGCCTCAGAACCGGGCCAGAAGAACGCCGCGGATCGCATCCCCTGTTTCTCCGCGAGCGACCATAGAGGCGTACCGCTATACCAACTTCCATCCGCGCTCGAACCAGGATCGCGGTAGGAGAAGTACTGCCTGCGAGCCGGATCGTAGAAGCCATTGGCGACGATGCCGTGGTGCTCCGGGTAAAGCCCGGTCACCAGCGTGTAATGGTTGGGAAAGGTCAACGAAGGGTAGCAGGGGATCATGCCCTCGGGCGCGGCCGCTCCCGCCGCGGCCAACGCCAATAGGTGGCCGGCGCGGAACTTTTGAGCATAGTCGTAGCGGAACCCGTCCAGCGATACCATCACGACATACGGTTTCGTCGCCTGGCCGGCTGCGTTCGGGGCCCGGGAGCCGGTGAGGACCAGCGGCAAATCCTGGGCCAGTCCCTGGCCGCAAAAACCTGCCGGAAAAGACGCCAAAACCCAGAGCAACAGCCAGGCTGGGCAGGTCCAGCGGGAAAGCAGGCGCCCGCGACGGCTCCATCCTCGGGGCTTGCCGGCTCTTCGCAGTCCTTGCCGCGCCTTGGAAGCCGAGCCTTCCTGGAACTGCATAGGACATGCCATTTTCCTGCTCACCCGCTACTCAGCGTAATGCTTCTCCTGCAAACGCCGGAGTTGCTCGGCCGCTCCTTCCGGAGTGATGTCCCGCTGCGGCATCCCCAGCATTTCAAAACCCACCATGAACTTGCGGACCGTTGCCGAGCGCAGGAGGGGAGGATAGAAGTGCCCGTGAAAGTGCCATTCCGGATGCGCCCCGCCGTCTGTCGGCCGCTGATGGAAGCCCATGGTGTAAGGGAAGCTGGTTTGAAACAGGTTGTCGTAGCGCGTGGTCACGCGCTTGAGAATATCCGCCAGGTTCCGCCGCTGCGCGGGGCCGAACTGGTCCATAGCGCTCACGTGTTTGCGGCTGAGCAGCAGAATTTCGAAAGGCCAGACTGCCCAGAATGGAACCAAAGCCACAAAATCCTCGTTTTCACATACGATGCGTTCGTTGCAGTCCAGCTCCACCTGCAGCACATCGCACAGCAGGCAGCGGCCGTGCTGCAAGAGATACTGTCTTTGATTGTCAAACTCTGCCGCCGGCTCGTCGGGGAGGTGTTCCGTGGCCCAGATCTGGCAATGGGGATGCGGGTTGCTCGCCCCCATCATGGCTCCGCGATTCTCAAAGATCTGCACATGGCCGATTCCGGGCCGGCCGCCAAGTTCGCTCCATTGCGCCGCCCATGCGTCGACGACGGGCAGAATCTCCGACACCTCCATGCGGGCCAGAGTCAAACTGTGGTCGGGATGAAAGCACAGGACGCGGCAAAGACCGCGCTCTCCCTCGGCGCGAAGCAGAGGATGCGTCTTCTCTGCCGGAATCTCCGGCGAGTCAGGCAGCAGTGCCGCGTAGTCATTGTCAAAGACGAATACGCTGGAGTAAGAGGGATTGTGCTTGCCCCCGGCTCGCTCATTCCCGGGACAGAGATAACAGGTGGGATCGTAGCGAACCGCGGAGACCCCCTCCGTCTTGCTCACTTCTCCCTGCCATGGACGCTGGGTACGATGGGGGGAGACCAATACCCACCGGCCGCGCAATGGGTCGAAGCGGCGATGGGGAAATTTCCTGCTTATTACGTCCAAACTCTTGCTTTGTTCGTCCATTGTTCAACGCACATTTCCGCGGCGGGAGAGCCGCCGGCTAAGACCTAACCTCAGGAAGAAGGGTAACTCGATACAACGCCGATCGCCTCTTATCTTTATCAACGGTGAGGCCGCGGTTGTATCCTTTGGGTACCCGGTCCAGCATAATAAGAAGAAAGAGCAAATCGCATGAATATCCAAGAGGTCGCGAAACGTGCCGCTGTGTCTACCGCAACCGTTTCCCGGACGATCAACGGCTCGGACAAGGTATCGCCGGAGACAGCCAAACGCGTTCGTCGCGCCATTGAGGATTTGAACTATTACCCCGATACGAATGCCCGTGCTTTGGGTTCCGGGCGCAGCCGCTTATACGGGTTGATCATCTCCGATATTACCAATCCCTTCTTCCCTGAGCTCGTGAGGAGTTTCGAGGAGGTGGCGGTGCAACACGGCCAGGAAGTCGTGGTGGCCAATACCGGATACGACCCGAAGCGGACGGAACTCTGCGTGCAGCGCATGCTGGAGCGCAAGGTTGACGGCGTGGCCATTATGACGTCGGAGATGGGCAGCCACCTGGTCGAACGGCTCAGCAGCCGTCGCATCCCCATGGTCTTTCTGGATACGGGGAGCCCCGGAGTTGCGACGAGCAACATCCTCATCGAATACTCGCGCGGAGTGGATGCGGCAGTCGCTCATCTGGTGGAGCTTGGACACGAGCTCATCGGGTTCATCTCCGGCCCGATGACGCTTGCTTCCGCCCGCATTCGCCACGACTCTTTTCTGGCTTCCCTCAAGCGCAACGGAATTGCCATTCATAGCCGCTTCCTGCAGGAGGGCGATCATCGAATTGAAGGGGGCAGAAAGGCCACCGAGCGGCTGATTGCGGAAAAAAAGCGTCCCACCGCTATTCTCTGCTCGAATGACCTGACGGCGATCGGCGCACTCGGAGCTATCCACCACGCCGGGCTTCATGTGCCCGGCCACTTCTCGATCATCGGCTTCGATGATATCGAGATCAGCTCCTCCATTCATCCCGCGCTGACCACCGTTCGGCTCTCCCGCACGCAGATCGCGGAGCGGGCCTTCCGCGCCCTCTTTGCCTCCAACCATGCGCGCGAAGCCGAAGGCCAGGAGTACAAGATCCGCCCGGAGCTCATCATCCGCGAGAGCACCGCGCCGCCGGCTGAGAATAAGACCTCTTCCAGACCGGCGCCTGCCTCCCGGCGGCCCAAAGAGCCAATCACGCCGGCATCCGTGCCGTGACCGCGGGGATCTGAACTTCAGCGAAATTTCACCCATAAAACAGTTCAAGGATGGATTCCCCGGTGGGGCTGTCCATCCTTGGCTGCTATGGGACTTGAATTATCTGCGGCGACGGGAGCGCTCCACACGCCCTATTCCGCCAGAGCGAGACCATCGGCGCCCTTGCCGGCATCGATCAGCGACTGCACCTTCCATTGTGACAGATCGATTACCGCAACCTGATGGACATGGCCGCAGGAGACGTAGGCGACCCGGCCGTCAGGATTCGGCAGAATCTCCGTCGGGCCGCCGGGCATATCGATCGTCCTTGCGACCTTCAATGTATGCAGATCGACAACTGCCACTTGCTTGGCGCCGGTCATAGCCACCAGAAGCCAGCGCCCATCCAGCGTCGGAGCCGTGCCGTAGCCGATTGCTGGCAGAGGCACCCAAGCCTTGATCGTATTCGTCGCCGTGTCGATAACCGCAAGCTGGGGTTTCGTCTGATCTGCGGTAAAGACCATGCGACCGTCTCTGGAGATTGCGATCCGCTGCGTGGTCGCCGAGATCGGGATGACTTTGATGGTCTTGCGTCCGACCATATCCAGCACCGACACGGTGCCGGGACCCACATTCGCCGTATATCCCCGCTTGCCATCGCGCGAAAGGACCAGCATGTGCGATTCAGCCTGGGAGGTCGGAATCGAGCCGACAATCTTCAACGTATGTGGATTGATGATGGTAACGGTGTGATCCAGCTCCGTGGTGACATAGAGCATCCCGCTGTTCTTGTCATAGACCGGACGATGCGGCCGCACCGGATGACCGAAATCGACCGTGTGAATCACCTTCTGCGAAGGGATGTCGATCACCACCATGGTGCTTCCATCGCTCCCCGGCTTGCCCACCCCGGTATTCCCGTAGATCGGCACATAGGCGGTCTTTCCATCCGGGGATGCGGCCACCTCATGGCCGGTTACGGCGTCTTCAGGCACCGCCGCAATCTGCTTGGCGGCCGCGGTATCAATGATGCTGAGGTCGCGATCGCCCTGGTTTGCAACCAGCAGGAGCGGCGCGCCGCTGCGCGCGGAGTGTCCCTGCGCACCCGCATACAACCCGAGCACAGCCATCGAGCCAATGGCCAATAGAGAGCAAAACAGTGAGGCTTTTCGCATAGGCGACGAGGATAACACCAGAACTCACGAGCCTCAAATCTCTCCCCGTCGGCTTTCCTGCTCTGAATAGAATGATCTGCAACTAGGAATTCATGACCACGGCTGCCGCCTGTGCCGCAAACCCAGAGGTTGCCAAAACCTCTCTTTCTGGATAGAAGGGATGTGAAATCGGGTGCGCCTCCTGAAAGAATTTGCCTGCCTCCCAGTCCCGGCGCGGCAGACCAGCGGAACCACCCTGACTCAGTCGAGGATTCAGATGCGAAGAATGTTGTCATGGCTGATCTGTTGCGCTCTCCTGTTGCTAACCATTCCAGGTTGGAGCGAAGTCACCCTGCCCAGGCTCTTCAGCGATCACGCGGTGCTGCAACGGGAAGCGCCGATCCATATCTGGGGATGGGCGTCGCCCAACGAACACGTGACGGTTGAGTTCCACGGCCAAAAGCAATCCGCGGTCGCCGGCCGTCTGGGGCAATGGAGCCTTTTCCTGATGCCAGAGCATGCTGGCGGCCCCTACTCGCTCACCGTCCAGGGAGCCAATACCATCACGCTGAATGACGTTCTGGTTGGAGACGTCTGGTTCGCCTCGGGCCAATCCAACATGGAGTTCCCTCTCAACGGTTTTCCGGGGTCCGCGGTGCTGAAGAATGGCGCTGAGGAGATCGCCCACGCCGATCATCCGGAGATGCGGCTTCTCCACGTAGGCCGCAAAAGCTCCGAGTACCCGCTTGAAGACCAGGATGGATCCTGGACTGCGAGCACTCCGGCAACCGCCGCCACTTTCTCGGCCGTCGCATACTTCTTTGGCCGCGAGATTCAGCAGCAGGAACACGTTCCCATCGGATTGATCGACTCTACATGGGGCGGAACGCCAGCCGAGGCATGGGTCAGCCTGGACGGCCTGGCCGCGGATGCCTCTCTGATGCCTGTCTTTCGTGCGCGAGCCCAGATGATCAAAAACCAGGCGGAAGCTGACCGGGTGGTCGCAGAGGAGAAGGCTGAAGATGCAGCGGCGCGGCAGGCCAATCAGCCTCTGCCGAAGCACTCCTGGCATCCGGATCCGGCATCCTGGTCTCCAGCAGGTCTTTACAACGGAATGATTGCTCCAGAGATCCGCTTCACCATCAAAGGGGTGATCTGGTATCAAGGTGAGTCGAACAGTAGAGCCGAGCTGGCTCCGTTATATTCCAGGCTCTTCCCTGCGCTGATCTCCGACTGGCGGCAGAAGTGGGACGAAGGCAACTTCCCGTTTCTCTTTGTGCAGATCTCCAGCTTCAAATCCACTCCCGCGGAATCCTGGGGAATCATCCGTGACGCACAGCGGCGCACGCTCGATCTGACCAACACGGCCATGGCCGTCACGCTCGATGTCGGCGACCCCGACAATGTGCACCCGCCGGATAAACAGACGGTGGGGCACCGCCTGGCCCTCGCCGCCCGCGCGGTAGCTTACGGAGAGCCGGTCGAGTACTCGGGACCGCTCTTTCGACAGGCCACATCGGAAGGAGACAGCCTTCGCGTCTGGTTCGATCACGCCGCGGGGCTGACAGCGCGAGGGACGCTGCAGGGTTTCGAAGTGGCTGGCCCGGATCGCCGCTTCGAGACGGCCACTGCGCGCATTGACGGCAAGACCGTCGTGGTGACCGCCCCCGGAGTTCCGTCTCCGGCGTATGTGCGCTACGCATGGACGAACGCTCCGGCCGAGAACCTATACAACGGAGACGGGCTCCCCGCCTCGACCTTCACTTCAGAGGCTGCGCCGGCTCCGCCCTGCGCGGAAGCCTGCGGTCACTGATGCGCCGCGGCCTGCTGAAAGGCGCTGAATGCGTAAAGCCGCGGAAGAGAGCTCTCTCAGCCGCGGCTTCGCATTCCTGGATGTGGCTTCCCGCAGGAAGCGCAACAGCCTAAAAGTGGTACAAGATAAGTCCGTATCCTACACCGGCTTCATCTTTCGTGCTGGCAATCTGGAAAGCCATGAACTTTCCGTCGGTTGCAACCACCGGGTTCGATGCCTTCCACCCCTCATAGTCGTTGAAATGAGTCATCCGCACGAAGTCCTTTCCGGTTCCATCGAGCCGCAGCTTCCATAGATCGATGTTGTGCGAGCCATGCTGCCCGCCTA
>DASYYO010000189.1:0-8058 GCA_035933805.1 Acidobacteriaceae bacterium | reverse complement strand
CAGCGCCGCGGCCCAGCAAACAAGGCCCGGACAGTCGCCGGCAATTCCCATGGTGAGGAGCCACATGCCTGGGGGGTCAGATCTCTTTGAGCGCCGAGAGGAGCAGCGTTTCTGCTTCTCGTCCAACCTCGCTGAGTTCGGCCTTGCCTACGACTCCCAGCAATTTTCCGGGATCGACAACGGCCACGCGAACACCGCTGCCGGCCTCCCGCACCGTGACATTGCAAGGCAGCAACGCGGTAATCTCCGGTTCAATCTGCATCGCACGATGCGCGAGCCTGGGGTTACAGACGCCGAGGATAACCTCTCGCGGCACATCCTCGCCGAGGGCGTTCTTCAGCGCCTTCGAGATGGGAATCTCGGCCTGAACACCGAAGCCATGGCGCGCCAGAACATCCTTCGTGCGTTGCACCGCGTCTTCGAACTCCAGGTTGACCAGCTTCGCATGACCGAATCTGAACTCTTCAACTTCCATTCTCCGCCTCCGGCAAAAAAGCAGAGCCGCGAACAATCGCGGCTCTTGACTGCTTAGGATGCAATCCGACGAGCGGGACTCAACTGCACCCGCTGGTCGAACCACAGCTCATGCAACGGTAGCAGCTACCGTTGCGGACCATGATCGCTCCGCAGGTGTGGCAACTCGGCGCATCGCCCATATCGAGATACTCCTTCATGGCGTCAGCCGCGTGAAAGACCGCGCCTGGCCGAGGCTCCGAACTTCCGAAGATTCCCCGGTCCTCCATGTGGAGGCTGCGCTGGGACGGTTCGGCCGCAAGTCCACGCCCGGTCTCGGGAACAATGCCCCCGCTTGGAGGTCTTCTTTCAAAGATCTCCGGCTCCCGAAGGCTCTCCTGAATCTCTGAGGGCAGCTCCGCCGCCGGGGGCGGTGCAATCGCGGCAGCTCCGCCGGCTGCCAGACCGGAGAAGAGCGAGAGCTGGTGTCCGGAGAGAAAGCGCAACTGCAGCCAGCGGAAGATATAGTCCATGATCGACTTGGCAAAGCCAATTTGCTCGTTGCCGGTCCAGCCGGAGGGCTCAAAGCGCGTGTGGGCGAACTTCTCGACCAGCACCTTGAGGGGCACTCCATGCTGCAGGGAAAGCGAGATGGCAGTGGCAAACGAGTCCATCAGGCCGGAGACCGTCGAACCCTCCTTCGCCATGCGGATGAAGATCTCTCCCGGCTGGCCGTTGGGATAGAGGCCTACCGTGATGTAGCCTTCGTGTCCCGCGATGGAGAATTTGTGGGTGAGCGAGGCGCGCTCCTCGGGCAAGCGATGCCGGATGGCGCGCGGCGGACCCGAAGAGGTCTCATCGCGGGTCGCCGCCAGGCTCTGAACACTGGCAATCGAGGCAGCGAAGGCATTGGCGGCAGAGACCACCGCGTTGGCGCTCACCTCGAGCTTGGCAGAGACCTTATCCTCCAGCAAACGCAGATCGTCGGAGACGGAAGCTGTATTCCCCTGGCTCATGGCCGTCAGCACGCGCGTCGCGGCAGCCGAGACGATCGTCTCTTCCGGCTTGACCGAGCTGTCCGGCGCACCCTTCACCGCCTTGGCCTTGTTTCCGTCGGAGACGTTGAGCGGTTGCGCACCCTTCGATCCGTCGCGGTAGACGGCCACGGCCTTGAGGCCCTGGCGCCACGCCTCAAGATAAGCCTGAGCGATGTCATCCAGACCCGAGTCGTGGGGCAGGTTCACCGTCTTCGAGATGGCGCCGGAGAGGAACGGTTGCGCGGCCGCCATCATCTTGATATGGCCCATCGGTTGAATCGACCGCGTTCCCTTCGACGGCTTGAAGCTGCAATCGAAGACCGCCAGATGCTCTTCCTTGATGCCGGGCGCCCCTTCGATCGTGCCGGTCGAATCGATGTAGCTGACGATGGAGTCCACCTGGGAATTGCTGTAGCCCAGACGAAAGAGCGCAGCCGGAACGGTGTTGTTCACGATCTTGATCATTCCGCCGCCGACCAGCTTCTTGTACTTCACCAGCGCCAGATCGGGCTCGATGCCGGTCGTGTCGCAGTCCATCATGAAACCGATGGTTCCCGTCGGCGCCAGGACGGTGACCTGCGAGTTGCGATACCCATGCTGCTCACCATGCGCCAGCGCCTGGTCCCAGCATGCCTTGCTCGCCTCGATCAGCGACTCCAGATGCGGCGCGACAAACGGTTCGGGGGAGTTGACGGACCTGCCGATTTTGTTGACCTCCGCGCGATGCATGCGGATGACGTCGAGGAACGGCTCCCGGTTGACGTAGAAGCCCGGGCACGCGCCTCCGCGGCGGCTGGACTGCGTTCCGTCGGCATACTGCGCCTCCTGGCAGAGCGGCGTCGCGGAGGCCAGAGCGGGCGCCTTCTCGGCAAGAATCGAAGACTGAAGATAGGCTTGACCGCACATGATTGCAGTCAGCGCCGCGGCGAAGTCTCTCCCCGCATCGCTGTCGTAGGGCAAACCGAAGGCCATCAACAGGGCGCCCAGATTGGCATAGCCCAGGCCGAGCGGCCGATAGTCGTGTGAATTGCGCGTGATCGCCTCGGTCGGATAGCCCGAGCTGTCGACCAGAATATCCATCGCCGTGATCATCAGGGAGATGGCGTGCCGGTAGGCGGCAACATCGAACGCCCCCGCGGCGTTGACAAACTTCAGCAGGTTGAAGCTCGCCAGGTTGCACGCCGAGTCATCCAGAAACATGTACTCGGAGCAGGGATTTGACGCGTTGATGCGGCCGGAGTTCTTCGATGTGTGCCAGCGGTTGATCGTTGTGTCATACTGCATCCCCGGATCCCCGCACTGCCAGGTCGCTTCGGCGATCTTGGCCATGATCTCGCGGGCCTTGTAGGTCTTCGCCGGCTCGCCGCCCTTGACCGTCCGCGTGGTGAACTCCAGATCGCGTTCCACAGCGCGCATGAACTCATCGGTAACCCGAACCGAGTTATTGGCATTCTGGAAGAAGATCGAGCTATAAGCCTCCGAATCCGGCCCGGAGCCGTCGTAGCCCGCCTGCATCAGCGTCCACGCCTTGGCCTCTTCCTTGGCCTTGCATTCGATAAAGTCCACGATGTCCGGATGGTCGACATTGAGAATGACCATCTTGGCGGCGCGCCGCGTCTTACCGCCCGATTTGATGACTCCGGCAAAGGCGTCAAAGCCGCGCATAAAGCTCAACGGCCCGCTGGCGGTGCCGCCCCCGGAGAGCACTTCCATCGAACCGCGGATTGGCGACAGATTAGTCCCGGTGCCCGAGCCCCACTTGAAGAGCATGCCCTCGGTCTTGGCCAGCGTCAGAATGGAGTCGAGCGAATCTTCCACGGAGTTGATAAAGCAGGCGGAGCACTGCGGCGTGCGGTAGCCGGTCACCGAGAACTCCACCGCGCAGGTATGCCGATTCCAATGCCAGTTCTGCGCGTCGGAATTGGGCTCCAGCCGGTCACATCCTACGTTGAACCACACCGGCGAGTTGAAGGCAGCCTTCTGCGTAACCAGCAGGTGGACCAGCTCATCGTGGAAGATGGCTGCATCCTCCTCGGTAGCGAAGTAGCCTCCGGCCACGCCCCAGTCCCGGATCGTCTCGGCCACCCGCATCACCAGTTGGCGAACGCCGGTCTCCCGCGCTCCCGGCTCTCCCCGGGGAACGTCCAGATGCCCATGGAGATACTTGGAAGCCACAATATTGGTCGCGGTCATCGACCAGTCCGCGGGCACCTCAACCTCTTTTTGCTCGAAGATGGTCTTTCCCGAAACGTCGGTGATCGAGGCCGTACGCCGCTCCCAGGTCACTTCAGAGTAGGGCGAGACGCCGGGCTTGGTGAACAGGCGGCCGAAATGAACACCAGTGGGGGAGGACTTCTGCGTGGTTTTGCCGGAAGCGCTTCCCCCGCTCAAGTTTGCCGGGGAAGGAACGGAATGGGTGGCCTCAGCCATGAGGATCGATCTCCTTACGAAATTGGAATGCCGGAAGAACGGATGACCCCGGCGCTCGCGCGGCGCCTTAGAGGCTACCCAAAGGGTCTTTCAGAACTGCCATCGGCGATTCGGGGAAAGCCATTCAATGCAACCGTGTTCCTTATCTGTCTCCCGCCTGTCCGAGCGCTCGAAATCCAGCCCGGGACCCGTCCGCGGAACTCAACAAAAAGGAAACGGATGAGGCCCGGATGAAGGGCCGCAGACCGCAAAGTAACCCCTGTCTGTCGGGGTTGTCAAGAAATTACCACAACATCTAGTAGTTTCGATGCATGTACCACCGGCGCGCTTCAAAACCGGACAAACGCCTGTGGACAACCTCAAAAAGGTGCGCAGATTCTGGGTTTCGGGGTCGGAACGGAACACGGATTTCAGCCCCTGGGCAAATCGCCGGGGGCTCGTTGACGCCTGAGCCGGCCGGCCTGAGTAGAGATGCCTTACCCAAAGGCTACGCCCCGCCGGGGGGTCCAACAAGATCGCAGATCTGTGCAATTCCCGGCGGGCTTGTGGAAAGCCGCGGCGGAAGGCCTGGTTCCAGCCCTTTTGGCTGAATCCCGCTGCTCCATATCCTGGGGAGGAACCTCTTTGGGAAACAGAAAAACCGCGACCGCACCGGAGTTCGCGAACGAATCCCGGTGCGATGCGCGGCTGTCACCTGAACGAAAGACGAAATCGCCGAAAATCGGCTCTTCGCTTACTTCGAAAGGTTCTTGGGGCTTCGCTTGTTCAACGTCGACAGCAGGAGATGCGCGGAGGGCGGCGGAGTGACAGCATGCTCGAAGACGATCTGCTCGGCGGTCACAGCTTTTCCGTACAGGTTTTTGTTGGCGTCATTGTCCGGACGCAACGAAGAACCCGTCAGGGAAATTCCGGCAAAGAGACCGCGCGAACGGGAGTAGGTCAAAATCTCAGCACGCAGAGTAAGGTCTGTGGATGCGCCGGCATTTCGTCCCACTGGCCCGGCGGCGGCCGCGGCATCGGCGCCCAGCTTGACTTTGCTGGTCAGGATCGCGTGCGCCGATCTCGGTGACATCAACAGCAGAACATAGTCGGTAGCCTGGCCGCCAATCTGGAAGCCAAAGCTGCCACCCTCCAGTGCCATCATCGACGGTGCGCTCCACGGCCCGTGAAAGGTCTTTCCAGAGCGACAGCTCATCACCCCGCGGCCATAACTGCCGCCCACGATAAACGCCGCTTTCAACACGGAAGGAAGCACAATCACACAATCCGCTTTATCAATGATGTTTTGCGGGATGTCGTCGGGAACATTCATGATCTCCGACATCACGGTTCCGGCGTTTTTAACCCTGTCCACCTCCTTTTGGTCACCCTGTCCGAAAGCAGACATCCCCATCAGCGCAATAACTCCAACTGCTAACCACTTCTTCATGTATCTCTCCTTGAACGAACTCGCTCTACTTGATTTCTTAATAAAAGACGGCCAGAACCGTTTCGAATGTGGCAGCGCTACGGCCATGTCTTAGCAAAATGAAGGCTTTACCGCTCTCCTGCGTCCAATTCAGGTCCAGGAAGGGCTTCCGCGCGATCACACGATTCGAATGATCGCCCTTGCTAAGATGCACAATTTCGGTTCGGGTAGGCCGAGAACCACCGGAAATCCGCCAGCCTACGCCGGCTGGCAGGGCATGGCGCGCTAAAGCGTAGGGAGGGAGGGCGTCCAGAGCCAGTTCGATCGCGAAGCGCCAGCCGTCGATATAGAGCAAGCACCAAGCCGAAGGCGGAACGTCCTGAGAGCGTATGCCCGGGCTTAGATCGAGCGGAAAGGTTCCAGTCAGCCTTCCTAAACCGAAGCCGCCCTCTAAATACCGCTCACACATCGCATAGATCAACTGCCTGGCGGAGCGAAGTGAGCGGGTCGCCTGTCGGCACAAACTCATGGGCTACGTACCCCTGGTAGCCGGAGGCGACGATGCCCCGCATCACTCCGTCCCACTGCACTTCCTGCTGGTCGTTCAACTCGTGCCGCCCGGGAACTCCGCCGGTATGGAAGTGCCCGAGCCACTGGATGTTCTTCTGAATGGTCGCGATCAGATCCCCTTCCATGATCTGCATGTGGTAGATGTCATAGAGCAGCTTCACTTTAGGGGAGTTCACCTCCGAGACCACGCGCACGCCCCAGGCGGTGTGGTCGCACATATAGTCGGGGTGATTGACTTTGCTGTTCAAGAGCTCAACGCAGATAGTGACGCCCGAGTCCTCAGCAAGTTTCTTGAGCCGATTCAGCCCCTGGATCGTATTCACCGCGCCCTGCTCATCGCTCATGCCGGCGCGCGTCCCGGAAAAGGTAATGATGTTCGGCACCTTTGCCTTCACCGCAAGAGGGATATTTTTTCGAAAGTTCTCCTCGATGGAGGCATGGTTCTCCACCCGGTTGAGCGCATTCTGGATCGTGCCTCCGCCGGCATACCCCATGGTGCAGATGAGCCCGTAGCGAAGCGGAACGTCGAACTCCTCGGGTTGGAGCAAGTCAATGCCCTGCAGGCCCATCTGCGCGCCCGCGGCGCACAACTGATCGAGCGGAATCTGCTTGTAGCACCAGCGTGCGACGGACTGGTGAATCCGGCCTTTGCGAACGGTCTTCTGTCCTTGTGGTGAAGCCTGTTCCTGCGACAAAGCTGGGATGGGCAAGCCCAGATCGGCGCTCAGCGCCAAACCGGCAAGCCCAGATTTGAGGACTCCACGACGGGTCAGTTTTGACATCCCAAAAGCATACATCCAGACTCCTTGCTCCGGCGCGTGGCAGGGCTTCTTCCCCGGGCTGGCTCGCTAGCGGTATTCGCCGGCGAAAGCGTCCGCATCGCGGTTGATCTCGTCCGCCGGCACGTTGCGAGAGAAGAGGATCACCCGGTACCGGAAGGTCGCGCTGCGGCCCTTCTCCAAAGTGAAGTTGAATGGCGGCGCACCCGGATCAAAGATGCTCCGGCCCAGCGGATTGGCGGCAAACAATCCATAACCCCGGGCGTGCCAATACGTGGGATAGCCGGGGTTTTCCGGATGGTCGAGAATCGCGATCGTGGCAATGTGGTCACCGGTGTGGCCGGTCAACGTACACCACCGCCCACGCGTGCTCCAGACCGCATCTCCCTTCTTCCCCTCGCTCGTCAGGTAAACGCCGGTCGCCCCTGGCAAACTGCTGTCGGCAACCTTCGTAGCCACTCCGTTGGCATCGCGAAAGATCCCGCCCTTCTCGGTGGGCGATTCCAAAAAGTGGGCCACGCGGAGCCCGAAGAGTCCTTCCTTGTCATCGTTGAAGACCACGCGATCGATCGCCTTCAGAGTGGTGACCTCGTCGATCACTCGCTCGTCCCTGCGCCGGGCGAAGACGTACCGCGTCGTCTGCTCAAGAATCTCCTGGTTCTCTCCGGTAACCCATACGGATTCGACCGCGAGTTCTCCTTCGTCAGGCCCGCTCCTGGCCGAGAGGATCTTCCTCTGGTAGATCGAGCCCATCTTGCTGCGCTTCTCCGGTTGGATCGCGTCGGAGTTGTTCCAGAAATCGAATCCATTGACGTTGCCATAGTTGAACCACATGCCCGCATGGTGCGGATGGTCCACGCGCTCTCCCGGATGCGGCACGAGAGGATAGCCGCGCGTCACCTCGGTTCCGTCAGGCGCGATGAGCGGAAACAGGACCGGCTTCTTCAGCGTCCCGGGCCATACATATGCGGTGAACGGCATGCCGTCAATGGTGACGTTGACCCGCTGATGGGCTTCGTCGACCTTGACCTGGACCCCTTTTGCGTTCGCATGGGGAGAGGCCCCTGCGCAGGGCGAGAGAATCGCCAGCAGGCTGCAGAGGAGCCATTTAGGCATATGGCTTGTCTCCCACCATCACCTGCTGGGTCTTGTCGTCGAAGGTCACTCTTTGCCCGGTCTGAATGGCCGCCACGTTCATGCACAAGGCGATGGAATGGCTGTATCCCGCGTCGATGCTTGCGTTCGGCTGCTTGCGCGAGCGCACGCATTCCATCCAGTTGCGCATGTTGGCCGAGGTCATGGGGTCCTTGCCGGTATCCGCGGCGGTGGAAACCTTCTGCGCATCCTCGCCCAGCGAAAAGCTCTCGAGCAGGTTCTCTTT
>DASYYO010000186.1:0-4353 GCA_035933805.1 Acidobacteriaceae bacterium | reverse complement strand
CTTGCCCCGGAACCCACCTGCGGATGCTGTTGCTGGGAATCTCGGCGAAGAGAAGATAGCCGGACGGGATCCAGACGGGCCCCTCGGTCCAGGTGAATCCTGTGGCCACCTTCTGCAAAATAGGATGAGGAGGAATGATCTGCTTCAGGGCAGGGCTCATCCGCTCGATTCTGGGGATGATGGTGTTTTGATCGGGCGCCGCACCGGCGCCGGAGAGCGAAGAGTGCGCAGGCGGCTTTCGGACCGCCGCGCCCAGGGGAGAGGCGGCCAGAACGGCAATCGCGAACAGGACAAGCAGTTGGGAGGGTTTTCCATCGCTCATTCAAAATTCTCCTGACCCGTACCGGGAAGATGGCGAGAGGCCGGCTTCGCGGACGGACCCTTGCAGGTTATCGACGATCGACTGGCCGGAAGGGAGGGTCTCCGATCCGGCCAGAGAATAGAACTGCGGCCAGCCGCTGATTAGGCCTTCGCCTCGGCTTCGGCGCGGTTTTTGAGCGCCTTCATATAAGCGAAGCCGTAGGCCTGTTCCGCGTAGTGGTCGCCAACTACATCCGGAGTGTGATCGAGGATCACGATCCCGTCGTAGTTGACCTCACGCAGTGCCTTCATAATCTGGTACATGTCGTAGTAGCCGTTATCCATGAAGGTTTCGACGAAGTGCGGCAGCGGGGCGCTCACGTTGCGGAAGTGGATCTTCCAGATCTTCTCCGGACCGAAGTACCGGATCATCTCTGCCGGGTCCTTATGCATCAGCTTCGGCCCTCCTTCATTCCAGCAACCGCAGCAGAGGCAGATGCCGACGTTGGGACTGTTGGCGATCTCCATGGCCCGCTTGTAGCCCTCGAAGCTGGCGAAGATGCAGCGCGGCACGCCGGCGAGGATGGGCTCCGGCGGATCGTCCGGGTGAATGCCGATGCGGACGCTGTTCTCCTCGGCGACGGGCGCCACCTGCCGGATGAAGTAGGTGTAGTTCTCCCAGATCTCGTCCTGGGAGAAGACGCGGCCATGGGAGAGCGGCTCATAGAACTTTTTTCCGTCCCAGACGCCGACCTTGTTGGGGCTCGCCATATCGAACTCACGGGCCGAGGCCCCGCGGATCTCCGCCCTGCCGCTGCTCCAGATGCCGTTGCCCATGTGGGCATAGGTGGTGTAGTAGATCTGCGCCTGGCCGAGGTTGCGGAGGTATTGTTTGTACTCCTCGATCTTCTGGTCGCGTCCGGGAAGATTGAGCGTGACTTCGGACATGTTATGGACGCTGGAGTTGCCGATATTCCAGACGGTGATGCCGGCGTCGGCGAAGCGCTTCTTGGTGCGTATGAAGGCCTCGGCCGTCCGGTTGCCGGGCGAGGAAGCGACGCTGACATACTCCGCCCCCATCTGCCTGAGGAAGAGCAGCTCCTTGTCGGTGGCCTGATCGGAGGTCTGGGCGCAGAGCTTGATGCCGGGTCCGTTGGGGTGGACGGAGGCAGCGGCGGTTCCCGCGGAAGCCAGGGAGGCGGCCGCCACTCCCAGCGTGCTCCCGATAGCGAGCCGGAAGAACTCCCTCCGATCGGGACTGAGGATCGCATCCTCCGCCCGCTCTACTCTCTCCTCTGATTTCGAATCACTCATTCACACTCTCCCTTTTCGCGGACCGGCCAAGGCTGGCCGAAGATTTTGTACTGTGCCGCGAGATCCCCTGCGATTGTCGTCTCCGGGACAAAGCCGGTCAAGCCGCCCTATGATGGAGGAGAAGGAGACCCGGATGCGCGCTCACCTCCCTCGGTCACCCGGTCTAAGAACGCTGCCTCTGCTGGCGGTCCTGCTCATCCTCCAAGCCGCCCTGCCGGGCGTCTGCCCGGCGCAGTCCGGAGGCGGCTCCGAGCCGCAGCCATCGCAGCGCCAGGAGGACTCCTACGCCATCTACTCCCTGCTGATGCCGGGGGGAGTCTTTGCCAGGATGGATTCCAGCCAGAACCAGCGCTGGGCCATCGCCCGCACCACGGTGAGCGCACAGGATATCGATCCGGCGCTGGCGCCGGAGGCAGCGCTGCAGGCGCCGACGGGCGATCCGAAGCCGTTTTACGAGGCGGTCGCCGACTACAACCTGCGCAAGAACCAGCGGCTGGTGCTCACGCGCAGGTTCCAGCTCGACCATCCGTATGAGCTGTTCAGCCGCTCCGAGATTGCGGAATTTCGCGCGGTGCGTGCGGGAGCGTATGCCGGCTCCGCCCTGCAGCAGAAATACAGCGGCTTTCCAGGCATCACTTATTTCAGCCAGGTATACTTCAGCACCGACGACGGAGCGGCCCTGGTGTACATGGTCGACTGGTGCGGCAATCTGTGCGCCCAGGCGGAGTGGGTTTACCTGGAAAAGCAGGGCGGCCAGTGGGCGCGCCGGTCGGGTGAGAGTTCCCAGTAACCTGCTGCCGCTTTGCCCGGGACATCCCGCACACACATTCAGTTACTGTTACATAATAGGATGCCTGATCCGGAGATTGGGACCGGGCGCGAGAGAGAGACGCCCCGGATACCGGAATTCTGCGCGAACAATTAGATCGCAACCTTTCCATCGGCCAAAGCGTCATCCAAACATAAAAGCAAACAACTTTCAGGGCAGGCTGGGACGCTATGGATTATCACTGCCGATATCGCGAGGATGGCACTTGCGAGGTCATTTGCACTCGTTGCTTCCTCACCCTGGGCGTTGCAGACGGGCTCGCCTCGGTTCGTGAGATCGAGGCGAGCCATATCTGCGCCGGGCGGAGTCCGCTTCCCCTGAACGGGCTGGACTCTCCTGTCTTCAGCGCACGCCAGGGACCTGCTTCCGCGCACAGCGCCTGTGCCTCGAGCCGCTCGGTAGGCGAGCAGAGCATTTCGTTGCTGTTACTGTATTTTTTATCCCTGACGGGCGTTCTCTACGCCACGCCAACGATCGTGGAGATCGTCCTGATCCGCCATATCAGCCCATGGTTTGCCGGGATCGTGCTGGGAGACGCGCTCGGTTCGGCTCTCCTATACGGGGTCTTCAAAATGCGCCGGTCCGCCATTCTTCTTTATCTGGTATTGACCGTCATCGAGAGCTGCCTTTATGGCTTCCAGATTGTCTCGGCCGATGCCCTGCCGTGGATCACCGACCTGGTGCCTGCGGTCGTCGTTGCCTATAAGCTGACCCGCATGCAGGCAGACCGGTCCAGGACCTGCCTGCCCCGCCATCCTTGAAGCCTCTCCCTTTCTCCAGCCTGCCAGATTACAGCCGCGGGGAGATCTTAAGGATGGGCCCGTGATTGCTCCTCCTGCTCCTTCAGCTTGGCCTGAAAATCCTGCTCTTTCTCCGCTACGAAGGCCTTATAACCGGCGGGATCGATGAACGGATTGGGGCCGCCCTTCTGCATGCGGGCATATTTGGCCTCCAGACCGAAGTAGTCGCCATGCGCTCCCAGAAAGACGTCGCAGGGCAGCGCCTCGAGCGCGCGGAAGGTGCGCTCATAGTCCTGGGCGATCTGCGGATACTTCGCGTTGTTCACCAGCTTGTAACCGGGGTTCACATTGGGGCTGCCCACGATGACTACGTTGTAACGCTTCCCTCCCTGGACGACCTGCATGGTCCAGGTAGTGCAGCCCCGGGTGTGGCCGGGGGTCAGGTGCGCGGTGAGCACCACACTCCCGAGTTTGACCTGGTCGCCATCATGCAGCACGCGGTCCACCTTGACAGGCGGATAAAGGTTTTTGGGCGAGCCGCCGTATTGGAAGTCACTCTTGCCGCCGGACTCCACTACCGGCACGTCTCCCGCCATGACCATGTATTGCGCATGCGTCCGCTCTTTGACCATAGCGCTGCCGGCGTCATGATCGTCATGAGCATGGCTGATCAGAAGGATTTTTACATCGCTGAAATGAAAGCCCAGCTTCTCGATGCTGGACTGGATCATGGGGACGTTCTTCTCAAAGCTGCTGTTGATGAGGATATCGCCCTGAGAGGTAGTGATCAGATACGATGCCAGCCCCTTGCTGCCGACGTAATAGACATTCCCGATGATGCGGAAGGGTGGGAAGGGCTGGGTCCAATCGGGTCTGGCCTGGGCGAACAGACTCCCGGTAAGTGCGAGCGCGACGATCCATACACGAAGGAACATGGCCCCAAGGATACTTCAGTTTCGGCTTTCCGGCAGCGCGGATGCGGAAAGCCGGAGTTTTTCCCGCTTGAGCGCGGTTCGAACGATGCTTTCCGGGAGAAATCGTCCGGGAGAGCGAAGCTGCAGCCATCCGGGCGATAAGTCCGTCTATCTTTCACCCAACGACTTATCGAGAGTACTCTCGCTGGCCTCCGGCGATGGGGCCGTGTTACCCCGGTTTGCGGCCGGCAGGGGC
>DASYYO010000185.1:0-12515 GCA_035933805.1 Acidobacteriaceae bacterium | reverse complement strand
GCCTGTTGCAGCGCCAGCTCCGCCTCGCTGCCCAGGATGCCCTTGGCGAAGACATCCACCAGCATCAAGTGCGTGTCCGTGCCGCCGGAGACGACGCGGAATCCTTCTGCAGCCAGGGTCTCAGCCAGCACTTTGGCGTTGCTCACGACCTGCCGCGCATACTCGGGGAACGACGGGGCCATGGCCTCACGAAATGCCGCAGCCTTGGCGGCGATGACATGCACCAGGGGGCCGCCCTGCTGGCCGGGAAAGACGCTTCTGTCTACCGGCGCGGCATATTGCTGCTGGCAGAGGATGAGGCCGGCGCGCGGCCCGCGCAAGGTTTTGTGGGTGGTCGTAGTGACGATCTGCGCGTGGCGTACTGGTGAGGGATGAACGCCTCCGGCGACCAGCCCGGCGAAGTGGGCCATATCGATCAGCAGGAGGGCCTCTGCCTTATCCGCGATCTGCCGCATGCGGGCGAAGTCGATGATCCTGGGGTAGGCGCTGCCGCCGCCGATAATCAGCTTCGGCCTCTCGCGCACGGCGATCGCCTCAAGCTGGTCGTAGTCGATCCGCTCCGTCTCCCGATCCACGCCATAGGAGACCACGCGATAGAGCTTGCCGGAGAAACTGAGCTTGTGTCCGTGGGTGAGATGTCCGCCATGCGCCAGGTCGAGCCCGAGAATCGTGTCCCCGGGTTGGATGACCGCCATGTACGCGGCCGCGTTAGCCTGCGAACCCGAATGAGGCTGCACATTCGCGTGCTCGGCGCTGAAGAGCTGTTTGGCGCGGTCCCGCGCAAGATTCTCGACCACGTCCGCAAACTCGCAGCCGCCGTAATACCGCTTTCCCGGGTATCCTTCAGCGTATTTGTTGGTAAATACAGACCCGGCCGCTTCGAGCACCGCCCGGCTGACAAAGTTCTCAGAGGCGATCATCTCCAGGCCCTCGTGCTGGCGGCGAACTTCGTGGTCAATGGCCGCGGCGATTTCAGGATCTGTTTGGGCGAGAGTGCGTTCCATTTGGTCGGGCATATCTGAGATTTTAGAACACTTTCCAGCTCCCTTTTGGCAGCTTTCCCCGGCTGGCTCTGCTTGAGAATCGAGCGGGAAAGCCGCCTGGCGCCGGCGCCGGCTTGGAAGGGCTCTCTAGCGCGCCGCCAGTTCATCTTCGCGCGCGCGGGACCGAGCGGCGCCTTCCCCTGCAAGCTGCTTGAACGCCGAATAGACGAAGGCGCCCAAATACCATCCATCCATAAACTTATAGGGGGTCTCGCCGGTGGTGTAGTGCCCGCACGGCAATACCCGGGAGATGAAATCCACTCCCCGGCTCCGGAAGCTCTCGATCACCTGCAAAGAGTATTCGGGGAGAAAGGTGAGGTCATAGGTCGCGTGGACCACCAGAACCTTCTTCGGATTCGCGGCAAATTCGTCCATATAATTTGCCGGACTAACGCCAGCCCACAGAGCGCGCAGCCGTTCCCGCGTCATGCCCAGGCCGGCAAAAGCCTCGCGAATGTGCCGTGTGCTCTGCCCGGTCCACACCACATCTCCGACCGTCATCGACGCATGGTTGAAGGCATTCACCTGGAGACGGCTATCCATCGCGCTGGCCAGGAAGGCGTAGCAGGAACCAAGACTGGTGCCGAGGATCCCGAACTGTTCGTAACCCTGGCGGACCAGCCAGTCCACGCAACAGCGAATGTCGATCACGGCCTGCCGGCAGGCGGCAAGCGTGCGTCCGACATTGGCGCTGACGGCATAATCTGCACGCTCCAGTTCAGCCGGCCGGCGAATGTCATGGAAGGGTTTGCTGAGGCGCAGCGCGGAGACGCCGAAGCGGTTGAACGCGGAGCAAAGCGCGTTGTGGCTGAAGGCATCCGCATTCCATTGCGGCATCACAATGATGGCCTGCCTGGGCTTGCCCGCCATCTTCTCCGGCGGCGCGGGATACCAGCGGGCATTCACGCGATCATTCTCTGGATAAGGAGTGCGCACCGGCGATGTGAAGCGCAGAAACTGCGCCTTCGGGAGCTTGCCCTCCGCCGCCCTCCGCCGAAGCATGGCATCCTGCTGCAAGGTCTCCGGCCTGACATTCGTTGGGAACAACTGAGGGTGGCGCTCCTCCAGCGTGAAATCCTGCGGCGTGGCGTAGCTGAAGAATTCGCGCCGGTTCCGCAGGATCAGGTCGTTCAGCTCCAGCATGACGCGCTCGCCCGTCCCGTGATCCGGCGACTCCAGACCACGGAGATCGAGCCCCCGCTGCTGGGCGAATTCCGCCAGCCACTCAAATCCCCATTCCACGGGCCGCACAATGCGGTTCGTATCGCGGGTCGTCAGCGCCGTCTCCCAGGCATACATCCAGCGGGCGTAAAGCTTTCCGAGCATCCTCTCTACTTTACCAAGGCGGCGAGAACCGATCCGGCACAGAGACACCGGAGCGGCACAGACTGACGCGTGCTGCTCCGCAAGATCCTCTAGCGGGCGGCCAGAGACGAACGGCGGCTCCGCGGCTCCGCGATGAGCTGGTTGATCGTGAGCGTCGCCTGCAGGATACCGTTCGCCGCGTGCGAAGGGCTCTGCGTCGTGACATGGATCCACTCGTGAATCAGGACATGAGCAATCGCTTGCGCCATCGCGTGGCGGCGCGCCTCCTTGTCCAGACCGATGGCCGCCGGGCGGAGCACCTGAGCCAGGCGAGCGCAGTCGATGGAAACGATGGGCCGGATCTTTCCAGAAGCCAGAACCACCCAGCCCAGAGGGCCTCTGAGGAAGGGGCGGTCCGCTTGGGGAAGCAGATCGCACCGGCCCAGCAGCTCCACTTCCACCACGTTTGCGAAACCGGAACTGCGGGCAAAATCTTCGCCGCGCAGGAAGACTGCTGTCCGGTCGGGAGAGAGCCCGTTTGGCAGCTTCCCAATGCCGGCGTCCAGATCGGCACGCAGCGCTTCGAACAACGCCGGCCATAGATCCTCCCTGACCTGCGGCTGCGCATAGAAGACAATCGCCGTTCCGGGTTGCTGCGCACTGAGAGAAAGAGGGGGAGCGCAGGCCAGCAAAAAGATGACGAGAATGCCAGCGCCGGCTCCAGGGGCCTGCCGGGTCTGAGACTTGAGCGTGATCATGGGCTGAGTTTCCGCCCACCCTATGCATCCGTCCAATAGATTCTTAGGATCATATCCATCTCAAAAGGAGATTGCTTTATGGAGGTTCGGCAGCTTCACACCTTCTGCATTCTTGCCGAGGAGTTGAACTTTACGCGCACCGCAGAACGGGTGCATACGGTGCAATCGAATGTGACCTCGCAGATCAAATCGCTCGAAGCGGAGCTGGGATCTCCGCTCTTTGATCGCCTGGCCAAGGGGGTAGTGCTCACTGAGGCAGGCCGCCGCTTTCGCCCGTATGCGGAGAAGGCATTGGCGGCGATGAACCAGGGGTATCACGCCATCAAGTTTGGCTCGGAGCCCGCCGGACCGTTGTACATCGGCGCTCCGGAGAGCGTGCTGACGTATCGCTTGCCGGAGACGCTGAAGATTTTCCGAAAGAGACATCCAAAGGTCGAACTTATCTTTCGTCCTGATTCGGACGACAAACTCGCTGACCTGCTGGAGAGCGGCAAACTCGACCTGGCCATCACGATGACAGACGCGGTCGACGGCGAGCAACTCAACTCCGTCCGGATACGCAGCGAAGATATCTACCTCTTTGGTACGCCGAATCATTCTCTTTCGGGCTTGAAAAGGGTGTATCCCAAAGATCTGGCGGACCAGCCGATGCTCTTGACCGAATCCGGATGCTGCTACCGAGAAAAGCTCAACATGCAACTGGCCTCCGCCAAAGTGAGGCTGCAGCACATTACCGAGTTCTCCAGCGTCGAAGCCATCAAGCAATGCGTCAGTGCAGGAATGGGTTTTGGCTTTCTGCCGGAGATCGTCATCGCCTGTGAGCTCAAAAAGGGGCAGTTCGCGACGTTGAACTGGCAGGGCGCAAAGACGAGTATCGCAACCCATATCGTATGGCACAAAGACAAGTGGATCTCCCCGGGCATGCAGGCCTTCATCGAAATTGTGAAGGAGAAACTGCAGCAGAGGCCGGCGACGCGAGACGGGGCCATTTGATCCGCAGCCTTTGCAATGCGAGCGGCGCCGATGCCCTAAATGTGAGAGCGATCTTCCCGCGCATGGGACGAGTCCGAACGACGGCAGACGTTCTCCAGGCGCTCGCTTCATGACGTATCCCAGGGCAGGAAGAACTCCGCTGCGGACCGGCAGGCGCGACGATTCGGACAAGCCCCAGAAAAAGCTGCCCAGACAGAGGCTGAGCGCTATATAGTTCCTCTTCGGAGGACGGCATGAGGAAATCGACGCTCGTCGCGGCCACGCTCCTGGGCTCTTTCCTGATACTCAGCGGAGTGAGTTGTTCTGCGCCCAAAGCCTCCAGACCGGCTCCGCCGGAGCAGCCCGCCGGCCATGGGGATGTCATGCCTCCCACGGAAGAGCCCCGGCAACGAACGGAGGCGAGCATCGCTCCTCCTCCGCCACCCCCGCATCCTGTTGCCCGCGCATCCCATGCAGCGCCGCCCCCGCCGCCCCCGCCACCTACCGATGATCAGATCATCGAATCCGAAGTGGCTCATCTGCGAAAGGGAAATCTTGCCTACAGCACACCGCAAAAAATGAAGACGGGCCAGAGTGCGCGCGTAGCCGCCAGCATCGGATCGGATGAGGTCTCGATGCAGGCGCTTCAATCGAGCCTGCCCAAGGAAAGCGGTCAGGTCGCCCAGACGGCGGGAACGCCTGTCTCGACGAAGATGAAGATGACGCTCAAGAGCGCCGACTTCGACATCACCGATCTCAGCTCGGAGGAGCAGATTGTCGCCGGCAATACTCCAACCACCTGGGAGTGGGACATCACCCCCAGGCATTCCGGACAACTGCGGTTACATCTTGCCGCCGTGGTTGAGTTGAAGGATATCTCTCGCGACTTCACCACGGTCGACCGGGATATCGCCGTTCAGGTCGATCCGATCGATGCCGCAAGGAAATTTGCCTCTGGAAACTGGCAGTGGATCCTGACGACGCTTGGCGCGGGATTGGTAGCGGCCTGGAAGTTCCTGAGCAAACGGAAAAAGCCGCAAACGCAGACTTGAGAAGTCTTATTGAAGCGGCGCCGAGCGCAGAAGCTTGAAAACCCATTACGCAAGCCGGACCGGATGGGCTCTTCCCTGCCCTATTGCACCGCTACCCTCGGCACGCGCGCGCTGATGGCGCACAGCACCTCCCAGGCGATCGTGCCCGTAAGATCCGCAATGTCCCATGCCGAAATGGAGCGGCTGCCCTGCCTGCCGATCAGCACCGCCTCATCGCCGATGAGAACTCCGGGCACATCCGTGACATCGACAATCGTCTGATCCATGGAGACGCGGCCGGCGATCGACGCCCTTTCACCGCGAAGCAGAACGTGGCCGCGGTTGGAGAGCGCGCGATTGAAGCCATCGGCGTATCCGGCGGGAAGCAAAGCCAGGCGCGTGGTACGGCGGGCGGTGAAGGTGTTGTCGTAGCCGACGGTGTCCCCGGGCTGGATCGTCCGCAGCGAAGTCACTCGCGCCTTCCACTCGAGTACGGGTTCGAAGCCTTGCAGATTGCCGGTCTCCGGAAATATCTCGGAATCGCCGAGCGGAACTCCATCCCGGCTGATGCGGTCGAGATAGCCATACAATGCCAGCCCGGGACGAAACATCAACAGCGCTCCGGCGCGCGCCGCCATCGCGGCGAGCTTTTCCCGGTCCGGTCCGGCAACAACCGTCGCCGAGTTGCCCGCGTGCAGCCACATCGGCCTGTGTCCGGCCGCCAAAATCAGATCGAGCGCTGCGGCCAATCCCTGAAGCTGCAGGTTCTGCCCGGCGGAGGAGAGAATCTCGGCCTGGCTGAAATGGGTGGTCACGCCTTCCAGGCGAAGAGGGGAGCGCCCGCCGAAGCGCGCCAGAAGCGCTGCCAGATCGTTCGTACCCGCGGCGCCGGGAACGACGCGAACACCCTGCCTTGACATTCCGGTATCGACCTCGACGTGAACAGGAAAGCTCGCCGGCGCCATTCCGCGCCGCAGCGCCGCCTCTTCCAGAAGGTCGAAGTGGTAGGCCTCCCAAACCACCGGAGTCAGGGAGTTCTCGATCGCCTCCTCGGCTTCTCCCTCCCAGATTCCCGACATGAGAAGGACGCGAGCCGTGGGGCATGCACTGCGAACCTGGAGCCCCTCGGCAGCGCTGGTGACTCCGAGCCAATGCGCGCCGGCATTCACCAGAAGCGGCGCACAGAGCAGGACATCATGGCCGTAGGCGTTGGCCTTGACGACCGGCAGCAGTTGGCCGTAGGCGGATGCCGCCGCCCGCAACTTTTTATGAAAGTTTTTGATCAGCTTCCGGCGAGAGATCTCCGCCCATACCGGACGGGCAGCCGCGATCTCAAAATCCATCGGGACCGGCGCCGTAGGCCAGGTTCTCGAAGCGGGTGCACTCCGCCAGGTAAGCCAGATGGACCGAGCCGGTGGGCCCGTTGCGCTGCTTGGCGATGATGATCTCGGCCTTGTTCTTCGAGTCGGGATCTTCTTCCCCGCTCTCGTCCTTGTTGTAGTAGCTGTCCCGATGGATGAAAGCAACCACGTCGGCATCCTGCTCAATGGACCCCGATTCGCGAAGATCCGACAGCATCGGCTTCTTGTCGCCGCCGCGCTGTTCCGAGGCTCGGCTGAGCTGCGAGAGGGCGACCACCGGGACGCGCAACTCCTTCGCCAGCGCCTTCAAACCGCGGGAGATTGCCGAGACTTCCTGCGTGCGGTTCTCATAGCGCCGCCCCCCGGCGCCGACGACCGTCGCGCTCATCAACTGCAGATAGTCGATGACGATCAGGTCCAGTCCGCCCTGCGACCTTTGCAGCCTGCGCGCCTTGGCGCGCATCTCGGAGAGCGAAATGCCAGGCGTATCATCGACAAAGATCTTCGATTCTGCCAGCTTTTCGAGCGCAATCGTCAGCTTGTCGCGATCCTGCCTGGGAATAAACCCCGTCTGAATCTTCTGCATCGAGACCATCGCCTGGGAAGCGAGCATGCGGCGCAGCAGGGACTCCTTGGACATTTCGAGGGAAAAGATGGCCACGATCTTTCCATCGTGCACCGCCGCGTTCTCGGCGATGTTGATGGCCCATGCCGTCTTTCCCATGCTGGGACGCGCGGCGATGATGATGAGATCGGAGGCCTGCAACCCGCTCGTCATCTTATCGAAGGCCTGGTAGTGAGTGGCCAGGCCGGTGATCTCGCGCTGCTGCGCATACAGGTTATCGATGGTGCCGAAGGATTCGCGAACAATCTCCGGAATGCCTACAAACCCGCGTGTGATGCCCCGCTCGGAGACCTGCAGCAGGCCGGATTCCGCCATGTCCAGGACCATCAAAGCATCTTCGCTCTGGTCGACCGCCTGGGTGATGGCTGTGCTGCAAATGCCGATGAGCTGCCGCCCGAGAGACTTGTCTTTGACGATGCGGACGTATTCCTCAATGCTGACGCGGCGAGGCAATCCCTCGGTCAAAGAGGCAAGGTAGGCTACCCCGCCGACCGCCTCCACCTCCTTGCGGCGGCCCAGTTCCTCGGCCAGCGTCACAATATCGACGGCGCGCCCGGCCTCGACCAGCTCGGCCATCCGGCCATAGATGCGGCGATGGGAGTCGAGCGAGAAGTCGTCGGCGTGGATCTTTTCCGCGGCTTCGTTGAAGCAATGATTGTCCAGCAGAATCGCGCCGAGGATCGCGCGCTCCGCGTCTACGCTGGCAGGAAGTCCGCGATCAAACGAAAGGTCGGCAGTTGCAGCCATTCAGAGTCTCCAGCATCAGTTTAGTCAGGCGAGGCAGATTCTCAGCCTCTGAAAAAGGGGGTACCAAACTGGAAAACGAAGCAGGCAATCCCTCCGAGAAGCGCGAGCTTACCCGCCAACCTGAATTTCGACGATAATGGAAAGAGAGTTGCAAAATGTATCGTTTTGTGAAAATGCCGTCGCTCATCGTTCTTTGCTGCGCTTTCCTCTTTACTCCAGCTGTCAAAATACAGGCACAAGCCATCTCCAATGCCAGCAACACCCAGGATGCGCAGAAAGGCGTCCGGGAGATGCAGGAGGTGGAAGACCGCTGGAGCGATGCCGTCACCAAGCGGGACCAATATGGGCTTGAATTGGTGCTCGCCCCGCAGTTTATCGGCATCTCCTCGACCGGCGACGTCACCACCCGCGACCAGCAAATCGCGCGGCTCTTTGTTCGGGATGCCGAGCCGGTTTCACTCGAGCAGAAGGTCATCAGCGCACGGTTCGCCGGCAACGTGGCCATCGTGAACGGCACCTATGTGAAGCACTGGAAGCTGGCGAAAGGGCCGTTGGACGAAGAAGGCGTCTACTCCCACGTCTATGAGCACTCCGCCCGGGGATGGGTCTGCCTCAATGCGCAGCAAACCGTCGTGGCGGAGAAAGGCAAGGCGGCTGCGCCGGAGGAGAGGCCAAAGGCGAAGTCGAGCGACGCCGCTCTGCCCTTCCATATCCCTCTGATTTATAAAGGACCGTCTTCCAACAAGCCCGCGCCTGCGCCCGGGAGCAACGAGCCGCCCAGCTAGGGCGTCCCCCGGACGTCACGAAACTCCGACCTGCTCCGGCAGATCCCTGAGGGCATTCCCCGGCAGCGGCTGCGAGAAGGCGACGGAAGCCGCGGGCTTGGCCAGCAGCAGTTGTGCGTCTCCGATATAGCGCTCCAGAAACCCTCCTTCGCAGTAGGCGAGATAGAACTCCCACATACGCAGAAAGCGCTCATCGAAGCCCAGCGCGCGCACCTGGTCCAGCCGCGCCATGAACCGCCGCCGCCATTCGCGCAGCGTCAACGCGTAGTGTTCGCCGATGTCTTCCAGATGGAGCAGCTGCAGACTCCCGGTCTGCGCCGTCGAACGCAGAATGGACGCCACGGAGGCCAGTTCCGCGCCGGGGAAGATGTACTTCTTGATCCAGTCGCTCTGCTTGAGATATTCAGGAAAATGGCGCTCGTTCATGGTGATGGTCTGCAGCAGCATCACTCCCTGCGGCGTTAAAAGCCGGTCACACGCGGAAAAGAATTCGTCATAATGACGGTGACCTACCGCCTCGAACATCTCGATGCTGACCAGCTTATTGAAGTGGCCCTTCAGTCGCCGGTAATCTTCAAACAATAGCTCGATTCGCGCCCCTTTGGCATTGAGCGGCTCAAATCTTCGACGGCTGTAGTCATGTTGCTGCCGGCTGATGGTCGTGGTAGTGATACGGCAGCCGTAGTGCGCAGCCGCATAGGCGGCGAAGCCTCCCCAGCCCGTGCCTATCTCGAGCAGATGATCCTCGGGCCGGAGATCGAGCTTGTGGCAGATCCTCGCATATTTGTTCTCCTGCGCTCGCTGCAAGGCGTCGTCCCCGGTCTCGTAGAAGGCGCATGAGTAGGCGAGCGACTCATCCAGAAACAGCTTGTAAAACTCATTGCCCAGATCGTAGTGATACGCGATGTTCCGGCGGCTGCCGCTCTCCGTATTGTCCCGGCGCAGATGGCGCAGACGGTCCAGGCCGCGAAGGGCTGCCGAGATCAGCCGGTTGCTCGAATCCAATCCCCGGGCATTGCGGACGGCGATGCGCACCAGCGGGACCAGGTCCGGCGAGGACCAGTCTCCATCCATGTAAGCCTCTCCCAGCCCGATATCGCCGCCGAGCACAGCGCGGCGGAAGAGGCGGTCGCTGTGGACAACCATCGTGGCGCGCAGCGGGTGGCCGGCTTCTCCCAGAACCTCCGTTTGGCTCCCGTGGCACAGCTCCATGCATCCGCCTTGCAAGCCAGCCAGAGACCGGTAAAACAGCTTTTGTGCAATTCCACGCTTCACTGCGGTTTCCATGACGCTCCCATCTCCCGCGTATTGCGCCTCGCGTAATGGCCCTTGCCCGGATGAGGAACAACCGGCACACGCTTGAGCAGGAGCCGGAGCGCCTGCCAGTGAATCGCAGCGATCACCCTCGCCGTCATGAGCGGGTAGCCGAGGATCGCCCGATGCAGTTCCCTGCGCGTCCACTCGCGGCGCTCGAGCGCAAGCGTAGAGTCGAACGCAAGTTCGCCGTCCTCGAAGTTCATGCATTCCACCACGAGCCGGTCGCCAGGCGGCGAGAAGGTCCAATCATAGCCTTGCCGCATCCGGAAAAAGGGCGATACGTGGAAGGCTTTGTCGAACCGGTACCGTTTGCTCGTTCCTGCCGGCGTTTCGAGCCCGGACGTCAACCAATAGTTGTGCGTCTCGCCAAAGGTATTGTTCACCTCCGCCAGCACCGACTGCAGGCGGCGATCCATTCCGTAACAGTAATAGAACGACACAGGGTTGAAGTTATATCCCCAATAGCGAAGATGGGTGAGCAGAAAGACGCGTCCTGCCGGGGCTTCCAACCCGCGGTCCCGGGCGTCGCGCTCCAGGCGGTGGCGCAGAGTCTGAGACGCGTCGCCAAAATGATCCCGATCCCGGTAGCTGACGACATTGGCCCGGTTGTAGCTTGACCAGGGAGAGATTCGCATCAGATCCGGCAGCCGGTCGATATCCAGAAAGGCCAGAAAGAGCGGATAGGTGAATTCGTGCCGCCTGGGCAGCCATCGTCTGTGCCGCAGCGTGCCTGCGTAGATGCCCGGTTCAATCATTGGGCTGCCACTCCACTCCCAGGGCGCGCGCTACCCGAATGGCCGAGTTGAGGCCGTCTTCATGAAAACCGTAGAACCAGTAAGCGCCGCAAAAATGCATGCGCCGGGCGCCGCTGATCTCCCGCCAGCGCGCCTGGGCGCGGATCGCCGCAAGTGTGTAGAGCGGATGCGCGTAGGTCATCCTCTGCAGTGTCTTTCCGGGGTCGATGCTTCCCGGGTCGTTGAGCGTGACACAGTAGTCCTCCGGCGTCTGAATGCCTTGCAGACGGTTCATGTGGTACGTGAGGGTGGCGGCGGAGGCCTGCGGCTGGAGATGATAATTCCATGACGCGCGCGCCGCCGGCCGGTCAGGAAGGAAACGCGAATCTTTGTGCAGGACAACCTCGTTCGCGTTCGTCCGGAAGCTGCCTAGAACGCTCTTCTCGAGGGCGCTCGCATCGGCAAGCAACTGGAGCGCCTGAGGCGCATGGCACGCGAAGACCACCTCATCGAACTCGAGCGCCGACCCGTCTTCGAGATGCACCGCAATCCCGCCGCGGCGCCCCGCAATCGATTGAATACAAGCCCCGGTTAAAATCCTGTCACGATAGGGAGCCGTCAAAGGAGCGATGTACTGCGAGCTGCCGCCTTTGACCACATACCATTGCGGATGGTTGTTGATGGTTAGAAATCCGTGATGACTGAAGAAGCGCAGAAGCGTAACGGCAGGAAAGCCGCCGATCTCCTCAGGCGAGGTGGACCACACTGCCGCCGCCATGGGATAGAGATACAGCCGCGCAAAGTCGGCGCTGAAGCAAGAATCACGCAGATACTCCTCCAGCGTGATCTCCTCCAGATGCGGCCTCTGGAGAAATTCGGCGGATCTGCGATTGAACCGGACGATCTCCGCGAACAAGCGATAATGCGATGGACGAAAGAGATTACGGCGGGTGGCAAAAAATCCTCTAAGCCCGCGGCTGCTATATTCCATCCCCTCCAATCGGGAGGAACAACTGAAGGACATATCGCTCTTGCGCCGCTCTACGCCCAGCTCGCGAAACAAGCGAGTGAGGTTCGGATAGGTTCGGTCGTTATGCACAATGAACCCGCTGTCGACCGCTATGGTCCCGCGGCTGGTTTGGATGGCATGCGTATGCGTATGGCCGCCCAAACGTTGCTCCCGCTCTAAAAGCCACACCTCGTGCTTGCGGCTCAGCAGATACGCTGCCGACATGCCCGAGATTCCCGCTCCGATGACAGCGATCCGGCTCATACCTGCTGCCGCGCCTCGTAAGGTAAGCGCACCGGGCGAATCTCACGGACGATGCCCAGCGCGTGCAGCGCACGCAGGACATAGTAGGTCACGTCGATCTCCCACCAGCGCAGACCCTGGCGGCAGGCGTGCATGTAGCGGTGATGATTGTTGTGCCAACCCTCGCCCAGCGTAATCACGGCAAGCAGGAAGTTGTTCCGGCTCTGGTCGGGCGTGTCGAAGCTGCGTGTTCCCCAGACGTGAGCGAGGGAATTGATTGCGAACGTGCCATGGAAGAGCACGACGGTCGAGATGACGAAGCCCCACAGGAAGAGCGGCAGGCCGCCGAAGGCAAGAATGACGACGGCCAACAGCGCAGGGGGCACGAGGAAATGGCGGTCGAGCCAGCGCAGCTCAGCAAAACGCGAGAAGTCCTGGATCAGCCGCGGATCGTACTCATCGTAGTCATTGCTCAGAACCCAGCCCACGTGCGCCCACCAAAATCCCCCTTGGTCGGGCGAATGCACATCGGCTGCCGAATCCGAGGTCTGGTGATGGATGCGATGGTGTGCGGCCCACCATAAG
>DASYYO010000153.1:0-3350 GCA_035933805.1 Acidobacteriaceae bacterium | reverse complement strand
TGAGAGAGCGGTGACGCAACCACTGAGGCTCTGGAAGGGCAATCGGAAAACGCAATGAAGAATGCATCTGCCACGACCCCCCGGCAAGAGTCGCTGAACCGGGAATCCTTCCACGATTCGAGATATGCCATACGACAGGGCATGCTCAAGCTGCTTGCCATCAAGGACTCTGATGTCCGTCTGCTCACTCTGGAGCAGTGCCGGGACGCGGTCGATAAGGGACTCCACGCCGGCGGAGCCTTCTCCGCGACCATTCCTCTGGTCGCATTGTTCTATGGCGGGTTTCTTCATTTCGACGTGGAAGATCCCACCCGGCGCGGACAGGATATGTTCACGCTGAGCAAGGGGCACGCGGTCGCCGCTCTGGCCTCGATCTACGCTGAGCTCGGCTATTTTGACCGCAAGATCCTCAAAAACTCCCGCTCCTTCGAGAGCATCCTGAATGGACATCCCGGGCCGGTGCTTCCTGGCGTGCACATTGCCACCGGGCCGATGGGCCAGGGATTCGGGGTGGCGCAGGGGCTGGCCATTGCCGGACGCGTGAACCCTCTGTTTGACTCTTATTGCATGGTGGGCGACGGTGAACTGCAGGAGGGCCCCATCTGGGAGGCGGTCATGTACGCCGGCCAGGGACACCTGGACAACTTCTGCCTGCTGGTCGACCGGAACAACGGACAACTGGACATTCACAGCCGAATGGTCTTCCCCATGCCCGAGTTGGAGGCCGTCTTCCGCTCCTTCGGATGGAAGGCGCACAACGTGGACGCAACGCAGTACGACGGCGTTTACGCTGCACTTGAGGACTTCCGCTTTGGTCCCCGCGACGGCAAGCCGACGGCCATCATCTGCAACGGGCGGAAAGGCTTCGGCTCTTTCTCCGATTTCCTGAACAAGCACAAAGTCACCATGTCCGAGAGCTTGATCGCTCAGGAGTATGCATTGCAGTCGGAGCAGCGCGAGGCCAGAGTCAATGAATTTCTCCTCTACTGCCGCCGGTTGGGGGAGAGCGCAGAAGGGGAGGCCATCCGCGACTCGCTTCTCGAGTCCGCTCACCGCATGCATCTCGAGATTGACCTTGACTCCTCCGCCCGCGGAGAAGTGCGTAACGTGGTAGGACCTGTGCTTACCAGGCGGGCTCCCCAACGCGACAAGCGCATCCGCTACGACTCCAAGCTTCTGCCTCAGTTCGATCCCAAAAAAGAATATGCGGCCTCTGACGTCGTCACCGCGGCGATGAAGGTCTTCGCCAGGGATCCCGCCGTCGTCTCGATCGACGCTGATCTCGGCTCGACCAGCGGCCTCGAATCGGGCATCGCCTATGTCGATCAGAAGCGGGCGCTGAACGTTGGCGTGGCCGAAGCGAACATGATGCTGATCGGCGAGGCCTTCGCCGCCCTGGGGTACAACACCTGGGTCAGCACCTTTTGCCCATTCTTCGATTGGAAGGTGCTGCGCCGCATTGCCGTCGGCTACCAGGAGCGCATGGAAGCCATGGAGGCTCCCGATGGCTGGCTGAGTGAAGGACATGGCCTCGACCTGACCTTCCTCGCGACCGCGGCAAATTTTGAGACTCGCACCAATGGCGCCACCCACATGGGCAATGACGACAACACCACCTTCGATGCTGTCGGTCACCTCAAGATCATTGACGTCTCCTGTCCGCAGCAGATGCTCGCCATCATGAAGTGGATCATGGAAGGGAATCGCGGCCTGGTCTATCTCCGCGTGATGCGCACGGGTTCAGCGGTCCTCTATGGCGGCGATTATTCTTTTGCCTTCGGCGCCGGCTACAGGCTGCGCAGCGGCCCTGAAGATCAGGCGATCCTTATCAGCAGCGGGCGGGGCGTGCATGAGGCCCTGGCCGCGGCCGAGCGGTGCGGCCAGCTCGGCCTCCGCGTCGGCGTAGTGGACATGCCCTCGATCGACGAAAACCTCCTGATCGAGCTCTATAACTCGGGGAAGCTGTTGGTCTTTGCGGAACAGAACAACGGCTATCTCTGGCAGAACTTCCTCAAGGTTCTCTATCGCTGCCGCGGCCGGGTGACGCTGGCCGGCCTGAGCCAGGTCGTCACGATCAATACGCTCGATGCGGACGGGCGTCCGCAGTTCATCCACTCTGGAACGTATGAAGAGCTGATCGCGGCCTTTCACCTGACACCAGACGCTATCGCCCGCACCATTCAGGAACAACTCGCCAAAGCGGCGAGATAACTGGCTGCACTTCGGCCGGAGCAGGAGCAACCGTCAAATGAAACTGCCGATTATTGATGAAAATTCCATTGAAGCGCTCGATCTTCCGGGACGTCATCTTCGCTGGCTGATGACCAAGGACAACGTCGATGCCCGGCACTGCTCGATGTGCATGATCCAGGTCGCTCCCGGAGAGACTGTCCGTCCGGCCCATTCTCACCCCAACGGCGAAGAGGTGATCTATATCGTCCAAGGATCGGGAAAGGTCATGATCGAGGGCGTGGTCGAGCCGGTCAAGCAGGGCAGCGCAGTTCTATTTCCTCAGGGCAAGGTGCACATGCTGCGCAATACCGGGACCGAGGAGATGAAGGTCGTCTGCTTCTTTGCGCCCGCCACCGATCTGGACAATTACAAGTTCTTCGATGACATCGAGTTTCCCGAGTAACGATTCGGCGCTCCCGGCGCCGGCGGAGAGCTGGCTCGTTCAGCCTCCTCTTAGGGAAGAGAAAGCAGCAGCAAAAAAGCCCCGGGCCAGCGGCAGCCAACCTGCCGCGCCGGGGCTTTTTTCTTCTCGATTGGCTGCTGCGGAATCCGAAGCGTCTGGCCCTCGGATTCCTTTTCCCTGCGGGTTCAGCCGGAACAAGCCGAGCCAGGATATCACCGCTACTGTGATTTCAGATATGCAATCAGAGCCTGAATCTGGGCGTTGTTCAAGACGCCGCCGAATGGCGGCATCGGCGCCCAGCCATTCTTGATAATCTGCATGGCCTGCTGCGGCGTAACGGGCGTCTTCACCTTCGGATGGTCGCCGAAGATTCCGTGAAGATTAGGAGGGCCAAACGGGGACTCGTCCTCCGGCTGTTTGTTGTGGCACGTGATGCAATGCTGATGGAAGAGCGCCTCGCCCTGCTTGGCCTTCGCGCTCATGGCAGGCTTTGCCGTATCGGCATGCCCACCCACGGTTGCGAGCAGAAAAACAGCAGAAGCCACTAAGAACGACATACCAAACCGAACGCGTTGTTCGGACGAAAACCGGCGAATCTCCATCCCGTACTGCCTCCTGCACTGCTTCATTGTTTGACGACGACGAACGCGCTGCCTTGTAGCCTAAGTAGGGACCTGAACTGCGAGCTTTACCTTCCGACGTCCTCACAACAGGC
>DASYYO010000110.1:0-5859 GCA_035933805.1 Acidobacteriaceae bacterium | reverse complement strand
CTCGTCAGAGACAACGTCTACACGGAGACCAGTGTGGCCTACACGCCTTTGACCGGAGCAAAGATCCAATACGATTGGAACGCCGCAGGAGTGACGAATGGGCTCTTTGTGCAGGATACGTGGAAGATCAAGACCAACCTGACGTTGAACTATGGACTGCGCTGGGACGACTATGGAAATCCCTACTCTCGGGATCCGAATACTGTCTTTGGCAACTTCTTTCACGGGCCGGGACAGACGCTGCAACAGCAGATCGCCAATGGATTCGTCGTGGCGCATAAACATGCCCTGAACCGGGCCATCACCGATGTCTTCAGTCCCCGGGCGGGTATTGCATGGGATCTCACGGGGAACGGCAAGTGGCTGGTGAAGGGCGGCGGCGGGATCTTCCATAACTGGCCTACGCTGGCCAACCTTCAGGAAGAGTACCGCGGCAATCCGCCGGGCCCGATCTTCCCGACATTCTACGGAGGGCAAACACCCGCCCCGGTCTTCGGGCTGGGGACCTCCAACCAGAAGCCGTTCGGATACACATATCCCACCCTTCCTGCCAAGCAACTGGATGCCAAAGGCGGTCTCCAAGGTCTTCAGTTCAACATCGGCGGGATCGATCCTAACCTCGTTTCCCCGGTCAGCTATATCTATTCCGCGGGGCTGGAACGAGAGCTGCCGTCAAATATGGTGGCCAGCATCTCTTACTCCGGTGCGGTCGGACGAAACCTGCTCTCCGGAGGCGGGCAGGTATACAACGTGAGTTATGGGCAGGATATCAACGAGCTTCCGGGAGACCTTATTCTCCACAACAGCACCGTGCCGACCCGATTGAACACCAGTTTCGGCCAGGTGCTCTATACACAGAATGACCGCGTGTCGGCATACAACGCGCTCATCGTGGGGGTGCGCGGCCGCTATCAGCGGGCCTTCTTCGACGCGTCCTATACGCACTCGTCCTCGAAGGACGACACGCAGGTCTATCCGACGTACATCAACCCGCATCAATACTACGCGCCGTCCATCTGGGACATCCCAAATCGCTTCTCTCTGGTCTGGAGCTATGAGGTGCCGAGCCCGAACAACGGCCTTGGCCTGGTGGGCCGGGTGGCCGGCGGCTGGCAGGTGAGCGGAACGGCGATCCTGCAATCCGGGCCGCCATTCACCGTAGCGACCAACGCAGCCTTTGCGCCGCTAAAGGACAGCACTGGAAAATTTATCGGATACGCTCCGGGCAGCGGAGACTACAACGCGGATGGAGATAACCGGGATTACCCGGATGTCAGCAGCTATGCATACTCCACCGGCCGCCAGGCATATTTGAAGGGCCTCTTTGGAACCTCGCACGCCGCGGCACTGGCGAACTTCCCGGTTCCTTCCACCTTCGGTGCGGAGGGTAATGAGCGGTATAGCGCATTCCGTCAGCCAGGGTTCGCGGAGTGGGATGCCGCTTTCATCAAGAATACGAAGGTGACGGAAGCGGTGAACTTCCAGCTCCGGTTCGAGTTCTTCAACTTGTTCAACCGCGCCAATCTCAATACGGTGGACACGAACCTGCCGGACGGGAATTTTGGCCGGGCCACAAATCAAAATGTGCCCCGCTTCCTTCAGATCGGCGGGAATATAATTTTTTAGCATGACTCGCTGGGCTCAAGCACGGCCTGCAAGGATCCGCGTCGCGGCTCCTTGCAGAGCCTATAGGTTTTCCTTATTCGAGAGAAATGGAAACAGTATCCATTCCATAAGTTCCTGCGTGTTGAGATCGGTGAGCCTTGTGCTCGTCCTGTTGCCACCCTCGGCGGCCATTGCGCAGGCTGCGGACCGGCAGGATGCCGTCGTGCGCGCACTCCAGACCGGAGATTACGCGGCTGCGGCTGCTGCCGCAGACGCGGCTCTGGCCTCTCATCCCAAGGACTGCCGTCTGCTTACCATGCGCGGTCTTGCTCTGCGCGGAGAGGGCCAACTGGACGGGGCACTGCGATCGTTCCACCAGGCCCTGGGGATTTGCCCGGATTTCGTCCCTGCGCTCGAAGGCGCGGCGCAGATCGAATACAAGCGTCACTCCAGCCAGGCTGGTCCACTGCTGGAGGAGATCGCCAGACTCAAGCCGCGGGATCCTACGGCACATGCCATGCTCGCCGTCCTCGATTGGCGGCACGGAGATTGCGCCGGCGCCCTGCCCCATTTCGAAAAGAGCCTCGCCTTGATCGGGAACAACCTGGAGGCGCAGCGGGAATATGCCGCATGTCTCCTTGCGGAAGGAGATTTTCAAAAATCCATCGATGTTTACAGGCAACTGCTCAGCCGTTCTGACGAGCCATCCACTCGCCTGCAGCTAGCCGTCGCGCTATGGAAGGCGAAACAGAGCGTTGCCGCGCTGGCGGCATTGTCGCCGCTGATCGAGAGCGCTTCGCAACACGCGAAGGCGTTGGCGCTTGCAGCGAAGATTGCCGAGGAGAAGGGGGATACGCCGCGGGCCGTGGCGTGGCTTCGCAGGGCAATTTTGGCCGATCCGGTCTCAGTGAGCAATTACGTGCTCTTCGCCAGCTTTGCCCTCAACCATTCGTCCTATCAGGTGGGGATCGATATGATCGACGCGGGTCTGAAGGTACTGCCTGAGGCAGCGCCGCTCTATCTGGCTCGCGGAGTGCTCCGGGTTCAGCTTGCTCAACCGGACGCGGCGCTGGATGACTTCCGCCGGGCCCATCGGCTTGATCCGCACCTCTCCTTCGCCGAGGATGCGGTTGGAATGGTGCACAGCCAGCAACACGAGAGTGACGCCTCGCTTGCCATCTTTCGCCGTCAGGCTCGGGAGAACCCCAACGATCCGCTGGTGCAGTATCTGTATGCAGAAGCTTTGTCAGCGCAGCCGGGAAAGGGCGCTCCCGCCGATCCGGGGGAAGCGATCCGCGCGGCGCGGCGTGCGGTCGAACTGGAGCCGGAGTATCAGCCCGCGCGCGACCTTCTCGCCGTGCTGTATCTTCGGGCGAATGATCCCGCGGCCGCCCAGCGGGAGGCGCTGGAGGCGCTCAAACGCGACCCCAGCGATCAGACTGCTCTTTATCAGGAAATCATGGCCGACCGGCGGCTTGGACGCGCGCAGGAGATCGGCCCTCTGGTGGCTCGGCTCAGGCAGTTGAAAAAGTCCGAGCAGGAGACGAAAACGACCTACCAATTGGAAGAGGCGTCCACCTCCACGACGACACCACAGCAGGAGCAGCAATGAAAAATTTCTTGGATATCACCCGCCGCCGCTTTCTCTCGACCAGCGCTTCCGTAGCCGCGTATACCATGCTGCAGGGCAACGGGTTTGCCGATGCGCTTCCTGGCGCCGCCGCGGATTCCACAACGCCGACCGCAAAATGGAGGGAGGAAGGCGTGATCGATCTCTCCAACTCTCCTCATGCCAGGCTCAAGACAGTGCCGATCCATGCGGTTGTCATCCAGGAGGGCTTTTGGTCCAAGCGCCGCGTCACCAATGTGAACTCGAGCATTCCGAGCATGCATGATGAGCTGATCGAGCATGGCCGGATGAACAACTTCCTGCGGCTGACGGGAAGATCGAATGCCCCGCAGATCGGACCCTACTACTCGGATTCCGACATCTATAAATGGGTCGAGGCGGTCGGGTTCGCTCTGCAATCCGGCGATTTGCCGGAGCTCAGGAGCACGACGGAAGGGATGATCCGGGATGTCGTGGCCGTACAGGAGCCGAGCGGCTATCTGAATACATACTTTGTCGGCGACCGCCGTCCCGAGCGCATGCTGCCGCACACCCAGCAGGTTGGCCATGAGACCTATTGCCTGGGCCATATGCTGCAAGGCGCCATCGCTTACTACCGCGCCACCGGAGACCCCACGCTGCTCAATGCCGGAATCCACTTTGTCGACGGCTTTCTGCTGCCGAACTACGGCCCCGCGCCGGATCAGAAGCCGATCCTTGCCGGCCATCCGGAGATCGAGATGTCTCTCATCGAACTCTACCGCACGACCGGAAACCGCCGCTATCTTGACCTGGCCGGCTACATCCTGCACGGAGACAATCGCATCCCGCTCAAGCCGCAGGAGATCGTCTACCTTTTCTGCGGAATTCCGTTCACCTCGCGCACCAAGCTGGAGGGCCATGCCGTGCGCGCCATGTATGCCTGCTGCGGAGCCACCGACTACTATCTCGAAACAGGCGATCCGGCTTACCTCGAGACGTTGAATACGCTGTGGCACGATCTCTCGGAGCATCAGATGTACGTGACCGGCGGGGTGGGGGCGCGCAGCCAGGGCGAGTCCTTCGGCAATGCATATGAGCTGCCCAACGCTCGCGCCTACGGAGAGAGCTGCGCTGCAATTGGAAACATGATGTGGAACTGGCGCATGTTGTCGGCGACCGGAGAGGCGCGCTTCACCGATGTGATGGAACGGGCTCTCTACAATGGAATCAACTCCGGAATGTCGCTCGACGGCCGCTTATATTGCTATCGCAATCCGCTGGCTCACGATCCCACGACCGGCGATAAGATACGCAACCCGTGGTACGACACCACCTGCTGCCCCCCGAATCTCGAGCGGACCTTCGCTTCGCTGCCCGGCTACTTCTACAGCACCTCGGAGGACGGCGTGTATGTTCATCTCTACGACAACTCGGAGATGAACTGGCGTCTGGCCAGCGGAACGGCCATCAAGATGACCCAGCAGACAAACTATCCCTGGGAGGGAGAGGTTAAGCTCGCCGTCGCACCGGCAACGCCTGAGACATTCACCGTGTTTGTGCGCATTCCCGGCTGGTCCCGTAAATCTGTGGTCAAGGTCAACGGCAAGCCGGTGGACGGGGTGAGTGCTGGAAGTTATCTGCCCATCCGGCGCCATTGGTCGGGCAGCGATGTGATCGAGCTTGCGTTCGACATGGAAGCGCAGCCCATCAAAGCCAACCCAGCCGTCACCGACGACACCGATCGTATCGCCATGCAGCGTGGTCCGGTTGTCTTTTGCATGGAGCAGATGGATCAGCAAGCTGGGCGGGATGCCAAGGACTTCTATCTTTATTCCGCCAGCCTTTCGGGTCAGAGCGCAGCGAAGTATGAGGCGGCTCTCCTGGGAGGGGTCGTGACGCTGGAACATCCGGGGACCTTCACTCCGGCGGCTGCGCCGCAGCCGCTGTATCAGGCGGACGCGGCTGCGACGGCGGAGAGCGCTCCAACGACCCTCAAACTGATTCCTTACTACGCCTGGGCCAATCGTGAGGATTCGGCCATGCAAGTCTGGATCCCGTATCAAAAGACGTAACTGACCGCGCAATCGCAGCAGCGAGGAAACGATGCATAGGCCATCCCGGCGAACATTTCTGAAGAGTAGCGCGGCTGCGGGAAGCATGTGGCTGGGCCACAGGGCTTTCGGCGCCCCGAAACCCGCGAACGCGGAAAATACAAAGCTTGTGCAATTCGACTACGCCGACGTCAAGCTGCTCGATGGACCGATGCTTGAACAGTTCCGGACGAACCATGCATTCTTTCTGGCTCTGAATGAGGATGCTTTGCTCAAGCCCTTCCGTCAGGCCGCTGGATTGCCTGCGCCGGGCGAAGACATGGGCGGCTGGTATAACTGGTCGAAAGATTTTGATCCGCCGCGGGACATGACGGGCTACATCCCGGGCCACAGCTTCGGCCAATATCTTTCCGGGCTCGCTCGCGCCTGTGCGGTCACCGGCGACCAGCAGACCAGGGAGAAGGTCCACCGTCTGGTTCGGGGATTCTCCGAGACCGTCACTCCAAAGTTCTACGCAAATTACCCGCTGCCGGCCTATACCTTTGACAAGACCAACTGCGGACTGATCGACGCTCATCAGTTTGCCGCCGATCCGATGGCTCTCCGAGTTTT
>DASYYO010000031.1:0-8900 GCA_035933805.1 Acidobacteriaceae bacterium | reverse complement strand
GGGGTTGCAGCTCTCTAATTTGAACGAGAGCCGGCCGCCTGCGGATGTGATCTGCGAGATGCTTTCCACCAGTGGTGTCCGGCCTTCTCCCAGGGATACGCGGGGGGTGGCCCCGTAGCTTTCTTTCCAGACGCGCATTAGAAGATGATCGCTCCCTGGCCGATTTGGGGCGGCAGAAAGCCGCCGTTCAATGTGCTCAAAGCTGAATCGATATGCCGTTGCCCCTTCTTGAGTGTGAAGAGACCATGGCCCGGCAGAAGCATGTCGACGGACAGACCACGCAGTTTAGGGAGATCCTTGCGATAGCCTTCCATGCCCGAGTCATGCGAGTTGATGACGCCGAGAATGCCGCCGTAGAAGACAACATCTCCGCAAAAGCACAGGGTTTCTCCGTTCAGGCTGGCCCAGAGGCAAAAGCTATCTGCGGAGTGGCCGCGGACATGAATGGCCGTAAACTGCAACCCTGCCACGTGTATCGGCTCGCCGTCTTGAAATCGGCTGTCTAGCTCAAAGGGTGTCATGTGCAGGGAAGAAGGATAGGTGCCTATCTCGCGCGCTCGCCTGAGGCCGCTGCGTTCTTCATCCGCCGCTTCGAGGATGGGCTGAGTCAAATTGGACGCAAGAATCGGGCATCGAAAACGCCTCCGCAGTCCGAGAGCGCCTCCGGAGTGGTCCATGTGAGCGTGAGTCAGCAGGATCGCGCAGACGGGGACACCCGGAAAATCGACGGAAAGATTGTGCGCGATCTCCTCCTCACACAATCCTGAGCCGGAATCGATCAGGACGATGCCCTCCGGTCCGCGAACGGCGTAGACATGGCAGTCGTGAGGACCGCTGAGTGCGAATTGTGCACTGCCGATCATGGCGAGAAAGGGCTTGATGAGCATGATTTTCTGCCCGTGTCCAAGGGAATTCAGAGCCGCCGGCGCTTGCTGGATCGCAACTCTGCCGACAGTATACAGAATTTCCCGAGGCGGCCATCTCTCTTTCGAGGGGCACAAATCGTCTGGGGTGGGCCTCAGTCCGACACAGCATTTTCCCGTCCGGCCAGCAGAGATCTCGGCTGCCGGCGGATTTTTGTTGGGGTCTCAAAATGCAGTCCTGCTCTCCCAGGGCTTGCGCACCGCGGCAACATGGTGCGACGAAAGCAGAGTAAGAGCCGCTCCGCCGTCTACTCCAGTTTCTTGAGCTGAAAGCCGGCGGGGACTTTCAATTGAAACTGGTCGTCGGAGAGGGGTTGATTGGCCGTGAGCTTCTCAACTGTCAGGCGGATGCGATAGCCATCGAGCGGCCGCCGGACATCAATAATGGAAGGGAAGTTCGTGCCGTTGAAGTCCCGGTATGGTCCATAGAGGACCTGCGTCTCGAGATCGCCGGCCGAGTTGTAAATATCCTGCTCGATCGGCATCAAGTCCACGCGGCTGAAACGAATCACGCGCAGAGGTTTGGCGACATGCGCGATGGGCGTGGACGTGGGGGTGGGAGATGCGTCGGAGAGGATGGTCAGGTCATACTCGGGGAGCTCGATGAGCTGTTTGCTGTTCTTGGGATTCTGCGAAGTCGTACTCTCGTGAATCACCGAGACGATCTGATCGGGAGCGATATTGCGGACCAGCAGGGAATCGACAAAGACGTTGGGACGAAGGTTCTCCAGCGGATTCGCCGCCGGTTTCGTGACGGAGTTCTTCCCCTCGATCGCGCGGCGCTGAGGAGGAATCAGCATCGTGAAGGTCTTTCCATCGCTGGCCAGGTCCATTGCATGCGTGTGCAGCACCGGTACGAGGATCAGAACGCGCAGCATCTCCGGTTTGCGAAAAAGGATGTAGCCGAGAAACGAAGTGTAATCCGTCTGCTTGCCCTGGCGCGCCCCGCCGACTGATGCGGTAAAGTCCATCGTCGCCGTCAGGGACTGGATCTGGTCATATCGCTGGTTGATGCGCTGGACCAGGTCGAGGACATCGGCGCTCATGACGGGGCCGGCCATCTTGGGTTGCTGCACCCTGCGGGTGTGCCTCAGGCATCCGGTCAACACCGGCAACACCAGCAGCAGCGCCAAGAACCTCGACCAATTTTTCCGCATAGATTTCAACTCAGAAGCTGCGAGTATAGAGCATCTCCGCTGCCGGTCCTGCTTCTCCAGCAACTCGGGCGGGAGTGGATTCATCCAGTTGTTGATTCCATTCGAACCCGCAGGGGGCCCCTGCCGGCAAGTGCGGCTTCTTTGCCAACCTTCCATTCCAGCCTGGTTTTCGTCCTGTGCTCAGGTCAGAGTGCTCCGGCATGTTCAACGAGCATTCTGCGCTTTGAGCGCCTTACGATAGGCATCCACATTCTGCTGATGCCCGGCAAGCGTACTCGCAAATCGCGAGTGGCCCGCCGCCGCTGGATCTGCAACAAAATAGAGATAGTCTGTCTTTGCGGGATGCAGCGCCGCGCGTAGCGCCGCCAGACCTGGGCTGCAGATGGGACCAGGAGGCAGCCCTGCGTGAACGTAGGTATTGTAAGGAGAGTTGGCGTGCAGATCCGATTGGTAGATCGTTCCGCGATACCGGTTTTCGAGCATCGCGGCATAGATGACGGTCGGATCGGTCATGAGAGGCATTCCTTTGGCCAGACGGTTCTCAAAGACGCTGGCTACCAGCGGCCGGTCGCCGGATTGCGGCGTCTCCTTTTCGACCAGAGAGGCCAGAGTCACGATCCGATGAAAACCGCTGTCCAACCCGATCGACGCGGAGGCAGCGCGAAAGCGTTTGACCATGATCGCGAGCATATCGGAGGGCGCCTGGAGTTTTTGAAACCGATACGTGTCGGGGAAGAGGTACCCCTCGAGATTCGTTGCCTGGGGGTCGATGTCGGCGATCAGGTCGACGTTGCGCCGGGCCGCCGCCAGAAAGCTCTCCTTGGAGCCCAGTTGCGCAGCCTCCACTGCCCTGGCGATGTCGAAAAGATCAAAGCCCTCAGGGATCGTGACAGTATGCGTGTAGACATCTCCGCGCCGTATCCGGTCGTAGACCGTGAGGACACTCGCGGGTTCAGCAAAACGATATTCTCCTGCTTGGAGTTTTCCGCCCTTCAGCAGCCGCGAAAGATAAAAAGCATATTGGCTTCGGACGATGCCGCGCGAGGCAAGCATGGCCGCAATCTGGCGAGAGCTCATGCCAGGGGCAATCTCCACGATGGTCTCTGTGCGCGGGGCAGCAGGGAGCATGAGACTGACCAGGCCAACGGCAGTCGCAAGGAGAACAACGAGAAGGAGCAGCGCCAGGAAACGTCGCACAGTTCGATAAGGTCCTACAGTCTATGATTCTTCTCTTCAATTTTATGATGCGAATTCTGCACAGTTCCAGCCGGGGGCAGGAATAGCCTCTTCTATTAGGTGATAGATCGTTATGGAAAGCAAACCGATGGAGCGCACCCTTCCGGCATCCGGCCGCATTCTGGGGCTGGATGTCGGCGACCGCCGAATTGGGGTTGCCGCCTCAGACGAGGTGGGCGTCACCGCTCATCCGGTACTTACGCTGGTCCGGAAAAATAGCCGCCTTGATCTGCGCTTCCTCATGCGCCTGATACGTAAGTACCAGTGCACCGAGGTGGTGGTGGGGAATCCTCTCTATATGTCTGGAGATCTCAGCCCCCAGGCGACTAAAACCCAGGCTTTCGCCCAAGCCTTGGCGAAGGAGACGGGCGCGCTCGTTCACCTGTGGGATGAGCGGCTCTCGACCGGGGAGGCGCATCGCCAGCTGGATGAGGCGGGACGCGCCCCGAAGACTCGCCGCCAAGTCATCGACCAAGTGGCCGCTGTCCTCATTCTGCAGGGCTTTCTGGACGCTCGCAGCTCGCAGAGAAGCTCTGCAGACGCTTCATGAGAGCCTCGGTGCAGTTCGCCCGCCTGGAGGGTCAACCGCATCGTATAATGATGGTTTGGCGACGGGCCAGAGCGTGTCCCTCAAGCCCGCGCGCAGAAATAAGTCCCGCCGGTCCTCCCCATAGGTTTCGGAGAGGAACAATTAGCATTTTCCAATGGACGTATCGAAGTGAGTGTGGGGACGCAGCTTTTGCAGTAAAAAAGCTGAAACGTAACGTCTGATTGAAGGGGAACACGGCAAGAGGAAAATGCTCTAGTTTCATGTGCAGAGCACAAGGATTGAGTGGGCGCCTCCCTTTGCAGGGCGTGGCCGTACCCGGATTGCTGGAATATGCCTGAACACATCAAGAAGAAGCTGGAAGAACAGATTCGTGAGTTGGAACGCGAGCTCACGCATGACCTGCCCGCTGAGATCAAGAAGGCCGCGGCGCTTGGCGACCTGAGCGAGAACGCGGAGTATCACATGGCCAAGCAGCGGCAGGTTTTTGTCAACGCACGACTGGGCCAGCTCAAGAAACGCATGGCGGAGCTGGCGCTGGTCAACCTGGCGAATATTCCCAGAGACCGGGTCGCGTTTGGTTCCACGGTGCTGGTCTACGATACGACCAAAGACGAAAAGATCGAGTACAAGCTGGTTACCAGCGAAGAGTCTGACGTGAACCATGGCCTCATCTCCACCACCTCCCCCATTGGGCGCAGCCTGGTTGGCAAGCAGGTTGGGGACGTTGCCGTGGTCGTGACGCCCAACGGGAAACGGGAGCTCGAGGTTTTGAAGCTGACGACCATTCACGACGAGGCGGAATGAGCTGGACGCGTACCTTCGGGCGGGGCTGTGGCGTGCTCCTGCAAGGGATCGTGAACCGGCTTGCGCTTACCCGGATCTCGCCCAACGCGCTGACCTTTCTTGGCCTCATCATCAATACCGGCGCAGCCGTTCTCTTCGGGTTAGCGAACGAGCACAATTACGTCCGCATGTTCGCCTTCGCCGGTCTCGTCATCATCGGCGCGGGCATCTTTGATATGGTGGACGGCCGGGTGGCCCGGCAGACCGACCAGGTGACCGTCTTCGGCGCGTTCTTTGACTCGGTCATCGATCGTTACAGCGACGTCGTTCTGTTTTTCGGCCTGCTGGTCTTCTACGCGCGAGGCAACCGGTTTTTCTATGTTGTTCTCGCCGCCTTCGTCATGGTGACCTCCCTGATGGTCAGCTATACCCGCGCACGCGCTGAGTCCCTGATCGGCTCCTGCAAGGTGGGCTTCATGGAGCGGCCGGAGCGGGTGGTCCTCATCATTCTGGGGGCGCTCTTCGATCGATGGGGCGTCATGGCGCCGGTACTCTGGGTGCTCGCCGTGCTTTCCACCGTGACCGTCATTCATCGCATCAGCTACACCTATCAAATGACCAAACATCTGGCTCCGGTGCGCACCGCTTCCCCCGCGGCTCAGCGCAGCGAGCCGGAGACCTCTGCCGCGCGCGTGCAGCCGCGGGCGGAGCCGAGCGATTTGCGCTCCGCTCCTCAGGCCTAATATCCTTCGGCGTTTTGCCTGAGTGGATCTGCCGGAGGGCCCTCGCTTTTTTTTGACGTGCGGTGAACTGGTTCCCAGGGCCGCCAGCCGGGGCTGCCTGCTGGGGCCACCCGTTCCTGGCGACGGCGCCAAACGTAAGAAGGACAGAGATGGATCCGCGATTGAGATCAAACAGGAATGGGTACAGCATAAGCGGCCGGCCGGCTGCTCCTGTGCTGCTGGTGCACGGCGGCGCCTGGGCTGTTCCTGATGCCATGCTGGAGCCCAGCGAGCAAGGGGTACGGCGCGCGGTTGAGACCGGGTACGCGGTTCTCGCACGAGGAGGCTCCGCTCTCGATGCGGTGGAGGCCGCCGTCGTGGTCCTGGAGGACGATGAGGCATTCGATGCGGGACGCGGCAGCTTTCTTACCCGCGACGGCCGGGTCCAGCTGGATGCGCTGATCATGGATGGAGCTACCCTCCGGGCCGGTGGGGTGGGTTGCGTGGAGCGGCTCAGGAACCCCATCCGCGCCGCGCGTCTGGTGCTGGACGAGAGCCCGCACGTCTATTTTGTAGGCGTGGGAGCGGAGGAGTTTGCCCGGGAACATGGAATGGAATGGATTGACAATGGTGAGCTGGTCATCGACCGGGAGCGCCTTCGCCTGCAAGAGGCGCAGCGCCGGGAGCGTGCCGGCCTGGCGGACAACTCCTTTGCCGATGTAGATAGGCCGTCAGAGGTGCGCACCGCCGGAGATCCTTTGTCCGGCAGCAGTTCCCACGACACCGTCGGAGCTGTGGCTCTCGACGCCGCGGGAAATCTGGCAGCCGCCACCTCGACCGGCGGCACATTGAACAAGGCGCCGGGGCGCGTCGGCGACTCTTCACTGATCGGCTGCGGCTGCTATGCCGATAACCAGAGCGCCGCCGTCTCCCTCAGCGGATGGGGAGAGCCGATCATGAAACTGGTTCTGGGCAAATGGGCCGCCGACCGGGTGCAGCAGCGGTCCACACCGGAGCAGGCAGCCGCAGAGGCAATCGCGTATCTCTACGCCCGGTTGCAGGGCAATGGAGGCATCCTCCTGCTGGACCGCATGGGCCGGTTCGGGATTGCCCATAACACCCCGCGGATGATCTGGGGCATACGCAGCCGGGAGGGCCTCCGCACCGGTACGCGGGTCTGACCCCAATGCTCATCCTTGCTTCCGCATCCCCGCGCCGCCGGGAGCTGCTTGCCCAGGCCGGTTATTCGTTTGAGATCGTGGCTTCGTCTGTTGCTGAGGATCCGCTGCCAGGAGAAGACGGCATTCGCCTTGCCACGCGGCTCGCCCGCGAGAAGGCCGAAGCGGTGTTTGAATTACGCCGGGGCGGCTGCACTCCGGAAGAACCACTGCTGGTTCTCGGCGCCGATACGGTTGTGGTCTGCGATGGCGAGCTCCTGGGTAAACCACTGGACGATGCGGATGCGGCGCGCATGCTGCGTCTGCTCTCGGGCCGCACTCACCAGGTAATCACCGGGGTAGCTCTCCTTGCGGCCTGGGCCGGGCATTTCATGGTCGACGTTGCAGCGGAGCTGACCCACGTCACCATGCATACGCTTTCGGACCCAGAGGTTGCCGCTTATATTGCCTCCGGCGAGCCCGTGGACAAGGCCGGAAGCTATGCCATCCAGGGTTACGCCAGCCGCTGGATTCCCAGGGTTCGCGGCTGCTATTTCAATGTCGTGGGCTTGCCGTTGGCGCTGGTTTCCGATCTCCTGGAGGGCGTGCAGAGCCGGATAGCGGGCAGCGAACCCGGCGACTCCGAGCAGATTTCGATGCCGGACGGCGAGCAGACTGGCTAGCGAGCAGCCTTCTTGCCGCCGCACGGCGCCTGAGCGCGAACCGAACCGTCTGGTTGGAGGATTTTACTGCTGAAAAGCGTGAGCATCAGCAAAAGCGCGAGATCCATGGCAGCGAACATCCCGTCCTCCCAGCACTTCTCATTCTTCTTCGAACCAAGGAGATAGTGTTGTTGGAGAAACGAACGTATCCTGCGAATGGATTCGCCCGGTTCCCCAAAAAGCGCGTCTCGTGTCTTACGCGTCCTTGCGCTAACTGTAAGCAATCGAATAGCCATTCTTGCGTTACTGCAGCCCTTCAGGATTCCTAGTCCGCTTTCCGCATCCGAAAGAGGCTTTCTTTCGAGGTAAATCCGGATCCTGAAGGGGTTCCGCGGGTTTTCCACAGGAAAATGCTTCGGGCTGAGGCCACTTGCGAAGAGGGAGGGGATCCATTCCTTCTCGAACGCTGAGTAAATCTGCCGCAGCGGAACGCAAGACGGTCGATCAATCTGTTGCCTTTTTGACACACTGCAACCTTTCTTTTGCTAGATAGTCTATGGTTTGTGACATTCCCACACTTTAGGAAATCCAGATCTGTGGAACCAGCGCATTTAGAACAAACGATCGGATCGCCAATTTTGTTTTGCGGAACGGGTCTCCACAGCGGGGCGCCCGTAAATATGAGATTGCTGCCGGTTCCGGCAGGCTCAGGCATTGTCTTCCGGCGCACCGATTTAGATGGCTTTGAGATTCCTGCGATCGGCCGCAACGTAGCGAAAGTGAGCTACGCAACCAGCCTCATGCGGCAGGGCGTTCTCATCTCGACGACTGAGCATCTGCTCTCCGCCCTGGTCGGAATGGGGATCGATAACGTCGCCGTTGAGCTGGATAACCTGGAGCTGCCGATTTTGGACGGCAGCGCACAGCCCTACGTCGATGCCTTCGTGCGGGTGGGCATTAAGAAACAGCGGCGGCGGCGGCAGTATCTTCGCATCCTCAAGAGTATTGAAGTCCGGGATGGCAACAAGTTCATTGCGGTCTATCCGGGGGAAGGCTTCAGTATCAGCTACGATATCCATTTCCCCCAGCCGATTGGCTGCCAGGCATTTACTGTCGACCTGGCCGCAGGCTGCTACGGCTCGCAAATCGCGGCGGCTCGCACCTTTGGCTTCCGGGAAGATGAGAAGAAGCTGCGGGACATGGGTCTCATTCGCGGCGTCTCCGACCAGAACGCCATCATTCTTACCAGCGAGGGCGTGCAAAACGGGCCCCTGCGCTTCCACGACGAGTTCGTTCGCCACAAGGTTCTCGATCTGATTGGCGACCTGGCGTTAGCCGGTCACCACATCCTGGGGCGGGTGGTTGCCGAGCGGGCGGGCCACGCAATGCACACGGCCCTGGTCTACCGGCTGCTTCGCGATCGCTCGGCCTGGGAGCTGGTTCACCTTCCGGCATCCAGGCGAACGGCACTTCCGCTGCCTGCTGCCGTCCGGCTGGTGACTGCCTGAAGGCTCCGCGGGGCGGAATCTCCCTCCGCCGCACGCAGGTGAATCGGCTCTTTCCCGGCGCGCTCCCGATCCCCTATGAACTTGCCGCTTGCTCCACCTCTCGGCGCTCTTCCACCCGTTGTCCGATGGCGTATTTGAGATCATCCACGCCCAGTCCGGTTACGGCGGAGATAGCGAAGAAGGGCAGCTTGCGCCGCTTCGC
>DASYYO010000016.1:0-5158 GCA_035933805.1 Acidobacteriaceae bacterium | reverse complement strand
ACCCCTTCAAGCGGGCGCAGGGGAGCATCGGCCGGCCGCTTCGCGGGCGGGAGGTACAGATCGGTCCGGATGGCGAGATCCTGGTACGCGGCGCATCCATCGCCGAACAGATCTGGCAGCAAGGGCGGATGCAACAGCGTCCGGAGGGCTGGCTGGCGACCGGCGATCTGGCTGCTCGCGACGCCCGCGGCGAGCTGGTCTTCGCCGGCCGCAAGAGCGACGTGATTGTCACTGCCGCCGGCCTCAATCTCTATCCGCAGGATCTGGAAGCGGCTCTCCAGAAGCAGACGGCTGTTCGCGAGGCGATCGTGGTTCCCTACGCATCCTCGGCAGGCCCCATGCCCGTCGCCGTCCTTAGGCCGCAGCCGCCGCCCGCACGCCTCGATGCACAAGCCGCGGTGGGCGCGGCCAATCGGGATCTCGCGCCCCATCAGCAGATCCTTTATTCGCTGGTCTGGCCCGCTCCCGACTTTCCCCGCACCTCGACGGGCAAGGTCCTTCGCAAGCAGGTGGCGGCCTGGGTGCAGCGCTCCCTCGATGGCGAGAAAACGGATGGCGGGGAGACCGCATTGGAGAAGCTTTCTCCGCTTCCTGCCGATCCTCTTCTCAATCTTTTGCATCAACTGCAACCGGAGACGCGCCATCGCCAGATCTCCCGGGAGGACCGGCTGGCGGAGGATCTGCACCTGGACAGTCTGGCGATGGTGCAGCTCCAGTCCTCACTGGAGACCAGCTTTGGCATCGAGCTGGACGATGCGGCGTGGCAGGGAATCAAGACCGTTGGCGAGCTCCGCCGGCTGCTCAATCCGGCCGAGGTTTCCTCCGCCGCTCCAGAGGCGCGGCCGCCTGCCGCCCCGGCTCCGCATGAAATCTCCCTGCCGGAGCCGGTCCCGAGCGCTGCCATCCCTGTGCCGTTCGCGGCTCCGCTGGCAAAGCCGCCGCAGGAGATCTATCCCCGCTGGCCCTGGTGGAGCCCTGTCCGCTTCATGCGCACGGCTTTCCTCGAGCTGATCCTGCGTCCGTTGGTGTGGCTGCTGCTTGCCCCGGAGGTAAAGGGCCAAAGGCATCTTCCCCGTCCATCGCTCATCATCGCCAATCACGTAACCGCTCTCGACGCGGCGATCCTGCTCTACGCACTGCGCCCGCGCGACCGCGATCGGGTGGCCATCGCCATGGCTGGCCAGATTCTTGGCGGCTGGCGCAGGGGCAAAGCGCAAAAGCACGGCGCGATCCGCCTGCTCACCCCTCTGGCCTATTGGCTGGTCACCGCGCTCTTCAATGTGTTTCCGCTGCCCAAAGGCGCCGGCGTGCGCGCCAGCTTCGCGCACGCCGGCGCAGCGCTGGACCGGGGCTATCATGTGCTGGTCTTTCCCGAAGGAGGCCGTTCTCCGGACGGACGCCTGCAGCCCTTCCAGTCCGGTATCGGGCTGCTAGCGCAAGAGTCCGAGGCGCCGGTGCAGCCGGTCTATCTGGCGGGCCTGGGCCCGTTGAAGCTGGGCCAGAGATCCTGGTTCCGGCCCGGCTCTGTCGCCATTCGTCTGGGCGAGCCTCTGGAAATGAATGAGGAGGAAACCCCGGCACAGTTCACGGAGCGGCTGCGCGCCGCTCTCGCGCAGCTCGGAGAGACGGAGTAGCCCTCGCTGCCCGGCGTCCCCAGCTCTCTCAGCCCAGAACCCGCGCCGCTTCCTTGGCAAAGTAGGTGACGGTAAAATCCGCTCCGGCTCGGCGGATGGAGATCAGGGATTCCATCATGGCGCGCTCCGGCTCCAGCCATCCTTTGGCGAAGGCCGCTTGCAGCATGGAGTACTCGCCCGAGACCTGGTAGGCGCCCAGCGGTACGTCGAAGCGTTCGCGGGCCGCGTGGATGACGTCGAGATACGGAAGAGCGGGCTTCATGAGAATCATGTCTGCTCCCTCCCCGAGATCCTGGTCGATCTCACGCATTGCCTCGCGCAGGTTGGCGCCGTCCATCTGATAGGTCCGGCGGTCGCCGAACTGCGGAGCGGAATCCGCTGCCTCGCGAAAAGGGCCATAGAAGGCGGAGGAAAACTTGGAGGCATAGGAGAGGATGGGAGTCTGTTCGAGGCCGGCGTCATCCAAGTGATCGCGGATGACGCTTACCCGGCCGTCCATCATGTCCGACGGGGCTACGATGTCTGCGCCGGCCTGGGCCAGCGAGACGGAGACGCGTCCCAGCAACTCCAGGGTAGCGTCGTTGTCCACCTCATACTCTGGGCCGTTGCGCCGCACAACTCCGCAATGCCCATGCGCGGTGTACTCGCAGAGGCAGACGTCGGCGATAAGCAACAGCTTGCTGGAGGCGGGTTTCAGCGCCCGGAGGGCCTGCTGCACAATGCCATCCTCCGCCCATGCGCCGGTGCCCTCTTCATCCTTCGCCGCGGGAAGACCAAAGAGCAGCAGGCCGCCCAGGCCGAGCGAGGCCGCCTCCTCCACCTCCCTGGCCGCTTCGTCCAGGGAGAGGTTGAAGACGCCCGGCATCGAGCTCACTTCTCGCCGGATGCCTTCCCCAGGACAGAGAAAAAGCGGATAGATGAGCCCCCCGGGACGGAGCTCGACTTCACGCACCAGGGAGCGCATCGGTTCTGTGCGCCGCAGACGCCGCAGGCGGGTAACTGGAAATTCCATCTCTCAATTCTAAGCGGCGGAGAAGAGAAGGGTCACTCGGGAATTACCTTGACGAAGATGCCGTCGGGCAGCTCGCTCCCCAGCAGATGGACCACCCCGTTCCTGGTAAAGCCGCGCAGCATCGTGGGCTGGGCGGCGGCAGGCCGGGTAGCCGTCTCAGGAGTCGTCTTGGTCTGCTGCTCAGCCTGAATTCTGGAGCCGGGTGCCGCCCCTTTCATCCCGCGGTCCATGGCCAGGTTTGCCAGGCGGTCCGCATGGCGGTTCTTCTCCCGCAGCACATGCCGGATCTCAAAGCGGTCCAACTGCATCGTCAGCCGCCTCGCCTGCTCATAGAGAGGGCGAAGATCGGGGCTGTTGACCCGGTACTGCCCCTTCATCTGCTTGACCATCAACTCCGAGTCGGCGATCACCCGCAGCCGTCTTCGTCCCTGCGCGATAGCGAACTGCAGCGCCGCCAGCAGGGCGGAGTACTCGGCGAAGTTGTTGGTGCGCTTGCCCAGGTACTCGCTCAGTTCGCCCAGGACGCGCCCCTCCTCGTCCTGGATATAGACGCCGAAGCCCGCAGGCCCGGGATTGCCGCGGGAGCCGCCATCACAATAGGCAATCGCCCACCCGGACGCCTCTCCCGACGCCTCCGGTGAGAAGAGCCCGTTCTCGCGATCGCCCGAATTGGAGGGAAATGACATGGTCTAAGTCTAAAGCAATCTGGCGGCTGCAGGGCGAGAGCCGTTCGCGGGCTCGCCCCTCGGAGTGGTGGACTGCTCCGGGAAAGGGCCCTGCTTTCCTTACCGCGCAACAAATCCTCTTTTTGCAGCGTCCGTCTTTTGCCATCTCCACTTTTCTGGAGGCAAAATGGAAACGCCGGCTGCCAGGATCTTCCGGATGACAGGTCTGCTATTCCGGCGAAAGATGCTACCCAAAGCCTTCCTGATCCGTCGTATCTTTGCAGCAGTTATCTCGAGCCTGCAACTGGAGTTTTGCATGCCGGCCAATGCTCTTCGACTTGAACCTCAGACTGCGAAAGCCGGGAGCCCCGTATGGCGCGAGCGGCGGACGATACAATCTTCTCCAGGCATGGCAGGCGAAACCTGGACGCGCGCCACCGAAACGGAGCTGATTCGGGAGGCACAGAAGGGCTCGCGGACGGCATTCGACGCGCTTGTGCGCCAATACGATCAGCCTGTTTTGCGGCTCGCGCTCCATCTGACGGGCTCCGAGCAGGACGCGCAGGATATTCTGCAGGAGGCTTTTCTCAAGGCTTACCGCTACCTGCCAAACTTCCGCTTTGAATGCTCTTTCTATACCTGGATCTATCGCATAGTAACCAACCTGTGCCTGGATCACCTGCGCCGGCGGAAGTCTCGCCGCGAAGAGCAGTCCACCATCCTGGATTCGAGCGGAGAAGAGATGGACCTGCTCAACAACGTCTCGGATACGCGTTCGATGGCCAATCCCGAACGCGAGCTGCAGAGGAAGATCCTGGGCGAGAAGATTCAGGAGGCGCTGGCCAAGCTGACTCCGCGCGAGCGCATGGTTTTCGAGCTGAAGCACTACCACGGTCTGAGATTGAGAACGATCGGCGAAATGTTGAACACCACGGAAGAGACCGCCAAGAACACGCTCTTCCGGGCGACGAAGAAACTTAGAGCAAATCTGGCGGCATTACGGTGAGGCGAGAGGTCTTTCATGAAGTGCGAACTGGCTCAACAGAACATAGCTTTGGTTGTGTACGGAGAGCTTGCTGACGACGAGTGCCACGCGCTGGAACAGCATCTGGCGGGCTGCATGCGCTGTCAGGAGGAGTTCGAAGCAGTAAAAGCGCTCCATCAGGCGATGGCGCTCGCTCCCATCGAGGAGCCTTCGGCGAACCTGCTGGCGCAGACGCGGATGCGCCTGGAAGAAGCGCTGGACAACATGCCCCGGAATATCTGGCTGGTGCGGGCGAAGCAGGCGATCGTGGCCGGATTGGCCACGCTTGGCCGCGCTCCGGTGGCAGCCTCTTCTCTCCTCGCGTTGGGCCTGGGTCTCGGCGCCTTCTCAGGTTACCGGCTCGCCCCTCGAATTTCCCACCCGCAGGTAGCAGCTGTAGACTCCTCCATGACCTCCGCCAGCGGAACGCCGATCGAGGTCGCCAGCGTGAGCAGTATCGTTCGCGAACCGGATTCGGAGAGAGTCGCAGTTCGCTTCAACCGCCTGGTTCCGGAGACGATCACCGGCTCGCTCGATGACCCCCGCATTCGCCAGCTTCTGCTGCTTGGCGCCGAAAGCCGCGTGGACCCGGGAATCCAACAGAATTCCCTCAGCCTGCTGGCGGACGAGTGCCGCGCCGGGCATCAATGCCCCGATGGCCCGGTCCGCAAGGCGCTCCTGGTTGCCTTGCGGTACGATAAGAGCGCCGCGGTCAGGCTGCGCGCCCTGAATGGTTTGGAGCCCTATGTGGCGGAAGACATGCGGGTTCGCGACTCGGTTCTCGAAGCTCTCATGAAAGATCCGGACTCGAAGGTGCGTTCCC
>DASYYO010000458.1:0-4214 GCA_035933805.1 Acidobacteriaceae bacterium | reverse complement strand
CGTCTCACTGGCGAATTGATAGGCCCGCACGGCGGAGTGCAGGGTGGCCATCAGCAGTGCCGCCGAAATTCCCTTTCCGCTGATGTCGCCCAGCGCTACAAAGACCTCGCTCTCCCCCATCACCAGGAAGTCAAAATAATCTCCGCTCACCGTCCGGGCAGGACGGCAGACGCCATGAAGCTCCAACCGGTGGAGTGAGAGATCAGTCCGGGGAAAGAGATTGGCCTGGACCTCCTGAGCGATGGTCAGCTCATTCTCCAAACGGTGTTTCTCCCGCTGCTCGATCAGCAAACGGTCGAGAGAAGCGGACATGCGGTTGAATGACTCGCTCAAAGCGCCAAGCTGGTCTCTTCGCTGGACGGAGATTCGATGCCGGAGATTGCCGCTGTCAATCTCCGTCGTCGCTCGATACAGGCTGTGGATCGATTCCGTAATCGTCTGATTCAGCCGGACCGCCATCACAAACGCAATCAGCTCCAGCACGCAGAAGAAGAGGGCGATGGCGATCAGGATCTCTTCGACCACATTGCTCGTCTGCAGAGAGGTAGCCGACAGGCGCCGGTACAGCAGAGACGGCCTGGAGGTCACTAGCAGAATGACGGGGCTCAACGGCGGCTTGCCGGTCGTCCACTCCACGGCGGGGAGCAAGGCAAACTGACCTATGGGTATATCGAAGACATTCTTCGCTTGCGGCAGAACCCCGCCGATGGCCGAATAGGTCTCCCGTTCGGACCCCCGCGAGGTCCTGGATTGCGGCGCCGCACCGTAGGCGGCAAATTCGCCTTGCATAACGTGAATCGCTCCAAGATCCGCAGCCACGCGGTCGAGCGCCGTCTTCTCGACCGGCAGCGAGGCAACGAGGGTCGCTGTATGGCCGGCAACCGTTTCGCTCTCGATTGCGCGCAGATGGATCTTCGAACCATCGACCACAATTCCTTGAAATCCGCTCCGCCCCCAGGTGGGGAGCGTCTCGATCTCCTCCGCCTCCTGCCCCGGAATGGCCAACTGCAACTTCCTTCCGTCCGCGAACGCGGCGATCTGCAACCGGCCGTGGCCGTTCGCCTGAATATCTTCATAAAAATCCGGCAGCTCGACGATTTCCGCCTTCGGATCTGCCGCCAGCGTCTGGGCAACGTGCAGAGCGAAATCCCGGTCTTCGGCGCTCAGGTTCACCAGTTCGGTATGGAATCCGGAGGTGGCAGCGAAGGTCGCGAACTGGCCGGAGAGGATGTAGCCAATGAGCACGGCCAGGGTGGCGAAGAGCACCAGCGGGGCCAGGCCCATGAGCAAATAGGTCACGACCAGACGGTTGCGGACCTTCCATAACAGGCGGCCGGTCACCCAGCGGTAGAGCAGCACCACACAGAGAATGGTCAGCGGAAAGAGAATGAGCCGGGAGAGAGCGCGAAAGATGAGTCCTGCCTCCCCTGGGAGCAATCCCGAAATGTCGAGGGCAAGATAGAAGAGATAGAGCCAGAATGCGCTCCGATGCACCCACCCGCGCGGCGGTTCGCGCCGGAAAAGAGAAAAGACCCGGGCTTCGACGCTCTGGGCAGAACGGTTCATCTTCATCTGGAAGTGTATCGCGGAGGCGCACGCGGAGCCGGTTGGAAAACGCGCTGAAAGAAGTGAGTAAAACGCAGGATGGGGTACCGGGTTAACGATACTTGTTGATGCTGCTGATCTATGGGGCTCGCAATGTCTTGAGCTGGCTCCGAAGCGATTAGGCGCTCATCCCTGCTCTTCGTTCGCCCGCTCGAGGTCCGCCAGATGCGCCAGCCGCAGCGCATGCCGAGTCGCGGAGAAATGGGCTCCCGCCAGCAGGAGCAATCCGGTCAGGAAAGCCCACATCATCAGGCTGACGGAGATGGAGAAGGGGCCATAGATGGAATGGAAGTCGAGCCATGGCAGTGCAGCGATGTAGCCCATCTTCGCCAGCTCCCAGAGCAGGCCGGCGACGATCGCTGCGGGCAGAACCGCTCGAACCGGCAGTCTGCGGTTCGGCAGGATCCAATAGATCAGGAAGAAGAGCAGAATGCTGGCGATAGCGGCCGAGATCTGCAGCGTCCAATGCGCCAAGAAGCTATAAAAAGCATTGTTTGTATGACCGAAAAATAAGAGGCGCAGTACGGCATTCTGCGCCGCGGTCAGAGCCACGCTGACCATGGCCAGGGCGCCGATGGCGACGGCCAGGCCGAACGAAATCGCCTGATTCCTCAGATAGGAACGGTTCTCGCCGATGCCCCAGACTTTGTTCAGCGCAGTCTCCAGCGGCAGGAAGACGCCTGTCGAAGAGATGACCAGCATGATGAGCGATGCAAGCTGCACCCCGTGGCGCGCATGTGCAACGATGGTGAGATTTCTTACAACGAAGTCCTGCCCGGTCGGAAGGAAGTAGCGCACCATGTCGCCAATGACATTCTCCATGGCGCGCCAGTGGAAGATCTCACGGGCAACCACAAACATCATGACGATGAACGGGCAGAGCGACAGAATCGCGTTCGCGGCCACGCTGAACGCATAGGTGTGAACCTCGGTCTGCGTGAGGTAGCGGCCCAGCGACAGCGCCTGCTCCCAGGCACTCGATCCCGCCGGCAGGAGCGCCGGGGATTGCTGCGCCATCGGCGCGCCGGACGTGAGTTCCTCTTCGCGTAACGAAAGAGGAGAGGAGGTCGACATAGGGGGAGACCGTCGCCGCATTCCCAACTTGTTTCAATCTGTTTCTTCCAGCGCTGCCGGAGCCGCGCACTGCGGAAGTCGATCCTTCCAGATTCATGCGGCGTTCATGGAAGAGATGCAATCGGAGTTCCGTTTCACTCCATGCCGCGATGAGAATGCCTGGGACGATGCTAGCAGAGGGAGCAGACGGATTCTATGGCTCGCGAGACCATCAGAAGACCCTGATTGGGGATGCGCAATTGTACTTTGGTAACCGGCGGAAGCCGCAGATTCCAGAACAAATTGTTCTTGCACTTGGAAAGATTTCCTGCCATAACAATGAGCACGATCCACGTCTCGCACCTCGCAAGCGGCGGGCGTGAGACGTTACTGCAGTTCCAGTATCGTTCGCAGTTGTTCGGAAGGCCGGGGTTGATCGATTGGTACGGAAGTTCTCGCAATGCTCAGGGAGTCCAAGAGCTGCCGCAGCGTCGTGGCAATGACGCTCAACGGCGGCTCGTAGTGTCTCTGGGGCAGGGTCGAGAAGCTGACAGAGGTTCAGAGAGGAGTTTCACGTGAGAGAGAATGGCGTTGTGAAGTGGTTTAACGGAGCCAAGGGATATGGATTCATTCAACGCTCCACCGGAGAAGACGTCTTCGTGCACTTCTCCTCGATCCAAGAGAATGGCTATCGCACGCTGAACGAGGGAGAGGCCGTCGAATTCGAATGCCAGCAAGGGCCCAAGGGACTAAACGCCGCGAATGTAATGCGCAGTGCCTGAGAGATCTCTCAGGAATGGTTGAGCGCAGGGACGAACTCCGCTGTCCTTAGGCGACAGCGTCAAGCAGCACACCCTCGGTCCGCAAATCAGGAGGGATTCGCGCAACGGGAATTCGTCGCCCCCCGCTTCTTTCCCGTATGCGGAACTCATCTCCCAGGGTTTCGCTACCCCTCTGTCTTCAATCTGCCGATCGCCCATTGTGCCGCCTCCGCCAGCACAGCGTCTTCGTCCTGAGCCCATTCGCGCAGCTTGGGGAGGTATTTGGCCAGGCCGCTGTTTCCCATGGCGATCGCCACGTTGCGCAAGAGGCCGGAGCGCTTGGCACGGCTGAGCGGCGAGTGACGGAACAGCCGCCGGAAGCTTTGCGCGTCCAGCTCCGCCAGCCACTCCAGTGCTGGATTCACCAGTTCCGGACGTACCTCCAGTTCCGCGTCTCGGCTCACGGGCGCGCGGCGGTTCCACGGGCAGACATCCTGACAGATATCGCACCCGAAGACCTGCCTGCCTATCCCGGAGCGGAATTGCTCCGGGATGGGGCCGCGCTTCTCAATCGTCAGGTAGGCGATGCAGCGGCTGGCGTCCATCCGGTGCGGGGCAACCAGGGCCCCCGTCGGGCAGGCATCGATGCATCGGGTGCAGCTTCCGCACCGGTCGGCGGCCACGCGGAGGGGGCGGCCCGGGGGCAGATCGATGCTGGTCAGGATTACTCCCAGAAAAAACCACGATCCCATCTGCTCATGGATGGTGCAGGTGTTCTTTCCAATCCAGCCGATC
>DASYYO010000363.1:0-19308 GCA_035933805.1 Acidobacteriaceae bacterium | reverse complement strand
AGACCGGCGCGCGCTCCGGCCCTGCCCAATTTACGGGACCGCCAAGGGCGAACAGATCGAGCCCGGCGAAATAATCTGCTAGCTGCGGCCCGGTGAAGGCCAGCAGATCGCACAGCAACCTGGGACTCATGCGCCGCGCCGCACGCACCCAATCCTCATTCAAACCGTTGATGAATGCCACGAGTTCGCGATAGCCGGTGATTGGCTTGCCTGGCTCTTGAAAACGATCCCGCCGGCGAGACAGGTTACCGATGTCGCCGCCCAGCAGGTGCAGCGCTACATCTTTGACCGACCAGAGCGGAGCTGCGGTCGGCTGCCCCCAATCCGACGGGGAAAGACTCTCCAGGAGTTGAAGCAGAAGTTGCCGCGCGGCGAGGAAACGATCCCCGATCAGGATCGGAGCCGGTCGACATCGCTCCTCGTGCATGCGGGTAGTATACAAAGGCGCATCAGGCGCCCTCCCGCATTCGCTGTGAGAGTCGCGACTCGCTCTCTCGCGCGGCACAAACCCTCGCCCACGCCGGCTCAGCGGCGAATTGACTCCGCTTACATCGCGTGGTTCGATGAGAGCTAGTGAACCGCAAACCTGCTCTTCCGGTAGACGCGATTCTTCCGGAGATCGCCGCTCATCTAGAAACCTCTCCTAACCTTGTCATCCAGGCATCTCCTGGCGCAGGCAAGACGACCCGTGTTCCGCCGGCACTCATGAATCTCGTAGAAGGCGAGGTGCTCGTCCTCGAACCTCGCCGCATCGCCGCACGGATGGCTGCGCGCCGGGCCGCCTGGGAGATGGGCGAACAAGCCGGACAAACCGTCGGCTACCAAGTTCGATTTGACGAAACCGCAGGACCCAAAACCCGCCTCCGCTACCTCACCGAAGGCATTCTGACCCGGCGGCTGATCGCCGATCCCGATCTGCAGGGCGTCGATGCCGTCGTTCTGGACGAGTTCCATGAGCGCCATCTTGAAGGCGACTTTGCCCTGGCCCTGCTCAAGCGTCTGCAAAGGAGACGGCCTGGTCTGCGGATCATCGTAATGTCCGCAACCCTCGATACGGCTGCGGTCACGCATTATCTTGGGGACTGTCCCGCCGTCCGAGCGGAGGGACGGCTCTTTGAGATTACGATTCAGCATCAGCCATATTCGCCCGAGCCCCTCGAAGTGCAGGTGAGGAGAGCGGTGGAACTGCTGGCCGGCGGCTCGGGACACATTCTTGCCTTCCTGCCCGGGGCGGCTGAAATTCGCCGCGCCCACCGCGAGTGCGATGCCGTCGGGAGGCGAGCCGGGCTGCTGATTCTGCCGCTGCATGGGAGCCTGCCTCCCGAAGAGCAGGACCGGGCCGTCGCTCCCTCATCGCGGCGCAAGCTCATCCTGGCGACGAACGTCGCGGAGAGCTCCATTACCGTCGATGGCGTAACCGCGGTGATCGACACCGGCCTGGCGCGGCTGGCAACCTGGTCGCGATGGACGGGGCTGCCGACGCTGCACGTCGGCCGGGTGAGCAAAGCCTCCGCAAAGCAGCGAGCCGGGCGAGCCGGACGCACAGCACCTGGCCGCGTGCTTCGTACCTATACCGTCGAGGACTATCAGTGCCGCCCCGAGCACGAAGCTCCTGAGATCCTGCGCAGCGATCTCTCCCAGCTTTGCCTGGCGCTGCGGACAATGGGGCTGGACGCGCTCCGCGACCTCGAGTGGCTCAATGCTCCTCCCCAGACGGCGCTCGCGAGCGCCGATGCCCTGCTCGACCGGCTCGGCGCAAAGGGTGAGATGGCCGCGCAGCTCTCCCGGTATCCTCTCCCTCCCCGGCTGTCGCGCATTCTGGTGGCGGACGAGCAGCGAGGGGTCACGGAAGATGATTGCGTGGCCGCGGCGCTGCTGGCCTCGGGCATCGACGTTGGGACCAACGATCTGCTCTCCGCCATGGAGCGGCGTCATGACCCTCGGCTGCAGCAGGCGCTCGAGCAGCTGCGCAGGATCGCGCGACCCTTGCGGAGACGGCACCAGGATGAGAATTCCCTGCTCAAATCGGTGCTGACTGGATTTCCCGACCGTGTGGCGCGCCTCCGCAGCGGCAGCCAGGTGCTGCTTTCCACCGGCGCATCGGCCGAGGTGATGGGCGAACCTCCGCGCTACGAATTCATGATCGCCCTCGACGCCGAGGATCGCAAAGACAAGCCGTTGCCGCTGGTTCGCATGACCGCCCGGATCGAGCCCGAGTGGCTGATCGACCTCTTCCCCGATCGCGTGCGGGAGCAAACAGAAGTCCAGTGGAACCGGTCCGCGGAGCGCGTCGAGGCGGTCAGCATGTTGCTCTACGATGAGCTCGTTATTCAGGAGTCGCGCGGCGCAGCGCCTGAGCCCGAGGCGGCCGCCGAACTGCTTGCCAGAAAGGCCATGGAAGCCGGAGTGGATCGCTTTATCGATCGAGACGGGCTGGAAGGATTTCTTGCCCGGGTTGAGTTTGCCGGACTTGAGCCGCCCGACGTTCCCCAAATACTTCGAGAGCTGTGCTTCGGACTGCTGAGCTTTGCTGACCTCAAAGCGGCCGCGGGAGATCTGCTCCCGATGCTGGAGCGGAAGACCGCCTTCCGGGGACTCGAGGAGATTGCACCCGCAACAATCCGGCTGCAGGGCGGCCGCCTGGCCAAGGTCCACTACGAGCGCGGCAAGCCGCCCTGGATCGCATCCCGGCTGCAGGACTTCTTTGGGATGAGGGAGACGCCCCGGATCGGAAGAGGCCGGACACCCGTGGTCGTCCATCTGTTGGCGCCCAATCGCCGCCCGGTGCAGACGACCGCAGACCTGGCGGGATTCTGGGAGAGGCTCTATCCGCAAGTCCGCCGCGAGTTGATGCGCCGCTATCCAAAGCATGCCTGGCCCGAGAAGCCCTGAGACCGGCCCGCTCCGTCTCCCCCCAGAAATCGAATGCATTGGCAGTTACCCGCTCCGAGTACCATTGTGCGAGCCGTTGTTACTCAAAAGATGCAGATATGTCCGAGGAATGACGTACGCTTTTCATCAAGCGGTGGTTCTTGTCTGACTGCGACTGATTCTCGGGGGAGGATTCAGCTTAGCGGAAAGCAGGGATCACCGTTTTTTCTTTGCTGCACGCGCCGGCATCGGATCTGAGGGAGAACTGCTGCGGCCATTCGTGCATGCCACGCCATCAGCCGCCCTCAGTCGAAGTCTTCTGACGCATATTCTTTCTCCGGCGCTCGCCGAATTTCCCGAGGTCCGTTCGACATTCTGCTGAAGGCGGCCGGGAGGGATCCAAGCCGCCCAATCGGAGCCAATCCGTTTACGGACATTCTGGGCGGCCGCTTTCTGGCGGCAACGGATTGGCATAAGCTGGCAAAAGACCTGACATCGCTCAGAAAAATCCGAAGAGAGGAAGAACTGGAATGGCCGAAAACCAAGGAAAGTTTGTCTGGTATGAGCTCATGACGAGCGACTGTAAAGCCGCGGAGTCCTTCTATCGAAGCGTGATCGGCTGGGAGATTCGCGATTCCGCAATGGCTAACCACTCCTACTCGATCCTGTCCATGGGGAAGACGATGATCGGCGGAATGATGAAGACTCCGGAGGAGGCAAAAGGGTTGAAGCCCTTCTGGATAGGCTATATCGGAGTCGACAACCTGGACACCTATCTCCCGAGATTGAAAGAGGCCGGAGGCACCGTGCATCGGAATCCGGAGAACATCCCCGGCATCGGACGCTTCGCCGTGGTGTCTGATCCGCATGGCGCGGCATTCATCTTGTTTCAAGGGTCTGCCGTCCAGACGCCACCCGCAGAGGAACCTGGGGCGCGGGGCCACATCGGCTGGCACGAGCTGTACACGGACAACCTGGAGAGTGCCTTCGCCTTCTATTCCGGCCTCTTCGGATGGACCAAGGTCCAGGCGCTGGACATGGGATCCATGGGCGTCTATCAGATCTTTGCCACAGGCGGCGCGCCCGCCGGCGGAATGATGGCGAGGCCTCCGCAAGTGCCGAGGCCTTCCTGGCTTTATTACATCAACGTGGAGTCACTGGACGCCGCCGTCGAACGGATCAAACAGGCCGGCGGCCAGATCCTCTACGGCCCTCAGCCCGTTCCCGGCGGAAGCTGGATCGCCCAGTGCCTAGACCCGCAGGGCGCGCCCTTCGCCATCGTCAGTACCGCGCGTTGAGCCCCCTGAGCTAAACCAGCGGCGGCTTCGATGCTCGGTTTCCTGAAGGCGCTTCGAAGGACCCGGCGGACCTCGCCGGGTTCCTTCCGAATGCTATCCGGCCCCGGCCAGCCCGTCCTCCGAAGCGAGGCTGAGCGTCACCCGCATTGCATGCTGCTCTCCGGGAGCCAGCGAGATTGCGGAGCCGAGAATATTGCTGGCTTCCACGCAGACCATCTGCCTCCACTCGTCCGCTCCCAGATCGGAGAGGGACGCGGCGCCCGCCTGCCATGGATTCCAGACGATCGTCGTCGCCGAGTTCTCCTTTTCCGTTCGGATACGGCGGCGCAGAACGGGGTCGACCAACGCGACTGCTCTCGCCGTCTTCAGGTAAGCATTGTCAGTGGGCGCCGTCATGACCAATGCTCCAGCCTGCACCTTCTCGCGATTTGCGTCAGTGTTGTCGAGGTAAGCAACGCCGTCCAACCCGTCGATCCGCACATTCTGCGCCTGGCCGACACGGAAGTAGGTGTGCAGCGCCTCCTCGAAACGGAGCACGCTCGAGCCGGTATTGCTCGCGATCAACTCCAATCGCATGCTTCTGCCGAGGGTGATTCGATGGACCAGGCGGAAGTCATGCGGCCACCAGCGGCGGGTGGAGGCGTCGCTCTCCGTCGAACAGGCAACCGTCACCGCGCCGTTTTCTTCCGTCGCGATCGAGTCGAACTGCCACGCCTTGGTCCGCACGAATCCATGCGCCGGGGCCTGCGGATCATCCGCCTTGGCCCGGAACCAGGGAAAGCACACAGGGATTCCCCCGCGAATGGCGCGTCCGCTCTCCCATCGTGATTCCTGGCTGAGAAAGATCACTTCTTCTGCGCCCTCCGGCTTCCATGAGGTCACCTGAGCGCCGTGCAGGTAGATTTCGGCTTCGGCGGCTCGGTTGGTAATCCGTATCTTGGGCAGGCCGCCCCGGCCGGCGACCATCTGCGCGATGTCCGGAATTCCGAAGCGCCGATTCCATGTCTCGATTTGCGTGAGTGGGTCCATAGCTGAATCGAATTCTATTCCGACGACACGCAGCGCTTGCTCGCCGGCCTCCAGACAGCGTTCCTGCCGGCCTGCTGCATCCGACATAGATATCCCGGCCAGCCTCGGCCGGCATGAAACGTTTATCCCCGCGAGACCGGTATCTTCTGTGAATCTTCCTGCGAATCCGCCGATCCTGCCGATGCTGGCCAAGCGAGTGGACGAGATCCCGGAAGGGGGAGATTGGGTCTTCGAGCCGAAGTGGGATGGGTTCCGGACTATCCTCTTCCGGGACGGCGACGAGATCCTGATCCAGAGCCGCGACGAAAAATCGTTGAACCGTTACTTCCCCGAGATGCTCGAACCGCTGCGCGCCCAGTTGCCCGCCCGCTGCGTCCTTGATGGTGAGCTGGTCATCGCGCGCGATGGGCGGCTCGACTTCGATGCGCTGCAGCTTCGTATCCATCCGGCGGCCTCGCGGGTAAAACTGCTGTCCCGCCAGACTCCGGCTTCGATTGTCTTCTTCGACCTGCTTTCTGAAGGGAATCATGATCTTCGCGGCCAGCCCTTTGGAACACGCCGCGGGCGATTGGAATCGCTGCTCGCCTCAGTATCCGCGCCAATCCATCTGACGCCTGCAACCCGGGACCGGGAGATCGCGATGGACTGGTTTCGCCGCTTTGAGGGCGCGGGCTTCGACGGAGTGGTGGCCAAGCCGCTCGCCGGGATCTACGAGCCGGACAAACGAGTCATGCTCAAGGTGAAGCATGAGCGCGACTGCGACTGCGTGGTCGCCGGCTTTCGCTGGTACAAAGAGGGCCAGGGCACGGCAGTCGGTTCCTTGCTCCTCGGCCTCTTTGACGATCATGGGTCGCTCCAGCATGTCGGCGTCTGCGCGAGCTTCTCGAAGGAGAAGCGGCAGGAGCTACTGGAGTATCTGGCGCCCTACCGCAAAAACGCCCTTGCGCATCATCCCTGGAAAGACTGGGCGGAAGGGGGCGCCGCGCAGGCCCAGGAGCGCCGCATGCCTGGCGGACAGAGCCGCTGGAGCCAGGGGAAAGACCTCTCTTGGGAGCCGCTGCGGCCCGAACTCGTGGCCGAGGTGGCCTACGAACACATGCAGAACGGCAGATTCCGCCACATGGCGCACTTCCGCAGATGGCGGCTCGACAAGAAGCCCGAGGATTGCACCTATGCCCAGCTTGAGACCGTCCCGCCGCAGGAACTGATGGCGATCTTCCCGCACGGCCGGTAAGTGCTACGCATTCTTCTTAGGGTTGCCCTTTCTCGCCTTCGCCCCGGTTGGCGGGTCGTCGGGGTCTGGCTCTTCCCGCGGCGGACGAAGATCTTCCGGAACATGACGAAGATTCACCCGGATGCGGGTCCAGGTCGAAGACCGGCCGCGCATGGCATCTACCAGAACATCCTCCACGGAGAGGAGACGGGCCGCCTCAGGATGCCTCTTCTTCCAGCGTTCCAGGCCTGCGACAGCAGCCTCCTTGCTGGAGGAGTTGGCCACCACGAGCAGCGGCATCTTGGTGCGCGGCTGCTTGGCCGCGGCCCTCGCGCGGGACGGGGCCACACGCGGCGCTTCTCCCACAGCTTTGCGAAAATGCGGAGGCCACGGAGCATCGCCGAGGCCCGAGCTTTCGTCTTCGGCTGCGAGTTCGAGCAGCGCGTCAAGCGAGCCCGCCGCGGCATCGATCGCCGCGTGCGGATCGCCGATCTCCGCAAAGCGCTGCGGCATCGTCAGCACGGTAAAGTCGGCCGGATCGCACTCGGAGACCTCCTGCCATTGAAGAGGAGCGGAGACGCGGGCATCGGGCACAGGGCGCACGGAATACGCAGAGGCCGTCGTCCGGTCCTTTGCGTTCTGGTTGTAATCGAGAAAGACGCCGTGGCGCTCCTCTTTCCACCACTTCGAAGTTGCCAGCGCGGGCAGGCGCCGCTCCGCAGCCCTCGAGAGCGCGAGCGCCGCCCGGCGAACTTCGGTAAACGTCCAGCGCGGATGGAGGCGCACCTGGATGTGCATTCCGCGCGAGCCGCTGGTCTTGGGCCAGCCGCGCAGCCCGGCTTCTTCCAGCAGCTCCTTCACTTCGAAAGCTACGCGGCGAACGTCGTCCCATGCGACGCCCGGCCCCGGATCCAGATCCACGCGCATCTCGTCGGGGTGCTCCAGGTCCGCGGAGCGCACCGGGTGCGGGTGCAGCTCAAGGCAGCCCAGATTCACGATCCAGGCGAGCCCGGCGGCGCTGTCGATGACCAGCTCTTCCGCCGTGCGCCCGGAGGGAAACGACAACGTCACCGTTCTCAGCCATGCCGGACGATCCTCGGGCGCGCGCTTCTGGTAGAACGCCTCGCCTTCGGCGCCGTTGACGAAGCGCTTGAGAACCAGTGGCCGGTCGCGAATGCCGGTAAGAGCGCCCGGCGCAACGGAAAGGTAGTACTGCACGAGGTCCAGCTTGAAAAGCTTCGTCTGCTGGGAGAAGTAGAGTTTATCCGGATGCGTAATGCGGATTTCGCGGCCCTCGATGGAGAGCACCTCGACAGCGTCTTTGGTCCTCATCGGCTCACGCTCCCTGGGCCTCCAGGCCGAGAAGGGGATTTTTAAGCTGTTGATGGATGGGTGTACCGGCTCAGCATCGAACGGGCGAGCTTAATCGATCTTTGGACGGTGTGCCCCCTGGCCCCGTCCACCAGATCCGCATCTCTCAACAACTTCACTGTAGGATGCTGCATTCGAGAGGAGAGCATCGCCGCGCCGGATACGGATTTGTCCGGCGCGGTTGAGGCATTCGGCTCGAATGAGAAGAGTGCCGGCATCGTCTTTGGATGCTGCAATGCGTGCTCTTCCATTGCAATCAGACTCTCCGGTCTGATTACAGTGCATATCGTCCTGCGGCAATCATCTCTTCGGCAATCTCGCGGCCGAGACCGACCGTGTTCACCGGCTCGTGTTTGGCAAGCCGGCGGAAGATAGCCATCTGCGTGCGCAGCGTGTCACCCTCTGCGACTGCCCCGAGAATGCGCTCCGCCGCGCTCTCCACAATCCGGAAGCTTCGGGACACATAGTATTGCGCCAGCCGAACGGCCGCCGGATTCCGCCCCTGCATCTTTTCCGCCCGGAGAATGGCGGACTCCATCGCCAGCACCTCGATCACAATGTCCGCCAGCGCACCCATGATCTCCTGCTGATCGGCAAGGTTGGCAGCGTATCTCTGAGTGGCCGCTCCCGCGCAGAAGAGGCCTGTTTTTTTAGCAGCGGCCAGCAATCCCCTCTGCTCCGCGAGCGGGCCGGCTCCCTGTACCCGTGCCGCGGGGCCGGCGAGAACCTCGTCCATCACCCTCTGGATGGCCGGCAGCAACGCCAGTCGTCCCTGCATCGCGCGCTTCATCATCCAGCCGGTAATAATCAGGCGGTTGATCTCGTTCGTTCCCTCGAAGATCTTGTTGATGCGCGCGTCGCGGTAGGCGCGCTCGATACCAAATTCCTCGGTATATCCGTAGCCGCCGTGAATCTGCAGCATCTGGTCCACCACCCGTTCCAGCATCTCCGAGCACCAGACCTTTACGATGGAGCACTCAATGGCGTACTCCTCAATGCGCTTTTGCACCTCGTGACCTTGCGCCGCGCCTTTGTCCAGATCTGCAAGAGCGGCATCCACCGCACCCACCACACGATAGACGAGCGCTTCAGCCGCGAAGATGAACGCCGCGCTCTCCGCAATCTTTTCCTGGACCAGACCGAAGGACGTGACCGGCTTGCCAAAAGCGATGCGCTCCTTGCCATAGCGCAGGCCGTTGCGCAGCGCGAATCGCGCGCCTCCGACCGCCGCCGCGCCCAGCTTGTAGCGCCCGACGTTGAGAATATTGAAGGCGATGTGATGGCCCTTGCCTGCCTCACCCAACAGATTCTCCACCGGGACCATGCAGTCGGCAAGAATCAGCGGGCAGGTGGAGGAGCCGCGAATGCCCATCTTATGTTCTTCTTTCCCCACGGTCAGGCCGGGAGTTCCGGCTTCGATCAGAAAGGCGGAGAAGTGCTCGCCGTCAATTTTGGCGAAGACGGTGAACAGGTTCGCCATGCCGGCATTGGAGATCCACATCTTTTCGCCGTTGAGAACGTAGTGTTTTCCATCCGGCGAAAGTCGGGCCTGGGTGCGAATGTTCATCGCATCCGAACCGGAGGAGGCCTCAGAGAGCGCATACGACGATACCCACTCGCCCGATGCGAGCTTGGCCAGATACCGCTCCTTCTGCGCCGGCGTTCCGTACCATACCAAAGGGAGCGTCCCAATGCCGACATGCGCACTGAAGGCTACGGAGAAGCTTCCGCAGACCGCAATCCTGTCGGCGATCAGCGCGGAGGTGACTTTGTTCAATTCCAGGCCGCCGTACTCCTCCGGGACATCGATTCCCAGCAGCCCCAGTTCGCCGGCCTGGCGAATGAGCGCTCTCGTCACGGCAAAGTTCTTCTCTTCTATCTCGGCAACCTGTGGCAGCACCGACTTCTCCGCAAAGTCCGCGGTCGTCTGCGCAATCTGTCTCTCCTCTTCAGTGAAATCCTCCGGAGTGAAGACATCTTCGGGGCGGAGGTCCTCAATCAGGAAACTTCCACCGGCCACGCGCTTCGCCGCATTTGTAACCACAGAGGTGTTCGTCATTGCTGGGCTCCTGCTCAGTTCTGGAGATTCTCGAAGATACCGGCTGCTCCCATGCCGCCGCCAACGCACATCGTCACCAGTCCATACCTCGCCTTGCGCCGCTGCAGCTCGCGAAGCAGCGTTGCCGTAAGCTTGGCGCCCGTACATCCGAGCGGGTGACCCAGAGCGATCGCGCCGCCGTTGACGTTGACCCTGGCCGGATCAAGACCCAGCGTGCGAATCACCGCCAGAGATTGTGCGGCGAAGGCTTCGTTTAGCTCGATCACATCGATCTGGTCCTGCGCCAGGCCGGCGAGCTTGAGCGCCTTCGGGATGGCATAGACGGGGCCAATGCCCATCTCTTCCGGCAGGCATCCGGCATAGGCATAGGAGACAAAACGAGCCAGCGGCTGGATGCCAAGCTCCCGGGCACGCTCAGCCGACATAACAACTGCCGCCGCCGCGCCGTCTGAGGTTTGCGAGGAGTTGCCTGCGGTGACCACGCCCCTGGCATGGAAGGCCGGGCGGAGCTTCGAAAGCGCCTCATAGGAGGTATCGGCACGCGGTCCCTCGTCGACCCGAAATTCCTGCTCCTTCCGGGATGGACGGCCGCCTCCGTTCAGAGTTGTCATCGACACCGTCACCGGCACAATCTCTTCCTCAAACCTTCCTTCGCGGATCGCAGCCAGCGCCTTTTCGTGACTGGCGAGAGCGAATTGATCCGAGTCCTCCCGGGAGACGCCATAATGCCGGGCTACGCGTTCCGCCGTCAGCCCCATCGACAGGTAGGAGTTCGGATAATTCTCCACCAGCCACGGGTTGACTGCTATCTTGTTGCCGCCGAAAGGAATGAAGGACATCGACTCCGCGCCGCCCGCCACGATGACCTCGGCTCCGCCGCTGCGGATCCGTTCACTGGCCAGGGCAATGGTCTGCAGTCCGGAAGCGCAGTAACGGTTGACCGTCATGGCCGCAGCCTCGACGGGCAGCCCGGCGCGAAGGGAGATGATGCGTGCCACATTCATTCCCTGTTCAGCCTCCGGGACAGCGCAGCCGATGATCACGTCCTCAATCTCTTTCGGATCCAGCTGCGGCACGCGGTCCAGGGCGCCGCGTACGGCGATCGCTCCAAGATCATCGGGCCGCGTGGTGCGCAGGGCGCCGCGAGGCGCCTTGCCCACCGCAGTGCGTACCGCGCTCACCAGAACTGCTTCTCTCATGGCTGACTCCTCGTAAATGCGCTCCCGGCTAGTTCCTGAGCGGCTTGCCTGTCTTGAGCGTGAAGGCTATACGCTCCTGCGTCTTGCGCTCGCCGCAAAGAGAGAGAAAGGCCTCGCGCTCCAGATCCAGCAGATACTCCTCGCTGACCGGAACTCCGGGCGTAACAGAGCCTCCGCAGAGAATGTTGGCAGCGTGGCGTGCCACCACAACATCGTGATCGCTGATGTACTCCGCCTGCCGCATTGTGTGGATGCCAAGTCGAAGGCTTGCCAGAACGGTCTCTCCGGGGGCCGGAATATCGGTCTTTGGCTGCGGCGCAGTATAACCCGTCCTCACCAGCCGGAGGGCCTGCAGTCTGGCGTCATGCAGCAGCCGGCGACGGTTCATGGTGACCCCATCTCCATGACTCAAGAGCCCCAGGCGGCGGGCATCCACCGCCGAAGTGGAAACCTTGGCCAGCGCAATGGTCTCGAATGCAGTGCGAAGGCTGTCATGCACCTCGACGGACTCCCCACGCGCATCGGCCCGGACCTCGCCCGCGGCTTCGATCGCGCGGATCGCCATCTCCTTGCATCCTCCTCCGGCAGGCACGAGCCCCACGCTGGTTTCGACCAGCCCCATGTACAGTTCCAGATGCGCCTGGCGCAAGGCAGAGTGCAGGGAGACCTCCGTCCCTCCTCCCAGGCACAAGCCAAAAGGAGCGGCAACTACCGGACGCGGGCAGAACTTGATGGCCTGGGTCATCCGCTGAAAGGCGCGAATGTACAGATCGATCTCATCCCACTCCTCATCCTGCGCGGCCAGGAGCAATTGCATGAGATTCGCACCGGCCGAAAAGTTCGCCGCGTCGTTGGTGATGACGAAACCCTCAAAGCTCTTCACGGCCTCGCTCTCGGACGAAAGGACTTCCAGGAGAAAAGCAACGATATCCTGCCCGAGAGTATTCATCTTCGAGTGGAATTCGATACACGCAATTCCATCGCCGACGTCGATCAGAGAAGCGCCGGGGTTCTTGCGTACGATGCCATTGGAGCGCTTTGCCGCGGTCAGCGTTAGGATGCCCGAGTCCTGTTCCACGGGCGCGTATGCGCCTGCACCGGTGGGATCAAACCGGAAATACTCTCTTCCGCCGTTGCGATACCAGGAGCTTTCTCCAGCGGCCAGCAGGCGCTCTGCGGCTAGAGGGACAGCGTCGCCCCGCGAGCGCATCGCCGCGACCGTCTCCGCCACCCCAGCGGCATCCCACATCTCGAACGGTCCCAACTCCCAATTGAACCCGGCACGCATCGCCCGGTCGATATCGGCGAGGCTATCGCTGATCTCGCCGATGCGGTTGGCGGCATAAATCCAGAGCTCAGGCAGAATCTTCCAATAGAAGGCTGCCGCCTTCTCCTTCTCCGGATTGCCTTTCAACAAGGCACGGATTCGCTCAGGCAATGACTCGATGCTCCTGGCCGCGTCCAGTTCGGGAAGCTTCGCCTTCTGCTCCGGGCGGTATTCCAGAGTCTTCAGGTCGAGCACCAACCGCTGGCCGCCTGCCCGCTCGTTTCCAGGATGTGCGCCCTCGCCGGTCTTCTTGTAGAACCCCTGGCCTGTCTTATCGCCCAGCCATCTCCGGCTGACCATCTCTTCGATCAGCCCGGGCAGTTCGACATCCGGCCGCTCATCCCGCACCGAGGCGGTGAAATTCCGCGCGACGCTGGCGAGCACATCAATGCCGACCATGTCCGCCAGGCGGAAGGTTCCGGTCTTCGGCCATCCGAGAGGAGAGCCGGTCAGCGCGTCCACCTCTTCAATGCCGAGATTCATCTGCTGCATGATGCGGACGGTGTTCAACAGGACGAAGGTGCCGAGGCGATTCGCGATGAAGTTGGGACTGTCCTTGGCGGCGACGATCGTCTTGCCGAGATGTATCTCCGCGAACCGCGAGACCGAAGCGACCGCCTCTGGATCTGTCTCCGGAGTCGCGATCATCTCCAAAAGCTGCATGTAGCGAGGAGGATTGAAGAAGTGAGTGCCAAACCAGCGCCGCCTGAGACCGGCGGCCAACTCCTGCGCCAGCGCTCCTATCGGCAAGCCGCTGGTGTTGGTGGTGAGAATTGCATCCGCCCGCAGATGTGGACTCACCTTGTCGAGCAGGCTGCGCTTGATCTCCATCTTCTCGGCGACCGCTTCGATCACCCAGTCGCAATCCTTAAGCCTGGCGAGATCGTCATCGAAGTTCCCGGTAGCGATCAGCGAAGCTGCGGAGGGGCCGGCGAGCGCTGCGGGTTTGGCCCTCTTCAGTTCTTCCACTGCGCGGGTTGCAATACGGTTACGATCACCATCTACAGGGAGATCCAGCAAAAGCACCGGCAGGCCGGCATTCGCGATGTGGGCGGCGATACGCGATCCCATGGTGCCTGCCCCAAGGACAGCCACCCGCCGGATCGGGTATGCCTGCTGTGGCGAAGGAACGGGCTGAGATGCGGCAGCCTCGTGCGTAGCGGAGATCATGCGCTCTCCTCGAACAAACTTAAGATCCTGGCTTGCCGGCGGCCCCGCAAGCCTGCGCCCCTCTTAAACGGCGCACCATTCGGTACGGCAGACGCGTGCTCCAAAGGTTGTTCCAGCACGGGCCTGTCTGCAGGCAGGTGAGCCTGCCAGGCCCTGCACCCTAGCTTACCAGCGTGTGATTGAGCTCTCTTGAATCGGAGCCTTCATCTGGTAGCATTCGACGAGGATTCCCTCTGTCGAACAAAGGTTATCGAGCGGGAAGGAAGTTCCGGGACGGTTGCGCCATATGACGATAGCGATGGACGACAACGGCCGGGCATCCGGTCTGGTGAGTCCTTCTCAACGGATCTGGATTGCCGGGGAAGAGCTGCCGTTACAGCGGATCTATGGCAATGAGCGCGAGCACTCATCCAGATTGCTGTTGACCCAGCCGGGGCAAGGCACAGTTCGCGAGTGGACATGGGGTGCGGCGGTCGAGGAAGCGCGGCGTATCGCCGCCCACCTCAAGGCGCAAAACTTCCCTCCGGGATCGAGGATCGTCATCCTCTCCAAAAACTGCGCCTGGTGGATCATGGCAGACTTCGCCATCTGGATGGCCGGCCACGTCAGCGTGCCGATCTTTCCCAGTCTTCGCGAAGTCTCTCTTGCCGCCATACTCAATCACTGCGAACCCGCGGCCTGCTTTCTTGGATTGCTGGAGCATCCGCCTGAGATCACCGGTACGCCGCTCGAAGGACTGCACCGCATCACCTTTCCTGGCGCCGCTCCCAGCTCCGGAACCATTGCCTGGGAAGAGATCCTCGGGGGCCAGGCTCCCATTGAGGGATCTCCTGTCCGGGAGCCGCTCGAAACGGCCACGATCATCTACACATCAGGAACAACCGGGGAGCCCAAGGGTGTGATGCAGACCTTCCAGTCGCTTGCCCTCATGGCCAAGTCCATGGAGCCCACGCTCGCGGGCGATGGGTCCCTCGATCGCATCCTCTCGTATCTTCCTTTGGCGCATATCGCAGAGCGGGCCATCGTCGAGATCAATTGCCTGTATCTCCCATTGCATATCTTCTTTGCCGAGAGTCAACAGACCTTTCTCCATGACCTTGCGCGAGCCAGACCCACGATCTTCTTCACCGTCCCTCGCCTGCTCGTGCGCTTCCAGCAGGGCGTCCTCGAGAAAGCGCCGGAACCAAAGCTCAGGAGGCTGTTGCGCATACCCGTCGTCCGCGCTCTCGTGCGAAAGCGGATCCTGAAGGCCCTCGCATTGGACAGTGTCCGGCTGGCAGCCTCAGGCTCCGCGCCTCTGCCGGTCGATCTGCTGCAATGGTATCGAGGCCTGGGCCTGAATCTGGTGGAGGGCTATGGCATGACGGAGACCGGCATCACTCACGTTCCGCTGCCGGGAAGGGTTCGCCCAGGTTACGTCGGCCACGCCAGCCCATTCGCCGACACACGCGTCGCCGGCGATGGAGAGGTCCAGATCAAAGGCCCAATGAACCTGGCCGGTTACTATCGAAACCCGGAGCTCACCCGGGCCTCCTTTACCCTCGACGGCTACTTCCGCACCGGCGACCGGGGGGAGATCGACAGCGACGGACGGCTGCGCATCGTTGGAAGACTCAAGGAGGAGTTCAAGACCAGCAAGGGCAAGTATGTGATTCCAGCGCCCATCGAGCAGAAACTGATGGCCTCCGGGCTCTTTGAGTCGGTCTGCGTCCTGGGCGCGGGGATAGCCGCTCCCTTTGCCGCCGTTGTTCTCATCGACGGGAAGCGTAGCCTGACCGGAGCGCAGGAGACACGCCGCCTTCTCGAAGACGAGCTGGAGCTCGCGATGCGTCGCGTCAACCATGAACTTGAGCGTCATGAACAGCTTCGCTTTCTGGTGGTCGACGAGGAGCCATGGACGGTAGACAATGGATTGATGACGCCTACGCTCAAGGCGCGTCGAGCTCTAATTGAAGCACGCTTTTTCCCGTTCAACAGCGCCGAACCCGCTGAGAGAGCCGTTCTGTGGCGAGAAGCGAAATGACGCTCAAGCCGTCTGCTGCCGTCAACCGCATCCGGGTTGAAGATAAGTCCCTGGAAGTGCTGCTATGGGGCATCCCGGATGCACGCGACTCGATCGTTCTGCTGCATGAGGCTTTGGGCTCGGCGTCCTATTGGAAGGACTTCCCCGCCCAGCTCGCGCAAAGCACCGGAGCACGCGTCCTCGCCTATTCGCGCGCGGGACACGGCGACTCGGAGGGCCCGATCGAACCGCGCTCAGCCGAGTACTACCGGCGGCAGGTGGAGGTGGTTCTGCCCGGGATCATGCAGCAGTTCGCGATCGCAGAGCCGATCTTGTACGGTCACAGCGAGGGTGCGGCCATCGCTCTGCTCTATGCCGCATCCGGCAGGCCTGCCAAAGCCGTGATTGCAGAGGCTCCTATCGTCGCACCCGGGGTTGGCACTCTGCAGACAGTGGAACAGATGGATCAGCCGCAGCCACGGGCCGAACTGATTGAGAAACTGGGCCGCTATCATCGCGACGCAGAGGCCGTATTCTCCTCCTGGGTGGAGGGAGTGCGCGGTCATTTGTCCCGGGAACTCCCTGCGGCCCGGTATCTTAAGCGGGTGCGCTGTCCGGTGCTAGTCCTGGAGGGCGCATTGGACCCCTTTGCTGCGCCTGCGCAGGCAGCGGTCCTGGAGGCTGGGATTTCCGGCTTAAAGCGCGTGCTGCTGGCAAATGCAGGACATCTTCCCCACCGCGAAGAGCCTCAAATCGTAATAGAGACGGTGACCCGGTTCCTGACCGAGCCGCTGGAAGCGACAGGAGAGTCACTGGTCGTTCGCAGAGACGGAGAGGCCGATCTTATGTTGCTTGAGGAGCAATCTTGAAAAGTATCTTTATGGCTGCGATGCTTCTGGTCTTTCCGGCGGCCAATGCGCTCGCAGACGCGGTCCCCGCGAAGTGCGGCGTGAAAGTGCATGCTACCGGCTTCCGCAACCAGAAAGGCACGGCGGATGCGGCGGTGTTTACCTCGCCGAACGGTTGGCCCGAGGGCAATAAGGAATATGTCCACGACACCGCGCCCATCTCCGGCAATCAGGCAACGATCTCATTTTTATTGCCGCCGGGGGAATACAGCGTCGTCGTACTGCACGATGAAAACGAAAACTATAAGCTGGACCGCGACTTCTTGGGGTGGCCCAAGGAGGGCTTCGGATTTTCCAACAACCCCCGAGTCCTTCTGACGGCGCCTACCTTCCAGCAGGCGGAGTTCAAAGTCGGCTGCCCGGCAACCGATATCGACGTCAAAATCATCTACAAGTAGCGCAGCAGGATCGCGCTTACGAGAGACTAGTTCGAGGACGGATAGTATCCGGTTCGGCTGCGCACGGAGTAATCCGTCGCTGCCGGTGGACGGGACAGTCTGACCGAGATTCTGCGGAAGTTGCCGTCATTGGAGTGATTTTGCGGATAGTAGCCGAGCAGGTACTGGGTCCGCAGTTCTTCCGAGACCTGCGCGAAGATCTTGTCCAGGGACGATGCATCCGCATAATAGTACTTGCCGCCGGTCTCCTGAGAGAGAGTAATCATGGCGTGCTCGCCGGCGAGGTCGCGGCCGGCGCTTGCGGCGATCGGCACATCGATGATGCTGTAGACGATAACCTCACCGCGCACCGCCTGTTCGAGCGCCATATCATACGTGGTCCCTTTGACGGTGTTGCTGCCGTCAGAGATGAGCAGGAGCACCTTGCGTCCGGAGTAGGGAGCCAGATTCTGCGCCGCGAGATAGACTCCGCTGTACAGCGCCGTCGCCGCCCCGGCCCGGATGTCGTTGAGCGCACGGTCGATCCGTGGCAGGTTGTTGGTGAAGCGCACAACCTCGCGCACATTGTCCGCAAACTCCATGATGTCCAATCGGTCCACCGGGCGCAGGGTCGCATGCACAAAATGACGTGCCGCCATCTCCTCTATGCCGAAGTCTTTGCGAACGCTGCCGCTCGCGTCAATGGCGAGAACGATGTTGAGAGGGAGCTCAGACTCTCGCTCAAAAACCGAGATCTTCTGCGGACGCCCATCTTCGGAGAGCAGGAAGTCTTCCTTGGCCAGTCCCGCGACGGGGGCGCCGTTGGCATCCGCTACGTTCACGAAGACATTTACCAGCCGCACGTTTACGTTGATCGTGGGCGGCCCGGCCCGTGGTGCGGGCGCAGCCGGAGTCGATTGGGCATTTACGGCGGCAACCGACAGCAGCAGCGCCAGACCGAGGACGATTCTCACCGGCCATCCGCTCCCTTCAGGACGATGCCGGCGGGGAACGGCTCGCCATCCGCCCAGACCGCCCCATCCTCAAAATGCTCCTTCTTCCATATCGGAACTTTCTTCTTCAAGGTATCGATGAGCCATCGGCAGGCGTCGAAGGCCTGCGCCCGATGGGCCGAAGCTACCGCGATCAGCACGCTCGTCTCACCGACTTCGAGCTTGCCCAGACGGTGGAGGATGGCGACCTCTCGGACCTGATGGCTCCGCACAGCTTCGTCCGCCAGAGAGCGCATCAATTGCAAGGCCATTTCTTCATATGCCTCATAGACGAGAAAGAGCGTGCGGCGTCCGCGCGTGTTGTTGCGCACGATACCATCGAAGACGACGACAGCGCCGTCTTCCCCCTGCTTGAGCGCCGCCGTGATCTGGTCCGCGTCGATCGGCTCCCGTACGAGAGCAATCTGCGGCGAAAAGGAGCCACCACTCACCGGCGGCAGGAGCGCGACCTCGTCTCCATCCGTCAGAGCCCGCGAAAGCGGCGAGTACTCCAGATTCACTGCGACCGCCAGCGCAGACCACAAGGCCGGCGCTTCCGGGGCGATCTCACGATAATGGCTGAGCAGCGTCTCGACCGTTGCTCCCTGAGGCAGGTCAAGTGCCTGGCTCCCAGTGGAGAAAACGTCCTTGAGCACTCCGAACAGCAGAACCCTTATGCGCATAAGGAAAGAATATCCGAGCGGTCGGACCGATTCCCAGCTTACAGCGGACCGCCCGGCTCGCCGGGATCCGGCATTTTGGAGACTCAGCATACCCTGCGTGCCGGTTTCCCCTCATCGGAGGCCCGCTTGGCCTATTTCTAGAGGTTAGACGGAAACGGGAGCGAAAAGAGGCTCCCTTCACCCGCGGTTGCTGTCCGGAGGCGCTGGCGCGGGGAAGAGGCCGGGTTCCGCGGGATACCAGATGCGCGTTCCTGATACCTTCGCAAACCCCGTAAGCCGGTGAGGCTGGCGCTTGCTGGAGCCATGTTTGTCGTAAAGGATATGCTCGACGGGAATCTCGCGTGCCGTCAGTGCATCGGCGACGAGGGAGCGATGACACCGCCACGGAACAGCCTCCGCGCACATGATCACTGACTGCTTCTCCAGCCCATGGCGCAGCAGCTCGTCAATCGCCGCAGCAAACTCAGATGTCTGCATGTAGTCCGCATATCCGCGAAAGCTCTCATTCTTCCATCCCAGGTTGAGCAAGCTCCCCTTTTTCGGTTTCCGCAGGCCACCAAGCGAAGATTGCCAACGGTACTCGATCGATCCCGCAGCCAAGGCGTGGGAGAGCGCTCCTTGCTCGAACTGGGGATTGTGGCGCGATCTGGGGACGGTGCGGATATCGATCAGCAAGCCGACGCCATTCTTTTGCAGCATTCCAAGGAACGTCTCGATCGGCAGGGTGGAATGGCCAACAGTCAGCATCGGACTGATTAGACAACGACCGGGATGTTGGCGATGCCAGCGTCTCCGAAGATCTCGCGATA
>DASYYO010000074.1:0-6102 GCA_035933805.1 Acidobacteriaceae bacterium | reverse complement strand
CGGTTCTGAGGGAAGTCGGAACCACCAATCGCTCGCGCATCGCCGATTACGAGCGGGCGATTACGGAACAAACGGCGCTCCTGCTGCGCGTCCATCAATCGAACTTCAGCATCGAGGGGTTCACGGAGCGGCCTCCTCTCGAGGAACTGGTCTCGATTTCACAAACAGCTGGAGTTCCGCTCTTTGAAGATCAGGGTACGGGGCTTGTGTCGGGACTGGAACGGTTCGGCATTCATAACCAGCCGACTCTGCGCGACTCCATCGAAAAAGGAGTCGATCTGGTTGCGGCCAGCGGGGACAAACTGCTTGGTGGCCCGCAATGTGGCTTGCTCGTCGGCAGAAGCGACCTGATGGCGCGCATTCACAAGAGTCCCCTACTGCGTGCATTCCGGGTGGACAAGCTCACCTACGCTGCGCTGGAGGCGACGCTCTTCGATTATCTGATTGGCTCCGCCGAATCCATTCCGTTAATGCGGATGGTGAGTACAGCATTGGAGGAACTCGAAGGCCGCTGCGGCGCCATTGCCGAAAGCCTGCAATCGACGCGGATCCATACAGAGATAATGCGAGTGGAAAGCTTGGTGGGCGGAGGGACTGCGCCGAATGCCAAGCTCCCGAGCTACGCGCTTGCCCTGGTACACACTGAGCTGAGCGCGGCCGAATTGTTGAAAGCGCTCCGGCAGACCGATCCGCCGATCATCGGGCGCATCAGCGATGAGAAGGTGATGCTGGACCTGCGGACGGTTCATCCGCGCTTTGACGAGGTGATCAGGCGTGCTCTTGCGCAACTCTAAACATCCATGAAGCCGGCCAACTCCATTGTCATCGGAACAGCAGGGCACATCGACCACGGCAAGACTGCGCTGGTTCGCGCGCTGACCGGCGTCGATACCGATCGGCTGCCGGAGGAGAAGCGTCGCGGGATCACCATCGATCTTGGCTTTGCAGCAATGGATGCCGCGACGCCCGACGGATCGGCGCTTCGTATCAGCTTCGTCGATGTGCCGGGACATGCGCTTTTCATCCGCAACATGCTTGCCGGCGCGGGGTGCGTCCCAGCGGTGATGCTGGTGATTGCGGCGGATGAGGGCGTGATGCCGCAGACTCGGGAGCACCTGGCGATCTGCGAGCTGCTGGGGATCTCCGACGGCTTTACAGTCATCAGCAAATCCGACCTGGTGAGCGAGTCGCGCCTCGAAGAAGTTCGGGCTGAGATCGGCAGATTTCTGCAGGGTTCGTTCCTTGGTGGAGCGCCGATTCTCGCAGCCAGCGCGCAAACTGGCGACGGCATTGCGAGTGTCCGCAGCGAGTTGGCGAGCCTGACGATCAGAGTCCGGGCCGCGGAACAGACGCGGCCCATGCGGCTGCCGATCGATCGTACCTTTGTGAAGAAGGGATTCGGAACGGTTGTCACCGGCACGCTGCTGAGCGGTGAGATGCGGATCGGGCAGATGCTGGTGCTCGAACCCGGTGACCGAAAGGTGCGGGTACGCGGCCTGCAAACGCACGGACAAGCAGAAGAGACGGCCGTGGCCGGAACGCGAGTGGCCGTGAATCTCGCCGGATTGGAAACGAACGAGATCTCGCGGGGGCAGACGCTGGTGATGCATGGCGGTCCTTCGGCGGTTGAAGTTGTGGATGCTGAGATCAAGCTGCTGGAAGCTGCGCCGCCGTTGAGGCAGAGGGCGCGCGTGCATCTGCATGCTTTTACTTCGGAGACCATGGCGACGGTTTCTCTCTACGGCAATGAGGCGATGAAGGGCGGCGAGACAAGACTTGTGCGGCTGAAGCTGTCGAGTTCCATTGTGCTGGCGCCCGGGGACCGGTTTGTGTTGCGCCAACCGCTGCCGGCAGGAACGATTGGCGGCGGCCGCGTTCTGGATGCATATCCGCTTGTTCATGCGAAGCGTTCGTCGACCACGGGATGGCTTGTACAACTGGCCAATGCGACTCCTCTGCAGGCGTTGATCCTTCGCCTACAGCGGCGCGGAGCCAACGGGATCGCACTGGACGCGCTGGCGAGGGAGATGGGACTGACCGCTGGGGCGACGCGCGCTATTGTCAATTCCGCTGCGGCCGGCGGAAGAGTTCTCATCATCGGAGACAACTTCCTGTTCGCCAGTGAGTATCTCGGACAGGTCACGGAAATGGTGCTCGGGCGGGTGAAGAACGCCGGCGCGACCGGATTGAAGCGCTCGGAGCTTCGGAGCCAGACCGGGCTGCCTCTTGAGATTCTGAATGAGGCGGTAGATCGGCTGATTGCGGAATGCAAGCTGCAGCTCAGCGGAGAGGTCATTTCGGTTGCTGGAGCAGGGGCGGCGGTTGCGAACAAGGACGCGGCGAAGATGCGGTCCGCGATGCATGCCTACGCAGAGGCCGGGCTCGCACCGGCATCTGTGCGAGAGGTTGCGCAGAGACTGAGGATGCCCGAAGCAGAGATGCGGCGAGTTGTGACACTTCTCCTTCGAGAGAAGGTGTTGATGCGCATGGGAGACGACGACACGTTTGTGTCTGCAGAGGCGGTGAGGCATCTGGTGGATCGGCTTCGAGCGCAGAGAAGCAAGACGTTCGATGTCGCCGCGTTCAAGGCGATGACGGGGCTGACGCGCAAGCACGCGATTCCGCTGCTGGAGTTGCTGGACCGGGAGCGGATCACGCGCAAGCAGGGCGAGGTGCGGGTGGTGCTTTAATCTCAACCTTTCGGCGGAGTTGGGGTGGATTTTCGGCGTGATATGCTCTTGCCATTCGTTTTCTTCCTCATGCCCAAAGAGCCGACCAAGATCAATCTGATTGAAGACGCCGACGCCAGCGGTCTTGTGGCCACGGTCTATGACGAGTGGCGGGCCAAATCGGGCCGCACGCAGATGCCCGGGATCCTGAAGTGCTTCAGCCACCGGCCAGACTTTCTGCGCGACGTGATGAAGTTCGGCGACACGGTGCACTTCTCCGAGGGACATCTGACGCGGCGCACCAAGGAAGCCATTGCGAGCTGGGTTTCGTACCTGAACCGCTGTCCATATTGACTGGACTCGCATGCTTACTTCCTGCGTGTTCAGGGAGCAGAAGAAAAGACGGTGCAGGCGCTGGCGCGTGGCGATCTCGACGGCGCTGGGCTGAGTGCGGCCGAACATGGGCTGCTTGAGTACGTGAGCAAGGTGACGGAAGCTGCCTACCGGACGACGCCGGAGGATGTGCAGCGGCTCCGGGACCTGGGCTGGACCGAGCCGCAGATTGCGGAGGCGGTCTACATTACGGCGATGTTTGCGTTCTTCAATCGGGTGGCGGACGCGTTTGGCATCGCGCCGCAGAACTACCTTGAGATGAATCAACTCACCAAGTAGGGAGAGGCGATGGCCGGGAAAAAGAAAATCTGGCTCCGCTGGACCGCACGGATCGCGGCGATCTGCGTTGTGCTGTGGGCCGGGCTGGTGGGCTATGTGGCGTGGGCGATGCGGCAGCCTCCGGAGGTTTTCGGGCGGGTCATGTCGCACATGCCGATGCCGGCGTTCTTTGTTCTTCCTTTCGAAACGCTGTGGGGATCGGCTCGGCACGGGCACCTGGAGGTTGGCGACCTGGCGCCGGCGCTGCAGGTTGTGCACTTGAACGAGACGACTCCGGTTGACCTTGGTTCTCTCTGGGCGGAGCGGCCGGTGGTGCTGGTGTTCGGGAGCTATACCTGACCGCCATTCCGGCGGGAGGTTCCCGCCCTCAACAAGCTGGCTGAGCAGTACAAGGGCAAGGTTGATTTCTACGCGGTCTACATCCTCGAAGCTCACCCGACCGACGTGTGGCAGATGCAGTCGAATGTCAAAGAGGGCGTGCTCTTCCGCAGCCCGCGGGATGAGAGCGAGCGCGCCGGCGTGGCCAATGCCTGCGTGCGGAAGCTTGGCATTCATTTCCCGGCGCTGCTGGATGGTTTCGATAATCGCGTCGAAAAGGCCTACACGGGATGGCCGGACCGGCTGTATCTGATCGCGCAGGGCGGGCGGGTGCTCTACAAGAGCAAGCCGGGGCCGTTCGGGTTCCATCCGGAGGATCTGGCGAAGGCGATTCAGAGCTCGGTCGGGCAGAAGTGACGGTAGAGAACAGAGAGCAGGGACCGACCCCCTATTACTCCCGACTCTGGCTGGAAAGTCCTCTGCTGATTGGGGTTAGCGTGGGGTGTGGGCTGTAAAGTCCTCTCAGCATTGGAGTTGTTCGTAGAGTCCTGAAAGGACAGAGATTAGAGAACAGAGATCAGAGGACAGGGGACGAGCGAACGAGGGGACAAGGTGACAAGGTGACGAGAGACGGGGCTGCGGTCCGGGATGGATCGGCATGGGACGGCTTTCCTGTAGAGGGATTGGGCTACAGATCTATTGTGCGCCAAATGGGCATAATACCCGGCCATCCGGCGGGAACTTTTTTTGCGAATGGAATGAGAGGGTTAGCGGGAATTTTGAGGAAGAGGGGGTTGACAAAAAATTGGGTGGAACCCGGGTACGGACCGGGGACAAGGCTGACAGATCGGAGTTTCTTGCGGTCAGGAAGCAGGCGGGATTGCGTCGCGATCAGGCTGACCGGATTGGACCCGGCCTGGATTTCCTCCCGATTGGGGCCGGTCTGAATTTCCTCACGTCTGTTCCGGAACTGCTCCGCACTTGATCTGTTCGCGCTTGATTTTGGTGGTCGTCAGGTCAGCACAATTCTCAGGTCGTCCCGCCTTTCCCGCAGCGCAGAGGACGGGCCCGCTTTACCGGATTGGATGGAGCAGCGTGTCAACCTGTCACAAGCGTGGCTGCGCTGACACGGTCAACCACCCGAGGCTCGGTACAGGTGGTTTGTTTTCAATGGACGCAATCTGGTCCTCCAACTGCTTTTTGCTCGGCTGAGGCATCTGAGGAGGACCTGGCCGATGGTATGTTCTGTTGCGACCTGGCGTGCTTTAGGAAGCACCGCGACGGAGCGGGATCAGCGCCCCGAATTGCGCGAACATTTAGAATGGGGTCTGGTTCATCCAAACGCCCTGCGTCCGCGTACCGATCGGCGGCTCGAAGTTCCAAAGTGCCCCACCCAGGCGGACGGGAAAGCTTGTAAGTCCTTATCTATGCATCGTTGGTCGAAGCTATTTGTGCCTACTCTACGTGAGGCCCCGGCAGACGCCGAAGTGGCCAGCCACAAATTCCTGCTCCGCGCCGGGTACATTCGGCAGCTGGGTGCGGGCCTTTACAACTATCTCTTTCTCGGCCAGCGCTGCCTGAACAAGGTGATGGCGATTGTGCGCGACGAGATGGACAAGATCGGGCAGGAGTTCTATCTGCCGGCGGTCCAGCCTCGCGAGTTGTGGGAGGAGAGCGGCCGCTGGACCGGCATGGGCGACAACATGTTCCGCCTCAAGGACCGCAAGGGAGCGGACCTTTGTCTCGGCATGACGCACGAGGAAGTGATGACTTCGATTGCCCGCAATGAGCTGCGCAGCTACAAGCAGCTGCCGCAGACCTGGTACCAGATCCAGACCAAGTTCCGCGATGAGCCGCGGCCAAAGGCGGGTCTGCTGCGGGTGCGCCAGTTCATCATGAAGGACAGCTACTCCTTCGACCTGAACCAGGAGGGACTGGACAAGAGCTACAAGCTGCACGACGCGGCCTATCGCGCCATCTTCACACGGTGCGGCCTGAAGTTCGTCGTAGTGGAAGCCGATTCCGGGGCCATGGGCGGATCGCAGTCGCAGGAGTTCATGGTGTATACCGACGCCGGCGAAGACCTGATCGCAAGCTGCCCGGTGTGCGGTTATGCGGCGAACGTGGAGAAGGCGACATCGCGTCTGGATCCAGTGAAGGAGATGGACCCAACCGGCGACGGTACGCCGGAGCTGGTGTACACGCCGGGTTGCGCAGCGATTCCGGACGTGGCCGCGTTCTTCAAGATCTCTCCGGCATCGGACATCAAGTGCGTGGCGTACATGGTGCTGAAGCACGGAGCGCGCACCAAGGATGCAACCGCGAAAGACACGTGGCACGGCGTAGCCGCGTTCCTGCGCGGCGACCACCAGGTGAACGAGACCAAGCTGCTTGGCGCTGTTGGCGGAGCCGAACTGCGCCCGATGCAGGCGGAAGAACTGCA
>DASYYO010000310.1:0-5220 GCA_035933805.1 Acidobacteriaceae bacterium | reverse complement strand
TATGAAAATTAGTCTGACAATGCCCGATTTGCTGCTGCTCGCGGCAAACTCCGAACTGGAAAAACACGGAGTGACCGTGACGCTCAAGCGACCCGTTCTAAGCACAATTACCGCCGGTCCTCACGGTCTCGGGAGCACAGTTCTATTTTTCATTGATGAAAGCGACCCGCGGGCAAGAGATGTGATATAAGATCGATCGATGTTCGCGGATGTGTTTAAAGTCCCATCAGAGGCTCGCACAACTGCGCCCTGACCTTTGCCGCAATACTCACCGGGATCTCTGAGCCTCCGCTCCGTGCATCCGCTTTCTTCCTTGGCGAGATCCATCCCACCGAAGTGCCATTTCACGAACGGATTCATTCGCGGAGAGAAAGCGTAAATTTCATCGACTTCACCCTTGCGCGGTTCCGTCGCTGTGGTTATAGTCGAGGAAACCATAACTAAAAGAGTTGCGATTTCGCGTTGGCACGTCTCTCCTGACACGCGCTCGCATGATCCTCGGGGCCCTTGCTCGCCGCCGCGAGGCGCTGTCCCGCTTTCGTGTTTTTCTCAGTCTCCTGCCTGCATTGAATCAGCAAATTTGATGTGAGGTGATTGTTCGTGAAATTATTCTCCCCCCTCGGGACACTTGTGTCCCGCACGACCTCTTCTCGTCTTTTTTTCGGCGAGACCTTTGATGTACGAGTAAAAGATTCGTCCGCTTTCTACCCTGCAGTGAAGAAATTTCGCAGCGTCTTCCTCCTTCTTCTTGCCGTCGCTTGCGGCGGCGCAGCAAGCTTCGCTCAATCGGTGGTCTCCATCGCTATCTCCCCCGCTGCTCCGGTGGTGCCGATCGGCAATACGATGCAGCTCACGGCAACCGCAACCTATGACAACGGGACCACACAGGACGTCACTTCAAGCTTCAACTGGAGCTCTGCGGACAGCCGTACCGTAACGGTCTCCGGCTCCGGGGTTGTCAATGCGCTTGCCTCAGGAACCGTGCCGGTCTCGGGCAGCTATCAGGGTGTGAGCGCCTCTGCGGCCGTCTCCACCTCCCTGGATAGCCTGCAGTGGAGCGGCCCTCTCACCATCACCCAGGGCGGCACCTACACCGGAAACTGGCAGAGCACAGACTCCAATACTCCGGCCGTTACCGTCGCGACGACGGAGCCGGTCATCATCGAGAACTCGCATCTTCGCGGCCCCAATGATCTGATCGCCGATCCTTATTACGGCAATGACCTCACCGTGCGGAACGTCGTCGGCATCGCCGAGAATCCGAATGTACTCGGGCAGTCGAACGGGATGTTCGTCAACGCGCAGAATCCCGTCCACCTCGATGTCGAAAACAGCTACATGGAAAATGTGGAGTACGGCGTCTTCGTGCGCGGCTACTCTGGCGCTCGCGATGGATATCAGACGATCGTCATCAAGAACAACCGCGCGCGCAACATGTCTGGACTCATCAGCAACGGCAATGGCGGTTACCTGAATGGAGAGACGAACTGGAGCTGGTCGCACTTCATTCAGCTCGACTACGTGCTCTCCGTGCCCGGGATGGACATCGGCTGGAACGAGGTTATCAACTATCCCTATCAGAGCTTTGTCGAGGAGAACATCAACATGTACCGCTCCAGCGGTACCTCCGATAGCCCGCTCCAGATTCACGACAACTATATCCAGGGCGCTTATCCCGCGAACCCGGCCACAGACAGCTACAACGGGGGCGGCATCGCGACCGATGGTGGCGCCGACGATACGCCGCAAACCTCGACCGCATTCAATGAGATCCATGACAACCAGATTGTCGGTACGGTGAACGAAGGCATCAGCATCGACGAAGGTCACGACAATGTTGCCTACAACAATCGTGTGATCTCCAGCGGCCTGCTCAAGGATGGAACTCAGATTGCCGGCCAGAACGTCGGGCTGGTGATCTACGACGTCTACGGGAATACGCAAAGCGGGAGCATGTACAACGACGACATGCACGACAACACCGTTGGATGGATGTGCTGGGCCTCTCGCTGCTCCTGGGATGCCTATCGCAATGACGATTACTTTCCCATGAACGGCGGCGACTATGGCAGCAACCCTTCGCTTCCCTGGGGGCCCGTTAGCTACGCCACCGAGGACAGCGAGTATCCGTCGTGGCTCTCCAAGCTCGCTAACAACTCCGCGCAGGTCGGACCGAACTTCGGCTCGATCAATGCGCCGGCTCCGACCCCGGTAGGCTCCGGCAGCGGAAGCTCCCCGATCGTCGTCACTCCGCCCGCGAGCTCCGGTATCTCCACTTCTGCCTGGTATAACGTCGTCAACACCAACAGCGGTCTCTGTCTCGACGCAGTCGGATGGGGCACCGCGAACGGAACGCCGATCGTGCAGTATACCTGCGGACCCGGCTCGGCCAACCAGGAGTGGCAGTTCCAGCCGACCGATAGCGGCTACTACCAGCTCATGAACCGCTATGCTCAGGGCTCCGTGATCGATGTACCCGGGATGGGAACAGGAGATGGAGTTCCTCTCCAGATCTGGGCCTCATGGGGGGGTCCGAATCAGCAATGGATGCCTGTTCCGCTCGGCGACGGGAGCTATAAGATGATTTCCCGAAACAGCAACCGCTGCCTCGATGTTCCCGGCGCCTCCACCGCGACCTTCACCGTGCTGCAGCAATGGGATTGCAACGGTACAGGGGCGCAGTCCTATACTCTCGTACAGAAACCGTAACTGCTTCGAAAATGCGAGAGCCCTCCATTGCGCAGCCAGCGCGGCGGAGGGCTCTTTCTTTTTCACCGGTCTTTACCCGGAGTGGGCAGTCCGGAGAAGACGATGCCTTAGCGGATGAACTGCTCGACGAAGTTCTCTCCCAGCCCTGCTTCGGCATAGTGGCGGCGGCAGAGATCGATCTTGGTGAACACATCTTCATAGCCGAGCACCTGGCCATCGGGATCGACGTAGATCATCGCGCCGTTTACCTGAAACAGCGTGATCATCTCGGGCACGTCGGCTTCGACGACCAGCGTGTGCGTCTCCCCCGGCGCCTCATAGACATACGATCCTTCCGTAGCGGTCCAGTCATGCTCCAGGTAATGCCAGCTTCCTCGGAGCACATAGCCATGGACGGGCTGGGGATGACGATGGCGGGACAGTACGCCGGACTTGCGCACGCGGAGAAGGTTCATCCAATAGCCACGGCTTGCCGAGAGGCAAAGCGGGCGAAACCAGACATTCTCCTGCTGCGGCACCCACAGGCGTTCATCCAGCGGAATCGCGTTGGGAATTACCAACTCGGGGAAGGACTCTTTCGGCTGGGGGTGCCTGTAGGGAACGCGCGCCTGATCTGCCTTCTGGGCTGGCCCGGTCTCGCTGCTGATTGGGGTCATCGTGAGTCTCCATTCATACCGCAGTGTAGCCGCCGTCGACGTTCAAAATCGTACCCGTGATAAACCGCGCCGCCTCCGAACAGAGGAAAACGACCGCTCCGCCAATGTCGGCCGGTTCTCCCCATCGCCCCAGGGGCGTTCGGCCCAGAATGGCCGCCGAGCGGCTTTCGTCATCGATCAGAGAGCGGGTCATGCCCGTCGCAATCCATCCGGGAGCAATGGCATTCACCCTGATTCCATCCGCGGCCCATCCGGCCGCCAGTGCCTTGGTCAACTGCGCGACGCCGCCCTTTGAGGCCGTGTAGGCCGGAACCAGAGGCCCGCCGAAGTAGGAGAGCATCGATGCGGTATTCACGATGGCGCCGCGCATGCGGGCGAGTTTCGGACGAGCGGCGACGCACATGCGCATCGTGCCGGTGAGATTGACGTCAATGACTCTTTGAAAGGTTTCGATCTCGTACTCCGCGCCGCCGCGGATGAGGATGCCAGCACAGTTGACCAGGGCAGCTAACTCTTCGAAGGGCTCTACGGCCGCGGCAACGGACTCTGCCGAAGTGACGTCGAGCTGGATGGCTGAAAGATGGCTGCTCTGCCGGACCGCGGCGGTCTCTGCGAGAGTAAGACCGGTGACGGTGACATGGTAGCCGGCTTCGACCATCGCCTTCGCGATGCCCAGGCCAATTCCGCTAGCACCGCCGGTGATGAGAGCCCGCCGCTGTGGGGACACGTGAACTGAGGGATCTCCTTTTCGGCGCCGACTCGCTCGCATTATACGCTTCCATCCTCTACGCAGATCCGAACTCTGCGTCCCCCTCCCGCCCGTCTACCAAAGCATCTTCAATCCGAATTGGATCTGCCGTGAGGTCGTCGAAGTGCTGGTGATGACTCCCGCCGAGGGGGAGACGCCGGAGGGAGTGAAGACCACGAGATTGGGCGTATTGAAATTAGCGCGGTTGAGAATATTGAAGACCTCCGCGCGAAACTGCAGGTTCAGCCGCTCGTGAATAGGTGTCTCTTTGAGCATGGAAACATCCCAGGTGGCGAGTCCCGGTCCGGTCAAGGTGTCGCGGCCCAGGTTGCCATAAAATCCGCTGCCGTTCGGCGGGGCGAGGAACGCCGCCGGATTGAACCATTGCGATGGCTTGCCGAGGATCGCGGAGCCGGAGAAGGCAGGGTTTGCAAACGGGCGCACCGGATTCTTGGTGTCACCGTTGTTGGACGGGTTATAGCTGAGCTGCGGGGTAAAGGGAAATCCTGATTGCAAGGTCACGATCGAGTTCGCCGTCCAGCCGCCGGCGGCCGCGTTGGACAGGCGGCCGAGGTGGTTGAGATAGCGCTGATGCTGTCCGAAAGGGAGCTGATAGGTTCCGTCAATCACGCCGACGTTTCTTACGTCGTAGGTCGCCGGCCCCCAATCCGCCCGGAGATGAAACGGGTTTGAGACGAGTCCAGGAGCGTTCCCTGCCGTCGTGGCGTTGAGCGAATCTCCGTCGTCGAGTGCCTTCGACCAGGTGTAGACGGCGCGCAGCATCAAGCCCGCGCTCATGCGATGATTCAAATCCGCCTGAAGCGCATTGTAGGAGCTGGTTCCCACGGAGAACCAGGCCCATGCGCTGCCGAGAGCCGGGTTGGCAGCCTGCGCTCCGGAGGGGATGTAATACGCCCCTGACGGCACCAGAGCGCCGGCCAGAGGAGCCGGAAAGTTGCCCGGGTAGCTCGCCGGACACGGCGCCGCGGGACAGACGGCCGGAGCGGGCTCGTTGTCGTCCAGGCTGACGATCTGATGGTATCCATGCGAGCCCACGTATCCGACGCTCAGAACCGTGTTCGGCGACAGCTCCTGCTCGAACCGGAG
>DASYYO010000236.1:0-12585 GCA_035933805.1 Acidobacteriaceae bacterium | reverse complement strand
CGTCCCTGCTTCCGGGAAGCGGTCTTGACACGCCAATTTCCCGGATGGTACCACTAGAGCGGATTTCCTATTGCTACTCCCTACCAAGCTCTGAGAAGTGCGGCTTTTCTTGATGAAAACCCGCGTAGAGGGCAGCGGCTCCGGGGTACACCTATAGGAAATCCGCTCTATTCCACAAAGTCGAACTGCGGCGGCTTCGGAATCAGGCCTCGTTCGTGGCCCATGGTAAGCAGCTTGCGAATGGCTTGCTTGCCGTCCTCTCCGTAATCCAGCGTCCGCTCGTTCACGTACATGCTGACAAATCGGTTGGCAAGCTGCGGGTCCAGGTCGCGGGCGAATTGCAAAGCGTAATCCAGAGCGGCCTCCCGATGATCGAGCGCATGCTGGATGCTGTCGCGCAGAGCCTGCGTGACGGTAGACATTACTTCCTGCCCCAGGCTCCGGCGGATTGCATTGCCGCCAAGCGGCAGCGGAAGACCGGTCTGTTCCCTCCACCATTGGCCTAGATCAATCACTCGATGGAGGCCGCTTGCCGAATAGGTGAGCTGTCCTTCGTGAATAATAAGGCCGGCCTCGAAGTTGCCCGCAAGCACCTCCGGGATGATCCTGTCAAAGGGAACAGTGGTGGTTTCGATCTCCGGTGCAAAGAGTTTGAGGGTGAGATAGGCGGTGGTCAAAGTGCCGGGGACGGCGACCCGTATGCCGCGAATCTGATCCTGCGTCAGGCGCTGGCTGGAGACAATCATGGGGCCGTAGCCTTCCCCGACGCTTCCGCCGCATGCCATCAGGGCATACTTGTCCTGAAGATAGGGGTAGGCGTGGAAGGAGATTGCCGTGACGTCGTAAAACGCCTCGTCCATGGCTTTGTGGTTCAGGGTTTCAATGTCACAGAGGGTGTGGACAAACTTATAGCCGGGAACGCGGACTTTGTTGGTCGCCAGGCCGTAAAACATGAAGGCGTCATCCGAGTCAGGGCTATGGGCAATGGTAACTTCCCGGGTCTGGGAGGGCGAGATCTTTGCTGCATCAGTCATGGTGTGTACCTTGGTAAGGGCTTGCGGGTGAGGGGCGGCCGAGTCTCAATCGGAAAAAGCTGCGATCCAGCGGGGAGAACGGAGAATTCTCCCGTCGGCATTCCAGTTCTCGCGCAAACCAGGCGGGTCATCAAATAACCGCGGCTTCCCCTCGCTCGGCAGACGCGGCTATCGCGCCTGAGCCGGGCGTTGGGCGGTTGGGCGGAATGAGTCGAAGATGCGGATGCAGGCGGCGGCGGCAATCACTTTCAGCAGGTCACCGGGAAGGAAGGGAATCACCGCTTGCGCGAATACGATCGAGAGGTGAGCGTGGGTGAGGGTCGCCAGCCAGGCCGCTCCCATGCTCAGGATCAGAATGCTGGCTGCTGAGGCTCCCAGGAGAGCCGCGATCAGGCCGCGGTGCGCGGAACGATAGACGCTGCCGGCCAGGGCAGCGGCCAAAGGATAGGCAAACAGGTATCCTCCGGTGGGTCCGAGGAGTTGAACCAGGCCGCCCGGCGCGTGAGGAGAGAAGACCGGCAACCCGGCCGCTCCTTCGGCCAGATACAGCGCCAGAGCCGCAAAACCAGCGCGCGGAGAGAACAGCAGACCAAGCAGCAGCACTGCGAAGGGAGCCATGGAGAGCGGCACCGGAGTGAAGCCCAGCGGAATCGCAATGTGCGCGCAAAGGGCCACAAAGCCGGTCGCCGCCACGACCGCAACCGCGGTTCTCCATCCCGCGCGGGAAGGAAGCTCCTCAACGCCAGCCTGTCTTACGAGTGTTTCCGCCATGATGCAATCTCCGTTTCCATACTGTGGTCGGTAAGCCGGCGGCCGCAGCCTTTCATGGCCGGCTTGAGGTCGAATCGAGCGCTCTGTCGATGCGGTCCTCCAGTTTGGGCTCCGCTGAGAAATCCACCCCTGGTCCCCGTTCGCGCTGCGCCTGATGGCGTCGAATGTGGCGAGCGACTGAAACCGCTGCCCACAGCAGAGCGCAAATGCTTACGACGAATACTGCAAACAAGAGCCGCATAGGGGATCAAACAAGAAGCCGGGCCCAGGGAAAGAATAACAAACTCTTGCGCTTACTTCAGGCTGGCGGCAAGCCATTCCGCATATCCGCGGCTGGCGCCGGCGATATCAAGCACCACGAACTCCGGCACGGCGTAGGAATGCAGCCGGGCGATGGAACGCTGCACCTCGTCCACATTCGCCGCGGAGGTCTTGATCGCGAGCAGCACCTCCTGCGCCGATTCGACCTTGCCTTCCCACCGATAGACGGAGAGGGCGCCGGGTAATAGATTCACGCAGGCGGCGAGTTGGGACTCTACCAGGGAGTGGGCGATCTGTTCGGCTTCCATCTGATTCGGACAGGTGGACAGAACGATTTTGAAGCCTGAATCGTTGGCCTCGGTCAGAGAAGCCTCCCGGGAGCAAGTCATTTCGACAGCCGTCAGCCGGCTGTCGCGGCTGCCAGTATACGCGCCGCTCTGCCTCCGATTCCGCATCATAGTCCGGAGTGCTTCCGCATCGCCGGCAGGCTTGCGGCATACCGCGCGATGGGAGGTATTCTGTTCCAGCGTTAGAAAACTGCCATTTTCTATCTTTCAGGAGAATCATGCCGACTGAGATCAAGTTTGGAACCTCCGGGTGGCGTGCGATCGTCGCCGATGAATTCACGCTGGCCAATGTTCGCCGCGCAGTTCACGGAATTGCCAAGTATGTGGCCGCCCAGCCCGCGCAATCCGGGGAGCATCGGGTGCTGGTGGGTAGGGATCCACGATTTCTCGGAGAATCCTTCGTCGAGGAGGCCTCGCGCATTCTGGCCCAGCACGGCGTTGCGCCGGAGGTGATTACCGAGCCTGCTCCAACCCCTGCCATCGCCTACGCCGTTCGCCAGCGCAAGACCGATGGGGCCATCAACTTCACCGCCTCGCACAATCCGCCGGAATATAACGGCATCAAGTTCTCGACCCCCGATGGCGCGCCGGCGCTGCCCGAGGTGACCCGGCAGATTGAGAGCGCGATCCGCTCGCTCGGGCCCGAGGACGTCAAGCCGGCGCCCGCCCAGGGCAGCGCAGTACAAGTTGACGTCAAGCCTGACTACCTGCGCCGGCTGGGAGAACTGATCGACTTCGCCGCGATCAGGAAGGCGAACCTCAAGGTTGTGTTCGATCCCTTCTGGGGTGCGGCCCGGGGATACAGCTCCGAGATTCTGCGCGCTCATGGAATCGACGTGACCGCCGTCCACGACTACCGCGACGTGCTCTTCGGCGGCCATGCTCCGGAACCGGATGATCCGCTGCTGGGGGATTGCCGGGCCAAAATGAAAGAGACCGGCGCACACCTGGGGATTGCCACCGACGGCGATGCCGACCGCTTTGGCATTGTGGATCGCGGCGGATGGTTTGTTCAGCCGAACTACGTCATTGCGCTCCTCTTTGAATATCTGGTCGAGACTCGCGAATGGAAGAATGGCGTGGCCAAGTCGGTGGCGACCACCAACCTGATTAATGCCATCGCCGCTCATTACCAGGTCCAGCTTTATGAGACTCCCGTCGGATTCAAATACATCGGAGAGCTGATCAATCGGGATGCGATTGCGATTGGAGGGGAAGAGAGTGCCGGGCTTACCATACGGGGCCATGTTCCCGAGAAGGACGGGGTGCTTGCAGGCCTGCTTGTCGCCGAGATGGTCGCGCGCCGCGGAGTCTCGCTGCGGGAGCAACTCGATCGGGCATTTGCCAAGTATGGTTCCTTCTATCCGATCCGCGAGAACTTCCACTTGACCGAGGAGGCGAAACAAAAGTTCACTGAGAAGATAAAGAGCGATCCAAGCGAACTCGGCGGCCATAAAGTCAGCAGCGTTGTTCGAACCGATGGATTGAAGCTTATCTTTGACGACGGCTCGTGGGTCTGCTACCGGCTTTCCGGAACGGAGCCGGTGGTCCGCATCTATTCGGAAGCGCGTTCCGCAGACGAGACGCGAACGTTGAATCAAGCCGCGCAGCACTGGGCAATACAGTAGAGCGGCGGCTCTAGCGGCATGGTCCACGCAGGCATGATCGAAACATGGCCGTGGGAAACATGACTGCTGGAAACACGACTGAAAGAGGAGCGCGGGAGACGATTGCGAGGATTGGAGTGAATGAGGTGAGAGGCACGGAAGAACCATTGCGCCAAAGGGTCCGGTTCGCCGACCTGGTCTATCAATCACGCCGCCGCGTGGCGACGGTGCTGGCTATCGCCCTTGCGGGCTTCCTCGGATACCACGTGATGTTCGGGGCCAACGGCCTCACTGCGTATCAGCAGAAGCGCATCGAGAGCCGCGAGCTGCAGAAACAGATTCTTCAGCTGCAGCAGGAGAATAGCCGGCTTACCGAGCATGTCCAGCATCTCAAGACGGATCCCGACACGATCGAGCATGAGGCGCGTATGATCCTGCATTACGCGCGGCCTGGAGAGGTGATCTACAAATTGAATGACATTCCTTCAGCCCACATCAGTGCGGGAAACGGGCCGGCAAAGTGATCTGTGCGCTTCTCTTTCGGGTCTCGGGGAGCGTTCAGCAGCCGGGGAGAGATTTGCCTCTTCCGCCCCGAGCCAACCGGCCCTAGCTCTGCCTCTTCCCTGGAGTGCGCCATTCGGGTAGAGCCAGCACCCAGTCTTCTCCCTTGCGCTCGTCGGCAACATTGAGCAAGCGGCCCTGTTCCACCTCGCGCTTACCCCCATCCCAGATCGATCGGCCTTCAAAGCGGCTCGCGGGCGTTGCCAGCGCGTCGCGGATCTCGCGGAGATCTGTCGGGCGCCCCACCTTGGCGAGATACTTGCGTATCGCAGCGGGGCGGTCCAGGCCGTCAAACTCTCCGCGTTCGCCGGTATGTTCTCGAAGCGCTTCAAGCGTCTCCTCCAGCTTTTGCACCAGATCGGGAGCCAGCGCGCGGAGTTCACCAAGAAGCTCTTGACGCCGTGCTTCCAGCAGACGCACGGTGCGCAAAGGTATGGGTCGCCTGGCCATAGGGCTCTCCAAAGCTCTCCAGTAGCTGGGGCGCCCTCTCTTCGATCACGAGCTCAGCCCTGCCCAGCATTTCGTTGAATAATTCTGCCGCAAACCGCGCGAAAAAGTGAGGTAATTTTCGGTAAATAATGCGAGCTGTATCTTCGCAGCCACTCAGCCGGAGGCAGATTCCCAGGACTCGTAAACGGTATCGCATGAACTCCAGATCTGTCGGATCCTTGCTCAGATGTCTGCAGAGCCTTTCCAGGGCCTTTGCGTCCTCTCTCATGGTGTTGAGGCCGCGACGACCCCGCAAGCGCGTCCAGAATCTTCGATCATCTTCGCTTGTCCAGCAGGTTCCCAGGTTGTCCCTGAACATTTGCACCACAGTTAGGTCAACATTGAGCTTCATGATTGGGGGGCACACTCCAACGAATGACGTAGGTCACGGCAGGACCTCGATGAACCAAGTTTGAAGAAATGCAGTAAATAATACAAAAAAAGGCAGCTATTCCGTTTCAAAGCTTCTAGACGATAGCAAAGCCTCGTTGCTCTCAGCAGAGGCGAAAGTTGCACGAAGTTCCGGCCTCGATTACCGCCGTAATGTACTTACGGCGGTGGCTGGTGGTGCGGGAAATCTTCCCCAGTGGGTCACCCATCTCAATACGAGACCGCGTTCGCAAAATGCCTCAAACTTGCCGCCGATCCACCAGGCGGGCGCCACGGAGTGGCCATTTGTAACAAAGACCTCCAGTCGGCCTTCCTTCGGCAGTCGGTCATGCACACTGATCCATTCCATACTTCCTCTTGTTTCCGAACGTTGAGTAGAAGGGGGAACAGGTTGCGTGGCTGGAAAATGTCTCCCAGAAGCGTATCTACGATCGCCACAATCGGGCAGCTCCCAAGGATTGTTTGCCGCTGCCGAAGGCGGAGAGCGGTACAAGAATCCGCTGCGAGGCGCTCAAAACGGGGCGGCATGGTTCATCAGTTCACCATCCCTCTGGCCGCGAGGCAGTCGCGACGGATGCGCATCAACCGCTTCCAGCGACTCGGCATCCACGGCACCGGTTCATCGCAGGTGTGAGAGACGGTCACAATCCGGCGATTCCGCCTTCTCCTTCCTTCCTGCCGACTTCGACATAATGAAAATATTGAACGGCGAGCCCCATTTCATCTAAGTCCTGTGGCAGCAGCGAACGAGCCCGAGGGGAGAATGCCGGAAGCTGTCTGCCTCGCGAGGGCTGAGCGCCCTTTTGCGGAAAGAAGACGGAAATGTGAGCCGCCCATCCCCGCCCTGTGGAGACACCTCGTTCAACGAGTAGTAATATAGCGGGTCATCCGTCTGGCCGATGGTCAGGCGAGGAGGCGCTCATGTGGAGCCTTCGATGGACCCGGCGGCAGAGATGCCGGGGTCTCTGCGGTACGTTGACGGTCCTGCTGTGTGCTAGCTCCCTTTCCGCTTCGGGGCAGGCTCATGTACAGAACGTAGCTCTTTCGGTCGCGGATCTCCAAGGAGAATCAGACGTCGCTTCCAGTGCCCCGGTCGTCGTGCTCTCCCCGGAAAACGAGGGCGATTTGCTCATGGCACGAGGCAGCTATGCCGCCGCCATCCGGGCCTACCAGAAGGGAACGCTGACCTCCGCTGTTCTCTGGAACAAGATCGGAGTTGCCTATCATCATCTCTTCGCGCTGGATCAGGCACGGAGCGCCTATCAAACGGCCTTGACTATCGATCCCCATTATCCGGCAGCGCTCAACAACCTGGCCGCCGTCTATCACGGAAAACACAACTACAAGCTTGCGGAACGTACTTACAAACGCGCTCTGAAATACGAGCCGAACGTCGCCGTTACGTACTGCAATCTCGGTACGTCCTATTTTGCCGACTCCAAATACAAGCAGGGGATGAAGGCATACCAGCAGGCCTTTCGGCTGGATCCGAACGTCTTCAATCCGGACAGCACCAAAAAGGTGGAAGATGTGGCCGCACGCCAGCAGCTCATCATGATCCACTACTACCTCGCCAAGACCTACGCCAGCGCAGGGAAGAAGGAGCAGGCCCTGGAGTTCCTCCGCAAGGCATTTGATGAGGGTTTTACCGACCGCAAGCGCCTGGTGGCGGACAAGGAGTTTGACCCGATTCGGGCCAGCCCCGAGTTCCAGAAACTCCTCGCGGAACAGCATCCCTGAGGTGCATCCGGAGGCATGAATTTCGCGGGGCCGTAAATTTCTGGGGCAGTAGATCCTGGGCCGTCAGCGGCTTTGCCGGCCCGGAGTTTCATATTCTGAAAAGCCCGAAGTCGCCCTCCGTCTGATCCGCCGCCCTCGTAACCTGAATGAGCGCTCGACTTAGAGAAAGGAATGCCGGGCGAAGGGTGCGCATTCCAGGCCCGGCCGGGTGCCTGCCGAGGAACCGCTTGAGCGGATATGTGCGTTGTGATCGAGACACCGTCGGCAAGTTGGAGTAAGATTCGTCTCGCATTTGCCTGACCCTGTGGTCGGGCTATTCGCCTGACCAGGTCGTCAGGTGCGAGGTGGTCATGGTTGACCCTGTTGTCGGTTCTTTTTCCGCGCGCGTCTGCGCCCGGCTGTTTCTTTCGGCGCTCATCTGCGCCAATGCCGGTCTTCTGGCTGCGCAAACCTCCCCGGCAGATGAAGCGGTCGCCAGCGTTACCGTTCCGCAGACTCAGCCCGTCGGCGCGATGGCTCCCGTCGCTTCTGTGCCGCCGGAGATGAAGGGTGACCTGCTGATGGCTCGCGGCCGATACGTCGCCGCGCTGGAGGCTTATCGCGAGGGGCCGCTGACCTCAGCCCCCTTATGGAACAAGATGGGCATCGCCTACCATCATCTCTTCGCGCTGGACGAAGCGGAGAAGGCCTACCGGCGTGCTCTCATCATCGATCCCCATTACGCAGCCGCTCTCAACAATCTGGCTGCCGTTTATGAAGGCAGGCACGATTACAAACAAGCGGAGCGGACCTACAAGCTCGCATTGAAATACAAACCGAATGTAGCCGTCACCTACGGCAATCTGGGAACCGCCTACTTTGCCGACTTGAATTACAAGAAAGGGATGAAGGCGTACGAAACGGCGCTGAAGCTCGATCCCAATGTCTTCAATCTTGATGAGAGCCGCAGGGTGACGGAGACCTCCAGCCGCCAGCAGTTGATGGTTTCCAACTATTACGTCGCCAAGACTCTCGCCAGTGCAGGCAAGCAGGAGGAGGCGGTCGCCTATCTGCGCAAGGCGATCGGCGAGGGCTTTCATGACCGCAAACGGCTGGAGACCGATAAGGGCTTTGACCCGATTCGTGGTTCGCCCGAATTCCAGAAAATCCTCTCTCAGCAACGCTCCGACTAACTCTTAATTCCCACCTGTCGCGGAGTGGACCTGGGACTCCGTCGTCTTTTATGGAGCCTCAGGCGCCATTCCTGCGTGCGCGCCTGGCGAAATTCCTTCGCTCCAGGAGCGGCCTGCCTGGATCTGAAGAGAGCCGGCCTCTCTCCGCGGTCTGCCCCGGAAAACCTTGTATACCGGCAGATATGAGAGACTCAGATTTGAGTTTTTATACGGCCGCCGGACCCTGCAATCACGGCTGTTCGCGAGGTTTGGCGCACTGGAGAACGTCTGGCCGCGTCCTGAGAGTTTCCCTGATCAGGCCTCCCGGATGCGCATGAACATATAGCCCTTGGCAGCGCGCAGAAGCTGCTTGAACCGAAGTATCACGGCGTGAAGGAGAGAATGGATGCAACTCGGAATGATTGGTTTGGGTCGCATGGGTTCGTTTATGGTGCAGCGCTTGATCAAGGCCGGCCACGAATGCGTGGTCTATGACCGGCACCCTGAGGCGGTGCAGCCGCTGGTCAGCAAGGGCGCCCTGGGCTCAACAGACCTTGCGGAATTTATCAAGAAATTAGCCAAGCCGCGCGCCGTCTGGTTGATGATTCCCGCTGCGGTGGTCGACCCGGTCCTCCAGTCCCTGCTCCCACTGCTTGAAAGCGGAGACATCGTGATTGACGGCGGCAACTCTTATTATCACGACGATATTCGCCGTGCCGCGGAGCTCAAGACCAAGGGAATCCATTACGTTGACTGCGGAACCAGCGGAGGTGTCTGGGGCGTCGATCGAGGCTATTGCCTGATGATCGGCGGAGAAGCGCCCACTGTCCAACATCTGGATCCCATTTTCAAGGCGCTGGCTCCGGGAGTCGAAGCAGCCGCCCGCACGGCAGGTGCAACCGGCGACCCTACCGCTGCTGAGCAAGGATACCTGCACTGCGGACTCAACGGCGCCGGGCATTTCGTCAAAATGGTTCACAACGGAATTGAATATGGCATCATGGCCGCATACGCCGAAGGCCTCAACATCCTGCAGCATGCCAATATCGGCAAACAGAAGCAGGAAGATGACGCCGAGACCACCCCGTTACGGCATCCCGAGCGCTACCAGTACGACATTCAATTGCAGGATGTCACTGAGGTATGGCGTCGAGGGAGCGTGATCGGGTCCTGGCTGCTCGATCTGACCGCGGCTGCCCTGCGTGACAATCCTGACCTTTCGAACTATGCCGGTCATGTCTCCGATTCCGGCGAGGGCCGGTGGACCCTGCAGGCCGCCATCGACGAAGGGGTTCCCGCTCCCGTGATCAGCGCCGCGCTCTTTACCCGTTTTGCCTCGCGGGGCAACGAGGAGTTTGCGGCAAAGGTTCTCTCCGCGATGCGGTTCGCCTTTGGCGGTCACCTCGAAAAATCGTCTTCCTGATGCGATCTCCGCCTCCTTGCTCCGCTGGCGGCGGGGCGCAATGCGCTCCTGGATCTCCGGCCTCTCTGCTCAAGCGTCTTTGATTGTTCAACTTCCTTGACGTGCACGCGGAAGCCGGAGAATCCGGCGCTTGGATCCGGACTGGGAATGCTGCGCCGGCTTGCAGCGCAAGAGAGAATCCTTTTCCCTCGCTGGATTGTCCATGGAATGTGACCAAAGACAGCGATATGCCGATTTGCTTTGTCCGCAGGCCAACGGACCTCGACCTCGCCGCTTCCAAAAGGGCGACGGTCGTTGCCCGGCAGCTCGCGGCTAACCCGGCGCGGCGGAGCGGGATTTCCCCCGTGCTTCTGGCCGATGCTCTGTGATCTCCCTGGAGGATTTTGAATGAATTGTTTTCTCTCCGATGCCTTCGTCTTTTTTGGAGCAACAGGTGACCTCGCCCACAAACAGATCTTTCCCTCCCTGCAAGCACTGATCCGCGACGAAGGATTCAACCTTCCCATCATCGGAGTGGCGAAGGCGGGCTGGAATCTCGACCAGCTCAAGGCGCGTGCTAAGGACAGCCTGGAAAAACATGGCGGTGTCGATCCGGATGCCTTCGACAAGCTCTTGAGCTTGTTGCGCTATGTGGATGGCGACTACAAGGATCCCGATACCTTTGCCCGGCTGCGCGAACAATTGGGAGACGCTCAGAGCCCGCTGCATTATCTGGCGGTCCCCCCGACCCTTTTTTCAATCGTTGCCGAGGGACTGGCGAAGTCGGGTTGCGGCAAAGGGGCAAAGCTCGTGATTGAGAAGCCCTTTGGCCACAATCTCGAGACCGCCGAGCAGCTGAACCGGACCCTGGAGCAATACTTTCCGGAGAATTGTATCTTTCGCATCGATCATTTTCTGGGAAAGGAGCCGGTGCAGAACATCCTGTACACCCGGTTCGCCAACCCCGTCTTCGAGCCTATCTGGAACCGCAACTACATTCGCAGCATTCAGATCACGATGGCGGAAAACTTCGGCGTGGACGATCGGGGTAAGTTCTACGATGAGACGGGCGCCATCCGCGACGTGGTTCAGAATCACCTGCTGCAGGTCTTAGCCAACCTCACCATGGATCCTCCGACAGGAGAAGAGCACGAAGCAGTCCGCGATCAGACTGCGTCCCTTCTGAAAGCGGTCCGTCCGCTCACCCCTCGATCCGTGGTAAGGGGACAATATGCCGGGTATCGCTCCGTGCCTGGGGTGGCGATCGGTTCCACGGTTGAAACCTTCGTCGCGCTGAAGCTCTGTATCGATACCTGGCGCTGGGCCGATGTGCCGATCTTCATTCGCGCCGGCAAGCGCCTGCCGGTGACCTGTACGGAGATTTTTGTCGAATTCAAGCGCCCCCCGCGGGAGACCTTCCGCGAGATCGTTCCCGTCGGATCATCGCATCTGCGCATACGCGTAAATCCGGATATCACCATCGGAATGGGCGTGCGGGTAAAGGCCCCGGGCGAAAGAATGATCGGCGAGGATGTCGAGCTCACCCTGAAGCAGCAGTCCACCTCTGACCTTTCGCCCTACCAGCGGCTGCTGGGAGACGCCCTTCGCGGGAATAGCGAACTCTTCGCGAGGCAGGATCTGGTCCTTGCCCAGTGGCGGATTGTCGAGCCAATCCTCGATGACGTCATCCCTTGCTACCCATACGATCCCGGCACATGGGGACCCGCCGAGGCCGGCCAGCTGATCAGCGGAGACGGCCCGTGGGTCGATCCCCGGATTCCTGACTCCGAAGCTGCAGGTTCTAAGATGGTCACTTCGGGCGTCGGTGCGGGCCGTTGAGGCGCCTTGAAGAGGCCGGCCCTGGTTCAGCGATGAGTTGTTGGTAGATGCGTTTCACCCATCGACCGCACGGTTCGGGGCTAGGCCCGGCGGCCCCGGTCCGCGTCGAAGCAGAGTTTCGTACTTTCCAGACCTAAACGTACTGCCCCGCAGAGGAGATGATATGGCTCAACAGGAAGCAATCGACAAAATGCCGCTGACGGAGACCCCCGCATGGCAAGCGTTGGCGGAACATTATGAAACCGTCAAAGATGCGCAATTGAAGCAGCTCTTCGCGGAAGACCCGGCGCGCGGCGAGAGCCTCACCGCCGAAGGCGCGGGACTGTACCTCGACTATTCCAAGAACCGCGTTACCGGCCGGACCATGGAATTGCTGGTCCAATTAGCCCGGGAGAGCGGCCTCGAAGAGCGCCGGGATGCCATGTTCCGCGGAGAAAAGATCAATATCACGGAAGGGCGAGCGGTTTTGCACGTTGCCCTGCGGGCGCCGCGCAAGGCCGTGATTCAGGTCGACGGGGAGAACGTTATTCCCGAGGTCCACAAGGTGCTCGACAAGATGGCCGAGTTTACCAACCGCGTCCGGACGGGAAAGTGGAAAGGGTACACCGGCAAGGGCATCAAGAATATTGTGAATATTGGAATCGGCGGCTCCTACCTGGGCCCCGAGATGGCGCTGCACGCCCTGCGGGAATACAGCCGCCGCAGCATGAACTTCCGCTTCGTCGCGAATGTGGATGGAGCGGCCTTCGCTGAAGCGACCCACGATCTGGATCCGGAGAGAACGCTCTTCATCATCTCCTCAAAGACCTTCACCACCCTGGAGACGATGGCCAATGCAGCGACGGCGCGCCAGTGGATCGTCGACGCGTTGAAGAGCGAAGAGGCGGTCAGCAAGCACTTCGTCGCTGTCTCCACAAATGCAGCGGGTGTGGCGAAGTTCGGCATCGACACGGCGAATATGTTCGGCTTCTGGGATTGGGTGGGCGGACGGTA
>DASYYO010000187.1:0-3225 GCA_035933805.1 Acidobacteriaceae bacterium | reverse complement strand
TACTTAAGGCACCGCGAGTACAATGCTGCTATAGGTACTGCCCTGTTATATTTCAGCCTGCTCTTCCTCCGGCCGGCTCTGGGCTTGTTCGTTCACGCGCCGCATTGAACTCGGCAATCCGGGCTGTTCCTGGCCGGATTCAGCCAAAAGATCAATCCAATCTCTAAAGGAGCAGAGCCAAAACGTGAGAAAGCGCGTGATATTCAGGACAATTTATTGCGCTTTCGTCTCCACGTTGCTCGTTTGTGCCCAGCAAACTCCACCGGCTCAGCAGCCCCAACTTCCGCCACTCGCTCCGCCCCGGACCGGCTTCAGCTTTCCTCAGAAGCAGACCCTCACCTATTCGGTCGACTGGCGGGTATTCCCGGCCGGAACAGCCGTTCTTCATCTGGAAGCGATGGGCGATCGGGAACGTCTGATCGCCGACGGCAACACGATCGGCGCCATAAATCTTCTCTTCCACGCCAGCGATCATTTTCAATCGACCTTCGACCGGGAAAAAGGATGCACGTATGAGTTCGACAAGCAGACCGTTGAGGGCCGCCGCCAGGTGAATTCCACGCTCGAGCTCGATTACGGCCAGCTCAAGTCGATCCTCGATGAGAAGAATCTGGTAACGGGCAAGTCGAAGCACGTGGAGTCGCCGATTCCGGGATGCATGACCGATTTGCTGACCGGAATGTTCTATGTGTCATCGCAGCCATTGGAAATCGGCCACAATTTCGTGGTCCCAGTCGTCGATGCGATGCACAACGTGTCGGTGACGATGAAGGTGGAAGCCCGCGAAACCGTCAAGACCAGCCTGGGCACCTTCAAAACCATTCGCGTGCAGCCCACGGCGGATGCGGGTGTTGTGAAGAACCGGGGCAACATCTGGATCTGGTATACCGATGATGACCGACACCTGCCCGTGCAGATGCGGGCAAGGCTCTTCTGGGGCACCATCACCTTCCGATTGGTCGGGAACGAGAATAAGTGACAGTTCAGAGTTCGTAGTTCCGAGTTCGCAGTTCGCCGCATCTACGAACTTTGAACTATGAACTACGACCTTTCTTCACTGCAGACGGTAACGCTCGCGCATCAGGCGCTGCAGGCGGGGCCAGTAGATCAGGTCAAACGCAAGTTCCTTGTCGGGGAACATCACCAGCGCAGCTTTTCGTGTGTCCGCCACCATCTCCGACGCCTCGTCCACGGTGAGGGACTGATCCTGGGCGATTACCTGCATCACCATGTTCATCAGCATCTGGAGACGCCGAATCTTGCGGCTCTCCTCCTTGAGTTCTTCGGGTGACTGCAGCGGTTGCTCATCGTTTGAGGGGGAAGCTGAGCCGGCCTCGTTCTGCCGATCCCAGGGGTTAGGGGACAGACCCATGCAGCGATGCCTCCTGGGTATTGGATGAAATTGTGGTGCTTGCAGTGCATGGTAGCACCATGTTTAGAACCGGTGCTGTTCCTGAGGTAACGAGGAACTCTAGCGAGCAACCTTGAGTCGGACAGAACCGGGATCTTCCTTCCACCCGACCACCAGGTTGTTCTGGAAGAAGACAACGGAGCTTCCGTACCCGAACTCATTGTCAGACAACGATGTAGGCGTCCCCTGAATGGCAATCACATCGTTCTTGGTGGATCCGATATTGAATGCCGTGAGACCAGGAGTTGGAGCGGCTTCAGGCCAGAGCTTCACCCGGATCGAAGATGTTCTTGGGTCGATCCGCCACCCGGCAACCCGGCCGTCCCGGAAATCGATCTCCGATCCCTTGTAGAACATCTTCTCTCCCAGAGACGAGTCCGGCTTGCCAAGGACAGTCAGCACCTCCGTGGGCGTAAGTCCAGCGGTCACATAGGGAAGGGCTGGCTGGGTGGTCCTGGTGACTCGTGTCTCAGGAGCTCTCAAATGCGCAGACTCTGTCCTTGAAGTGGCAGGGGGCGGCGGAGCCTCGGGCTGCGCCTGCGTTGGTACCGCTGGTACGGAGGGGGGAGCGGTCTGCGCATTTGTGGATTGACCAGGCAGATTCTCTGACTTGAGATGAAGCAGCACAAGGTCACGAGTTACCTGGGCCTTCATATAGAGCCAATCCGCGGACGTGTGCTGATTCGTCGACATAAATGCGTCGAGACCGAACCAGCCAATAAAGAGCACTGCAGCGGTTCCGAGAACGACCCCAATTTTCAAGAGAATCTTGGGAGCGGATGATTTTTGCCGGCGACGAAGAATTCTCTGGATCTCTTCGGGTTCTTCCTCGTCTGGATCCGCTACGAACGGTACCTGCGCTGGGCGTTCCGGAAGCGGCTCTTCCGGGTCCGCAGCACGCTTGCGCCAATAAGGAACCGCCTGAGGCTCCTGCACCTTGGCCCCCGAAACAAGATAATCGTGTGCGGCGTTGATTTCCTTGCGTTTCTCTTCGGCCCCGAGCCTCAATTTTGGGTCCGAGCCAAATCGATCAGGGTCCCAGACCTTCAACATCTTCTGGTAGGCGTTTTCGATCTGCTCTTCCGAGGCGGTCGAGTAGAGTCCCAGGCTTTCCAGTGCGACGCACCTGTCGCACAGACCTCCAAAGCTATCGGCCGGTTTACCACAGATGCAGGTACTCATCGGAGCAGCCTAATCCCTCCTGCAGGATGCAATGCGAGTCGCCATTGGACGAGGGTTTCGACCAAATCCTAGCACCAATTCTGCCCTTTGAACGAAGAGATCCTCGTGCGCAGGGAACTTCAGTTACGGTGCGGCCCCATATTCCTTTCAGAGAAGCCCTATCGGCATACATTTAGACCTGTCCCTGTGAAAGCTGATCTATATCCGTAGAATAGGATTGGATGGCTTTCACCGAACAATACGATGTGGTCGTCGTGGGCGCCGGGCATGCCGGCTGCGAAGCGGGAATGGCGGCTGCGCGCATGGGCCTCAAGACCGCGCTCATTACCATGAATCTCGATCTCATCGCGCAGATGAGCTGCAATCCTGCCGTCGGCGGAGTGGCGAAGGGGCACCTGGTACGCGAGGTTGATGCTCTCGGAGGCATCATGGGCGAAGTGGCCGATGCGGTCGGAATCCAGTTCCGCCTGCTCAATACTTCACGTGGTCCCGCCGTATGGAGCCCACGCGCCCAGTGCGACAAGCAACTCTATCGCGTGAAGATGCGCGAGGTACTGGAAAGCCAGCCCGGGCTGCATATCCGCCAGGCAGAAGTGGTCGATCTGGTCATTGAGGACAGGGATCAAGGGACC
>DASYYO010000163.1:0-4382 GCA_035933805.1 Acidobacteriaceae bacterium | reverse complement strand
CTGGCGGAAAACATCGCCGGGAGCCGGGGCGAAGCGCCGGAGCGCATTCAGCGTTTGCAGTTGACGCACTTCTACAAGGCCGATCGCGAATACGGGAAGCGGGTCGCTAAAGCCCTGGGTCTGGATCCAGCCTCTGTTTTTGAAGAAGAGCAGGCTTCGGTCCCGGCCGATTGAGCGAAGGAAGTCTCCTTGTCCCAAGAGGCCGCCTGCGGGCGGCCTCTTGCTTTTGAAGTCCATCTTCCCTTGCCAGCTCGCACGCAGCGCGGAACGGCGAAGGACGGCGCGGTATTCTGGCGGCATGACTGAAGGCAAACTCCGGCGGCGCAAACGCGGCGAGCTGGAGCTGATCGCGATGATCCGTGAGCGGGCACTCCGCCAGGGACGCGGCAAGAGCACCATCCTGAGGCTGGGCATAGGCGACGATTGCGCCGTGCTTCGGCCCTTGCCGGGAGAAGACCTGGTGGTGACGACGGATCTCTCCCTGGAGAGGGTCCACTTCCGCCGCGACTGGCACCCTCCGGAGAGCGCGGGGCACCGTTGCCTGGCGCGGGGCTTAAGCGACGTGGCGGCAATGGGCGCCCGCCCCCAGGCGGCCTTCCTTTCCCTGGCCGTTCCCCGCGAGCTCAGCGGACGATGGGTGGAGAGGTTTCTCGACGGGTTTATGCTGCTGGCCGAACGGCACGGAGTACCGCTAGCCGGCGGGGACACAGCCGAGTCTCCATCGCTCGCGGAGAAGCCCGGGAGCGGCCTGGTAACCGCCGATATCCTGCTGCTGGGCAGCGTGCCCTCGGGCAAGGCTTTGCTGCGGTCCGGAGCTCGCGCCGGAGACATCCTCTACGTCACCGGCGAGCTGGGCGGGGCCGCCGCCGAGCTGCGCCGCATTCGCGATCTTCACCACGAGCGGCCATCGGCAAAAATCAAAGTCGGTAAGGGCCCTCATCCCCACTTCTATCCCGACCCGCGGCTCGCTGTGGGAAGAGAGCTGGTGCGGCGCGGCATGGCCACGGCCGCCATCGACTTGAGCGACGGGCTCTCGACAGATCTCGGCCACCTTTGCGAGGAGAGCAGGCTCTCCGCACTGGTCCGTCTCCAGGCACTGCCCATCGCTCCCCAGGCGACTCTCGAGGAGGCTCTGCACGGGGGCGAGGATTATGAGCTACTCTTCACTGCCCCGCCCGCGGCCGCAGTCCCGGCCACGCTGGGCGGAGTCCAGGTGCGCGCCATCGGCAGCATGAAGAGACGGAACTCTCGACGGCCGATCGAGATGCTGACCGAAGATGGCCGCCGCATCCCCCTGGAACGCCACGGCTGGGAACATTTCCGTTCCTCCGGCAAAGGATAAAATCGCTCTATCCGACCGCAGGATCGCGCGGAAGTCATGGCCCGCGGAAATCATGATCCCGCGAAATTCATGGTCTTTGGAGCGGCCTCACCATTGGTGATCGATTTGAGCTTCGCGCATGTATGGGAAGCGGAGGTGCTACCCAGCCGCCCTCTGATCCTCCCTGCCCGTCAGTTCGTCTATCCGGCCGAAGTCGAAGAAGTCGAGCGGGGAGCGCTTGAGGTGCTCGTGAGGCCCGCAGCCGGCGGAGGAACCGTGCCGGCGGATGCCGGCCATCCGCCCGAAGGCATCGACACGCTGCCATTTCTGGCGACCTGCGCCCTCGGCTTCTCCAGCCCGCTGGCGATCTCCGGCATTTGGGCCTGTCCCGATCCCGAGTGGATGTGCGTGGTGGCCGGGGGTTATGCCTATCTCATCGACACTGTCCGTCCGCGCTGGTGGGAACAGGTGGAATACCGTCCCGTGACCGCCATCCATCCCTTGCCGCATCTGGATCTCCTGCTCTTTGCCGGTTTCCATACCCTTCTGGCCTGGGGGCGCGATGGCATCGCATGGCGAACCGGCCGCCTGAGTTGGGACGGCGTGCGCATCGCCAGTATCCAGGAGAAGACACTGGTGGGCTTCGGCTGGGATATGACGACCGATCGGGAGCTGGAGTTCGAAGTCGAGCTCAAAACAGGCGAGCACCGCGGCGGCGGCTATCTCCAGCCTTGAGTCTCTTCTCCGGTCCCCGGGTACAGGCCCGGGCATCCTGCATGACACCGGAAAAGCAACTCCAGGTTCGGGAATTTCATCGAAATTCTTTCGTGATTACAATTTCGGCACATGGAGAGACTTCTTGAGCGTTCCCGCGAAGCGCAGGGTATAGTAGCTGTTTGAAAATGCGATTGGAAAACATGCGAATCCGCGCTACGCGTGCCAGAGGCAGTTCTTCGAGAGACAGACTGCCGCGGTTGGACCTGCGCCGCTCGACGTCGCAAGAGAAAAACCGAACTCCCCGTGCTCCCGGAGCTGAAGGGAACTCCATGGACGGAAGACCGTCTATTCTCATTGTCGACGATGATCCTTCTCACCTTCAGATTTACACCTGGATCTTGAATGCCGCTGGATTTCACAGCGTCCCGGCCCTGGTTCACGGAAACGGCATCGATCTTCCCGAAAACTCTTCTGTCGACCTTGTCCTGCTGGATTACCGGCTGACCGGCAGCATGACCGCGGTAGACGCGGCGCAGATTCTCCGCCAACGGTACGCGGACGCACGGATCGTCGTCCTCTCTGATGTGTTTGGCCTGCCCAGTGACATAGCGCCCTTTGTCTGCGCCTTCGTTCGCAAAGGCCAGCCTGAACTACTCATTGCCACTCTCTCGAAACTGGTGAACAACGATGATCGGCACGACTCAGGTCCGGAGCAGCCCGGAGCGGCTCGCCGGTAGCCTCCGGCCGCAGGCGGCGGTTTTCGGTCCAACCCGCCCCTCCGAGAGGCCGGCTTGATTCCACCCAGGCTCCAGCGGACCCTTGCATTTCAGCCGGCGGTGAACACGTCGCTATGACTGATCGCAATTGCAGGGTCAACAGAAAGCTGGCGCTCCTGCTGATGGTGGCGTGCCTGTGGAGCTTCGGCGCCCTCCCGGCGGAGGGCGCTCCCTACGCCGCGGCCGAGGAGCAGCTCAAATCGCTCTCCCTGGAACAGCTCGGAAAACTTCAGGTCACTACGGTTTCCAAACAGCCGGAGGAGGTCTGGAAGACGCCCGCCGCCGTCTACGTGCTGACGCAGGACGACATTCGCCGCTCCGGCGCGACCAGCCTCCCTGAGCTGTTGCGGCTGGTTCCAGGAGTCCAGGTCTCCCGCAGCCAAAGCGATCAATGGGCAGTTGCCATCCGCGGCTTCAACAGCCAATTCTCCAAGGCCATCCTGGTTCTGATCGACGGCCGCAGCGTGTATACGCCCCTTTTCGAAGGAGTCTATTGGGATGTCCAGGATCTCGTCTTCGAAGATATCGATCGCATCGAGGTGATTCGTGGTCCGGCGGCCTCCATCTGGGGACCGAACGCGGTCAATGGAGTCATCAACATCGTCACCAAGCGCGCGAGCGAGACGCAGGGTTCAATGGCGAGCGCTGCCGGCGGAAGTCCTGTGGACCGCTTCACCGGTGAGATTCAGCAAGGTCTGCGGCCCACCAATCGCTTCCAGTTCCGTGTTTTTGCCAAGGGCTTCAACCGCGGTCCGGAGCTGAATCCGGGGCACGATCCCTACGACCGCTGGCATCAGGAGCGGGGCGGATTCCGCGCCGACTGGGAGCCGGCCGCCCGGGATACGCTGACGGCCTCGGCGGACATCTACCAAGGAAAATCCGGCGCGCAAACCGTCGTCGGCGAGTTCTTCCCTCCGGAGCAGCTGGTTACCGACGCTCCGGAAGCCGTCTCTGGCGGGAACCTCAACATTCGCTGGAACCGGCAGGTGAACAGCCGATCGAACTTCTATCTGCAAGGCTACTTCGATCGCACCAACCGGCGGACGCCGCAGTTCAGTGAGACGCGTAATACCTTTGATCTCGACTTCATCGACCACATCGCCTCTTTGCCCCGGCAGGACATCATTCTCGGCGCGGGCCTCAGGCAAAGCCCCAGCTACATCCTCCAGCGTCAGGCGACAGTAGACTTCGAGCCCCACCGGCAGAACGATTTCATCTATAGCTGGTTCCTTCAGGATTCGTTGCAGCTTGTACCCAACCGCCTGGAGCTCACGCTCGGTTCGAAGTTTGAGGACAACAATTTCAGCGGGCTGGGAACCGAGCCCAGTGCGCGTCTCCTGTGGAATCCGTCTGCGCACCAGGCCATCTGGGGCGCAGTCTCGCGCGCCCTGCGGATCCCCGGAAGGCTGGACAGGAATCTCACGCTGATCGGCAACGCAGTCCCTGCGCCCCCGCTCTTTGTCGAGATTCGAGGCAATCCGAAATTCCGGCCCGAAGTGCTCATCGGATGGGAAGCGGGCTATCGCCAACTGCTGACGCAGAAGCTCTTCGTAGATGTTGCCGCCTTC
>DASYYO010000050.1:0-10063 GCA_035933805.1 Acidobacteriaceae bacterium | reverse complement strand
ATGGGGCCTGCCGAGGATGCGTAGGGAACCACGATCGCCTCGCGAACAGCCGTCTGCTTCTGGAGAGCCGCTTCCAGATCCTGCGGATAGAGATTGAGGCCGGCGGCGGTGACAATCACATCGCTCTTGCGGCCGGCGAAGACCAGCTCGCCGCGGGCGTCACGAGCAGCCAGATCGCCGGTCGCCAGCCAGCCTTCCGGACGCTGTTGCATCCGCCCCTGCTGCCAGATCTGTTCGGCAATGGATGCGCCGCGTACCAGGATCTCGCCATCCGGACCGATCTGTACCTCCCGCCCGCGAAGCGGCCGGCCGATGCTCCCCTGCGCCCGCTTGAAGGGGTGATTCAAGGTCACCAGCGCCGTCGTCTCGGTCATTCCATAGCCCTGGATCACCGCGAATGCCGCGGTGGTCCAGAAGTCTTCCAACTCAGCCGAAACCGCCGCTCCCCCGCAGACCAAAGCCCAGAACTTCATGCCGAAGCGCCGGTGCAGCCGGCGGAAGCGCCACCACCTCTTCCACACGGGCACTTCCCGTGACGCTGCCAGCAGCGCCGGAAGCTCGGGCATCTCCGCCACCAGAGAAGTTCGCAGAAGGTCGAGCACGCGGGGAACGGCCGCGAGCACGGAGATTCGCTCCTGGTGAATGGTTCGAATCAGCCGGGAGGCCTCCGCCCGCGATTCGAAGTGCACCTCGGCGGTGAGCAGCGGCGGCACCCACAGGCCCATGAACTGACCGAAGACATGGCTGAGCGGCAGCGTGTGCAGAATGCGCAGCGGATGAACCCATCGCTCATAGCGCAGGTATTTGCGGAGCTCCTCTTCCAGCGGATCGATCGAGGCCAGGACGTTGCCGTGGGTGTGGACAATACCTTTGGGCTCCGCCGTCGTTCCCGAGGTGAAGACGATCTGCAAAATGGTTTCGCGGGAGAGCCCGGGCAGAGGAGCATAGAGCGGCTCGGGCAGAGATTCCAGGAAAGACGAGAAGCCCAGCACGGGGATGGAGGAGCCGAGGCGGCCAAGCAAAGCGGGGTTTCCCGTCATCAGCCGCGGCTGGACCTCGGAGGCGACTCGGCGCGCGAACTCCGTTCCGCTGGCCACATCCAGGGGCACGGCGAGGACTCCCCGCAGAACGCACCCGAAGAATGCGGCAACCCATTCGACGGAGTTGTCGCCCCAGATCAGCAGGCGGTCTCCGGCGCGAAGCCCGCGCCGCTCCAGCTCCCCGGCAAAGCGCGCGCTCAGCTCCGCCAATTGTCCGTACGTGGCCGGGAAGCGCCGGTTGCCGCGGTGAGTGACCACGGCAAGCTGGCTCGCGTTCCGCCGGAAATCGTCGAGGAGTGTAGCGAGGTGCGGTCGCACCCGTTCAGTGTGGCATAAACGCCGGCGAGCCTGCGCCACAGCAGGCTCGCCGGCGGAGGCGTCCGGGAATGCAGCCCATGCTCTAGAATGAAGTGTTTGGTTCGAGAGCGGTCATACCCGCATCCAAAGCCCACCAGGCAAATCACTCTTGAGGGAGCTTCCTTTGGCGGAAACAATGTACGACATCGCGATCATCGGCGGGGGACCGGCGGGCTATACCGCTGCCATCCGCGCCGGACAATATGGACTGAAGGTTGCCCTCATCGAGAGAGAAGAGAAGCTGGGGGGAACCTGCCTCCACTGGGGCTGCATTCCGACGAAGTCTCTGCTGTTCAACGCCGAGGTCTATGAGCATGTGCAGCACGCCAAGGACTATGGCGTGGAGGGGGTCGGCAAACTCGCGATCAACTGGCAGGCGATCCTCGACCGCAAGAACGGAATCGTCGTCAAGCATGCCAAGGGCCTCGACTTTCTGATGCGCAAGAACAAGGTCACCACGGTCTCTGGGACGGGCCGGCTGACAGGGCCTGCCAAAGACGGCATCCACACGGTTCTGGTGAGCGGCAAGGGAGGCGATCAGGAGATCAAGTCGAAGAACGTTGTGCTCGCCACTGGTTCGGATGCGCGCATGCTGCCCGGGCTGGAACCGGACGACCGCATCCTCACCAACATGGAGATTCTGCGCATCGCGCAGATTCCGAAATCCATGGTGGTGATCGGCGCCGGTGCGGTGGGCGTGGAGTTCGGCTCCATCTTCAAGAGCTTCGGCAGCGAGATCACCGTCGTCGAATACCTGTCTCGCCTTGTTCCCAACGAAGACGAAGACGTGAGCAAAGAGCTGGCGCGCTCGTTTCGCAAGCGGGGAATCGAGACCCACACCGGCGCCAAGGTGGAGACGGTGGAGAAGACCAAGACCGGCGTCAAGGTCACCTTCACGGGTTCCGATGGCAAGCAGATCGTCAAGGAGGCGGAGAAGGTCCTGGTCGCCGTGGGACGCGCTCCGCGGACGGAGAATCTCGGGCTCGAAAAGGTCAATGTCAAGGTGGAGCGGGGCTTCATCAGAACAAATGAGTGGATGCAGACCGATGAGCCCGGCATCTTTGCCGTCGGCGACATCGTCGCCGGCCTGCCGCAGCTGGCGCACGTGGGCGCCATGGCAGGAGTGGTGGTTGCGGCCAGGGTGGCCGGCAGAAGTGCGCGCCCGGTTCGCCGGGACCGGATTCCCGCCTGCACCTATTGCGAGCCGCAGATCGGCAGCGTGGGGCTGACGGAGGCTCAGGCCAGGGAGAAAGGCCTGCAGGTCAAGGTCGGCAAGTTTCCCTTCTCGGCAAACTCCAAGGCCTCCATCGTGGGCTCGCATGAGGGTTTCATCAAGATCGTGGCCGATGCCAAGTACGGCGAGGTTCTCGGCGTGCACATCCTCGGGCCGCAAGCCACGGAGCTGGTGGCCGAAGGCGTCGCAGCTCTCGAGCTGGAGGCGACTGTCGAGGACATGATGTTTACCATCCACGCCCACCCCACGCTCTCCGAAGCCATGCTGGACGCGTTTTCCAGCGTGGAGAACATGGCCATCAACGCGTGATGCGGCGCGGCTGAGAGCAGAAATCCTTGAGGACGAAGGGGACGGACCGTCCCCTTCGCCCGGCCCATGCAGCACCGCGGCTCCTTTCCTATGATCTCGCTTGTCTATCTCGGCCGCGTGGAGTACCGGGAAGCCCTGGGTTTGCAGGAGCGCCTGGTTCAACTGCGCAAGGAAGAACGGCTCCCCGATACCCTCCTGCTGCTGGAACATCCTCCTGTTCTCACCCTCGGCCGCAACTCCAGACGTGAGCACATCCTGGCGGACGATCACACGCTCGAACGGCGGGGTGTTCGCATCGTAGAGACCAACCGGGGCGGAGATGTCACCTACCACGGTCCCGGACAGCTGGTGGGTTATCCGATCTTCGATCTGCGGGGATGCGTGCCCCGCCTGGGAGCTGTGGAATATGTCCGCAAGCTGGAGGAGGTCCTGATCCGCACTTGCGCGGACTTCGGAATCCTGACCGAGCGCATCGCCGGACGAACGGGTGTGTGGACGATGCCGGGCGGCAAGGTTCCTGAGAAGAAGATTGCGGCGATCGGTGTACACATCTCGCGTGCCGTCACCTCGCACGGCTTCGCGCTGAACGTCACCTCCGACTTGAAGGATTTCGAGTGGATCGTGCCCTGTGGGATTGCCGATCGCGGGGTGACCAGCATCGAAGAGGAGATCGACACGCAAACGCATGCCCTGCCTTCCATGCTGGAAGTCTCCAATTCCATCGCTCGCCACTTCGGGCGCGTCTTCGTCCAGCCGGTGCTGTGGCTGGACTCTCTGGAGGAGCTCGGCCGCGATCCTGTTCCGCCGTTGCGGAGCGAGGCTTGAGACGGTGCGGGAGGCTCTCTGCGAGACAGGCCGCGGCCGCTGGAGCCGCATCCGGGAATGCTCTAATATAGTGAGTTCCGCTCTAAGGAAGATCTGAAAGGGAATCCATGCCGACCGATGTAATCATGCCCCAGATGGGGGAGTCGATCTTTGAAGGCACCATCACCAAGTGGCTGAAGAAGCCGGGCGACTCCGTGCAAAAAGACGAGCCGCTCTTTGAGATCTCAACCGACAAGGTGGATGCCGAAATCCCATCTCCGGCAAGCGGCGTCTTGACCGAGGTCAAGATAGGGGAAGGAAACACAGTTCAGATCAACACCGTCGTCGGGGTCATCGGAGAAGAAGGCGCCGAAGCAAAGGCGCCAACGCCGTCCGCTGCGGCAACGCCGAATGCTGCGGCAACGCCGAACGCTGCGCCCCAGGCGGCTCCCGCTGCCGCCGCGCCTGCTGCTGCCTCCTCCGCTCCCGCTTCTGCCGTGGAGGTCGTCATGCCCCAGATGGGCGAGTCGATCTTCGAAGGCACCATCACCAAGTGGCTGAAGAACCCGGGCGATTCGGTCCAGAAAGACGAACCCCTCTTCGAGATCTCAACCGACAAGGTGGACGCGGAGATTCCGTCGCCGGAGAGCGGCGTACTTTCAGAGATCAAGGTCCCAGCGGGTACGACGGTTCAGATCAACACAGTAGTGGCCGTGCTGGGCGGCGCCGCGGGCGCATCCGCTGCGGCAACGCCGAGTGCTGCGGCAACGCCGAGTGCTGCGGCAACGCCGAGTGCTGCGGCAACGCCGAGTGCTGCGGCAACGCCGGCCGCTGCGGCCCCAAGTGCTCCGGCGGCAGCTCCGGCAGCCGCCGCAGCAGAGGCTGCACCTGCGGCCCCGAGCGCTGCGGAGCGGGTGCGCTCCTCGCCCCTGGTGCGCAAGCTGGCCAAGGAAAACAATCTGGATCTGCGGCAGGTTCCTTCTACCGGACTAGGCGGAAGAGTCACCAAGGAGGATGTGCTGGGCTTCCTGTCCAAGGGCGGCCAGGCGGCGCCCGCCGCACCTGCGCCTGCAACGCCCGCACCCGTAGCAGCGGCGCCGCAGGCGCCCCCGCGTCCCGCCCCGGCTCCCGCTGTGGCGGCGGCCAAGGCTCCGGCGCCCGGTGCCGAGATGGCGGGCGACCAGCTGGTGCCCCTGAGCAAGATGCGTTCGATCATTGCCCAGCGGATGGTCGATTCCAAGCGCACCAGCGCTCACGTGCACACCGTGTTCAAGATCGACATGAGTCGGATCGTGCGCATTCGCGAGAAAGAGAAGAACAAGTACGAGCAGCGGAACGGCGTCAAGCTCACCTACATGCCGTTTCTTTCCCGGGCAGTGATCGCCACGCTGCGCAAGATGCCGATCGTGAACGCATCCATGGAAGGCGACGCGATCCGCTATCACAAGAGCGTGAACCTGGGGATTGCCGTTGCGCTCGACTGGGGGTTGATCGTCCCCGTCATCAAGCAGGCGGAGGAGCGCAATTTTCTCGGCATCGCGCGCGCCATCGCCGATCTGGCGGAAAGAGCCCGCTCCAAGAAGCTCAAGCCGGACGAGGTCGGCTCCGGGACCTTTACGATTACGAATCCGGGAATCTTCGGAGAGCAGTTCGGAACGCCGGTGATCAACCAGCCGGAAGCGGCCATCCTCGGCGTAGGCGGTCTCTTCAAAGAGCCTACCGTGGTTACGGATGAGAGCGGCTATGACTCCATCGCCGTCCGCAATATTATCCGGCTGACACTCGGCTTCGATCACCGGATCATCGATGGCGCGGATGCCGGCAAGTTCATGGCCGAGGTCAAGAAATACCTGGAGAACTGGAACGAGGATATCGGCTAGGCGCCGGCGACCTGTCGATCTACCGAAGGAGGGGTCTGCGGCTCTGAGGCCGGCAGACCCCTCCGCTCCACGAATTTGCATCATCCGGCGCTTCCGGGATGCCGCGCTCCGCCGGGGCCTCAGGGGATCTGCTCTCAGAGATAGCTCTTGGCCTCAAGAACGCGCGCCACCGCTTCTTCGGGTGTGTCCGCCGTCGCCGAGAGATGCCCCATCTTCCGCCCTTTGCGCGGCGTGTGCTTTTCATAGAGATGCAGGCGCACCTCCGGCACAGCCAGCGCGAGATCGAAGCGCGGCTCCTGCCCCAGCCAGAGATCCCCGAGCAGATTGGCGATCGCCCCCGGACGGATGATCCTCACCTCGCCCAGCGGAAGATTGCACACTGCGCGCACCGCTTGCTCGAACTGGCTGGTCACGCAGCACCGCTCGCTGGCGTGGTAGCTGTTGTGGGGGCGCGGCGCAAGCTCATTCACATAGAGGCTGCCGTCACGGGTGAGGAACATCTCGACTGCCAGCAATCCCTCAAGCTTCAACTTCTCCGCCATCGAGACCGCGATGCCCTGCGCCGCTGCTTCCAGGCTCTCGGGTATGGAAGAGGGCAGCACGCTCCAGACAAGGATCTGATCTTCATGGTGGTTGGCGGCCGAGGGATAGGCGCGAATCCCTCCGTCCGGTGTGCGCGCCACCATGACGGAGAGCTCAAGCTTCAGATCGAGCCCCTGTTCCGCCACGCACGGCGCTTCGCCCAGGCCGGCCCAGGCAGAGGCAGCGCGCTGTTCGAGGTCGCGGCTCCCTGGGCCCGGCGCGCCGGTCTCCAGATCGAGCCTGAGCTGGCCGCGGCCATCATAGCCACCGTGGGATCGCTTGAGATAGATTCTGCCGCCAAGCTGGGAACATGCGTCCACCAGATCGGCCGCCGACTCGATGGTCCGGTATGGGCCGACCGGAAAGCCGTTCTCCCGCAGCCATTTCTTTTGCAGGATTCGATCCTGCACGATGCGCAGCAGCTCCGCCCCGGGACGCACCGGCGCGTACCTGGCCGCTGCCTCAAGAGCTGCCATCGAAATCTGCTCGATCTCCAGGGTTACGACGTCGGAACCGCGGGCGAGATCGGCCGCCGCACGCGCATCATCCCAGGAGCCTTCGAAGCATGCATCGACGACGAAGCGGGCCGGGCAGGAAGGATCAGGATCCATGACCTGGACCCGGTACCCCAGGGATCGCGCAGCCATGGCAGTCATTCGCCCGAGCTGTCCACCGCCAAGAATTCCGATCGTTGCTCCGGGAAGAATGGCGCTCATCCGGGCAGCACCTGTTCCAGCACTTCCTGGCTGCGCGAGTTGCGCCAGCGGCGAAGCTGCTCAGCCAACGCGGGGTTATTGAGAGCCAGGATAGAGATCGCCAGCAGGGCGGCGTTCGCCGCTCCCGGCTTGCCGATCGCCAGGGTTGCCACCGGAACGCCCTTGGGCATCTGCACGATGGAGAGCAGCGAATCAATTCCATTGAGGATTGTGGCCGGAACGGGAACGCCAAGCACCGGAAGAGTCGTCTTGGCCGCGATCATCCCCGGCAGATGTGCGGCGCCGCCTGCCCCCGCGATGATGATTTTGAGCCCGCGCCCTTCCGCCTCTGCGGCATAGGCAAACAGCCAATCGGGGGTTCGATGTGCGGAGACGACACGCGCCTCATGGGGCACGGAGAACTCGCGCAGGAGATCGACGCAGGGTGCAAGCGTCTCGTAGTCGCTCTTGCTCCCCATGACTACGCCCACCAAAGGAGCCTGAGAGTCGGTCATTCTGCCGATTATAGCGAGCGGCAGCTCCCGGCGGGTGACTTCAAGCCCGAAGCTCCCGGCGCGCGGTCTCGGCGATCCGTGGCAGATCGGAGGTGGTCAGAACGCGGATCTCGTGCTCCTCCATCGTCTCGACGGCGAAGCGGTAATGAGCGATTCGCTCTTCTCCGGGCTCCTCTTCCCCGGATCTTCGGATCGGGTCGATGATGGCAGTCAGCTCGAGATTGGCGTTTTCCACTCTGGCCAAGCCTTCCTTGAGACCGCGCGCGCTAAAGGCCAGGACCTTGGCGGCTTCGGCGTCTCCTTCGAGCGCGACTGCCTGAAACATGCGGACCACCCCGTTCGGCCGGTATCCGCAATCGATGCGCAGAGGGTCGCCGGGCCGCGTATAGTCAGAGGCCGCGATCTGCTTTCGCAGCAGGGTCCACACGCCCGCGCGCTCGAACTGAGCGCGCATGGAGGCATGGATGGAGGCTCGCACGCTGCGCCTGCTGCCCCGTTCCCGCTTGATGGGCTCCACATAGAGGCGCAGCAACTGCTCCAGGCCGGTGATGAAGCTCTCGGCGAGGAATGCCTTGGCTTCCGTCATCTGCAGGGCGTTCGAAAGGGAATCCTCCAGCAGCGCAAGCAGGGGCCTGGTCTCGCTGACATCCGCCTGGAGCTCCAGACGCCGGCCGATCTCGATCTCCAGGGCCTCAAGCATCGCCGTGTCGGCATCCGGATCGATGCAGCGAACCCGGCTCCAGTCTTTGGTAAAGCGAACCGCGCGCTGCGCGTCGGCGCCGCTCGCGCGCAGGATCACGCCGATGTTCACAAACTCGTTCTTTACCGCGTCCGGAACGTAGCGGATCAGCTGGAATTCGCATTCTTTCCGGTTCGCCAAGGCTCTGTCGCGCTCCTCAAGGGCAGATCTATTGCTTCCGGGTGTTCCCGGGACACCGCTCTTGCCGGGCGCCGCCCTTCGGTCCGGAAGAGAGCCCAACTGCCGTCATGCTTCCAGTCCTGCCCCAGCTTTGGAGACGGAAGCATGCGATGGAAAGCCGCCTTGGCTACATCACCCGGCCGCCCTTCCCAATATCATGCATCGATTCCGGATCGGGAAAGCTCTTCAGCCGAAGATCTTCCGGCGCCACGCCCCAATTAGGGAAAGGTTGGCGCGACGAATCCCGGAATTGCACGATCAACTCCCGTACCCGCGTGCGCCGTTCAAGCAGTTGATCGATCAGCCGCTCGATGGTTCCCAGGTCTCCCCCGTACCACTCTGGAGGAACGCTGGCAGCGATCTCCCAGGCGACCGCGGGGTCCATCGTCTCAATCCGGGTCAGCCACGGCTCCAGACTCTGCCACCCGACGATACCGCGATAGACCGAGTTCTGCGGGAAGACTCCGCGCAAGGGAGCGTCAGCGAACTTCCATTCACCGGCGTGGAAGCAATAGCCCTGGTCGATAAAAAATGTCCGGTAGCGCCGCTCCCGGGGAGTCTTCTGATAAACAGCCTGCCGGCCGTTGACGTTGCATGTCCACTTGTCGAGCGCCAGGATGCCGGCGAACTCGGCAAGATTTCTCGTCTCCAGCAGAAGTTGTTCGGGCAGATAGTCCACCACCTGGCCGGGCATCAGCCCTCCGACCAGTTGGGAGCCGAAGTGCAGGCCCGGCTGGCACGGCCGGCTTGCCCCGCGCATCTCCACCGTCAGGTCCGGAGTGTGGCGGACGAGCCAATCGGATACTTCCACCACGTCGCAGTGAGGAACCGTGAGTCCGATGGCGGCGCCCAGCCGCGTGGCGAGCAGCTCATTGGCAAGAACCCGCATGTGCTGAGGATTATTCTGGAACTTGACAACATAGAGCTTGCCATCGGAGGCGAGCATGAGATGGCTTTGTGCTCCGCCCCGCATGCGGCGAATCTCCTGTGTGGCCGAAACAGCCAATCCGCTCTCCTGATCAAGCGCTGCTCGATGCTCAACCAGTCCAGATCATGAGCTTTCACCCAAGGTTGCTCTCGAGTCGCGCAGAACTCTTTTAGTAGCATACTTCAACGTTGCGGACCTCTGGTTTCTGAAGCAGCTTCTGTGCCGAACCCGCCGGGCGGATCGCCGAATCTCCGCGAAGCGGCGAGTTCTGGTAGCATCTCGACGGAGGAACCTCATGGAACAGGCTGTACCCCCCGTCAGCGGCTCTCGCCGGAACGAAGATATTGCTTTGGATCTTTTGAAATTTGTGGCGGCGTCCGCCGGTGTCGGGCGCACAACCTCACCCTCCACCGGTTTTGTCGCCGGTTCGACGCCCAAGACGGAAGATCAGATCGCTCAACTGCTGGATCTCTACTCGAAATGCCTTCGTGCAGTGCAGGCGAAGTGAAGAACGCGCAACGCCCCTTCCGCGGCCGGTGTGCACTCGCCGGCCATTCTTTGTCCGGCGGCTCCGGCAAAGCGCCTGCTTCCCCAGCCCGGGAAAACAGGTAAACCGGTTTGCCCGCGAGACTGAACATCGCAGTAGCCGGCGCTGGAGCCTTCGGCCGCAATCATCTTCGCGTCTATCGTGATCTCGAAGAGGCCGCGGCCGGCTCCGCCGGAGCCGCGCCTCCGGTTCATCTGGCTGCGATCGTCGACTCCGACCCGCAGGCCGGCGCATCCCTGCGCGAGGAGTGGAA
>DASYYO010000088.1:0-22527 GCA_035933805.1 Acidobacteriaceae bacterium | reverse complement strand
CAGCATCCTGGAGAGTGCGCCGGCTGCCGTCCGCCAGGGGGACATCCAGCATGAAGTGGCAGCCCAGCATGATCATTCTCGCCACCCAGAAAAAGAGGATGTCGAAACCGGTCACCAGGAGCTGGGTGGGATAAAAGACTTCGAGATCACTCGTCTTTTCCGGCCATCCGAAGACGGAAAAGGGCAGAAGCCCGGAAGAGAACCAGGTGTCGAGAACGTCCGTCTCCTGCTCGATGCGGCCGCTGCCGCAATGTTCGCAGGCTTCGGGCGTCGTACGAGCCACGGTGATGTGGCGGCACTCCGGGCAGTGCCACGCCGGGATGCGATGTCCCCACCAGAGCTGGCGCGAGATGCACCAGTCATGAATATTCCGCATCCACTCGAAATAGGTCTTCTGGTACTGCTCCGGCGTGAAGGTGATATGCCCCTGTTCGACGGCAGCGATCGCCTTATCGGCGAGCGGCTGAATCCGGATGAACCATTGCGTGGAAAGGCGCGGTTCGACGATCGTGCCGCAGCGGTCGCACTTGCCGATCGAGTTGATGTGATCGCGCGTCGCCGCCAGCAGTTGGTGCGCCTGCAGATCCTCGAGAATTCTTCTGCGCGCAGCGAAGCGATCCAGCCCGGCGTAGGCTCCGGCCGCTGCGCTCATGTGCGCTGTCTCATCCATCACGTTGACGGAAGGCAGCCCGTGCCGCTCGGCGAGAGCGAAGTCGTTGGGATCGTGTGCCGGAGTGATCTTGACAGCGCCGGTGCCAAAATCAGGGCTGACCCATGGGTCGGTCACCACGGGAATTTCTCGGCGGGTGAGAGGCAAGCGCAGCATTTTGCCGTGAACGGCGCGATACCGTTCGTCCTCCGGGTGAACGGCGACGGCAACGTCGCCCAGCATCGTCTCCGGCCGGGTGGTAGCCACTGTCACATAGCCGCTTTCTCCGGCCACCGGATAGCGGATCTCCCACAGCTTTCCCTGCTGTTCCTCATGCACGACCTCGAGGTCGGAGAGAGCCGTCTGGCAGCGAGGACACCAGTTGACGATGTAGGCTCCGCGATAGATCAGACCCTGCTCATGCAAGCGGACAAAGGCCTCGCGAACCGCAGCCGAGAGCCCGGCATCCATCGTGAAGTACTCGCGGGACCAGTCGACGCTTGCGCCGAGCCGCTTCATCTGGTCCAGAATGGCTCCTCCGTAATGCCGCTTCCATTCCCAGATCCGCTCGATGAAGGCGTCGCGGCCGAGGTCGTGACGGGTTTTTCCTTCGGCCGCGATCTGACGCTCCACCATCATCTGAGTCGCAATTCCGGCGTGGTCGGTGCCTGGAACCCACAGAGCCAGATCGCCGGACATGCGGCGCCAGCGGGTAAGAATATCCATCTCCGTCTGGTTGAGCATGTGGCCCATGTGGAGCCGGCCGGTGACATTCGGCGGAGGAAGAAGAATTGTGAAGAGCGGGGAAGCGGGAGCAGTGACGGGCGATGGCTGGTGAAACAACTCCTGCTCAACCCAGTACTCGGACCAGCGGTCTTCTATTGCTCCAGGATCGTAGGCTTTCGGTAAATCACGCGACATTCGATACACGCTTCTTTTCCTTCACGATAGCACAGCCCCGGGGACGGTTGAGGCCGCCAATAACCCGCCGAAGCGGGGCATACGGAGGCAAAAAATCCCTCCCATCCATGGCGTCCGGCCCTGCGTTCAACTCGGAAAACAAAGCGCCGCCCGAGCGGGCGGCGCTGAAGGGGAAATCCCAAATCACAGCGAACCGTTAGAAGGGGTTCAGCTTGTCCAGGCCTTTCTTCTTCTTGTGGCTGCTGGAAGACTCGTCGCTCGAGTTGTACTTGGGCTGCTTCTTCTTTTTCTTGCTCGATCCGGTATCGGTTCCGGTCTGAACCTGCGCTGCATTTCCGCCATGAACATCGTTGATCTGGGCTGCGCTTTCAGCCGGTTTTTCAACCGGAGGCAAAGTGGTGTCTGCCGGCCGGATCGGAGCGACGCCGCCCGGATATCGCGGCGGCAAGCCGTCCCCGGTTGGCGGTGTAACGGCTCCGGGCGTGGCCGCGGCTGCCGGGGCTGCTCCGGTTGCAGGTGAGCCGGAGGGAGCCGATGCCGGGGCGGCGTTCTGTCCATCGGTTTGCGCTCCCTGAGCGGGTGCAGCCTGCGAATCGGCTGCTCCCCCTGAATCTCCGCCTTGGCTTACGATCGATGCTCCAATCGCCGGGCCGCCACCGTTCGCCCCGCCGCTATCCGCGGAGGGAACAGCCTCCAGTTGCAGAGGGGATCCGCTATCTCCCTGGGCGCCCGGGGGAGCGTTGCTTGCAGCCTGGGTCGCTGCCGCCGCAGTGTTGCCGCCCAGCGGCGGCAGAGGCTTGCCGCCGATTGCCGCATTGAAGAGATCGCGATTCTGGCCGTTGATGTCGGGAGCTGTCACCTGCGGGGTATCCGTCAAGGACGGCTCGCCGATCCGCGCTGCATTTACCGTCGTCGGGCCGTGTTTAACCAGGAACAAGGCTCGATCCTTGAGCGAAACGCCGATGCGGCTCTGCTCTTCAGCCTCACTTTCGGCAAGCTCCTGTTGCGTAGGCTCGGGGATCGGACGATTGAGTGCGATCAGTCGCTCCCGGGCATCCTCGACATGCGGAGCCGTGGAATACTGCGTGACCACCCGTGTATAGGCGTCTGCGGCGCGGTCGTCGTAGGCCCTGATCAGCTCTTGTTTGATCTTCGGGCTGAGGCTCGGGATCGACTGTGCATAGCGAGCCTCGGCCGCGTAGGCGTCTCCCAGGCCGATCAGCGCCAGATCGCTATGGCTGTAGAGCGGGTAACGATCGGTGAGGGTCTGCAGGCGGGCGATCGTTGCTGGCCAGTTTTCATGCGAGGAATAGAAGGCGCCGACCTCGAATTGGCGGTCCGCGAGCACCTCTTGCACTTCACGCAACTTCTGTTTCGCCCGGGGGACCAGCGGCGAATCAGGGAACTGCTGAATCATGGTGCGGTATTCCTGCTCGGCGCGATCGGCGTTGGTATGGTCGCGATCCGGCTTTTCCATCTGCATGTAGTAGATGTCGGCCACGCGCATCTGCGCTTCCGCCGCTTCCGGCTGGTTGGGGAAGAAGGTGATGAAGTCCTTATACTCGCCCTCAGCCTGGGTCAGAGCGGCCGTCCCTCCCTCACGGAACCAGCTGTCGCCCACAGCAAGCTTGGCGCGCATCTGGTACTCGGACTCCGGATACGTGTTCAACAAGGTCTGAAGGTCGAGGCGCGCGACATCGTACCTGCCCTTCTTCATTGCCAGCATCGCCTTATCGAAGAGCTCTTTATCCGGCTGTTTGGACGTGTTGCCGGCGAGCGGATCCGACGGGTTCGGTTTGTGCTGAGTCTCGGATTTTTTGAAGATTCCGGCTGGAGCCGACGCCGCCATTGCGATCAGAAGGCATGCGGTGGAAACCTGGGGTATAAAACGCTTCATAGCACCTCATGGGCAGTGATCTCTGCCCGCCGCCAGGGAATTGGGGATTTCTGGCGGCCAATCTCAAGTCTAGAGCATTCTCTTCCCGGTGTGTCTCAACTGGAAAGGTAAATTGCCGCATTTGCTCTGTCTACGGCCTCTCCCGGACCCAGCCTGAAGATCAAATCAACGCTGGAAGGATGCAGCGCGAGCCGGAGAATAGCTTTCCTCGGACCGGCGCCGTTCTGCCTCCCGGGCCATTTCAAGCAGTTCCCGCGCGGCGTGCTCCGGATGACCGGAATCATACACCGCACTGCCTGCTACGAGGAGGTCTGCTCCTGCTTGGACCACGGAACGGACGGTATCGTGAGCGATTCCCCCATCGACCTCGATTCCAAAGTCAAGCTCAAGCTGCTTGCGGAGCTCCGCCAACCTGCGGATTTTATCCAAAGAAAAACCAATGAACTTCTGGCCGCCAAATCCCGGATTCACACTCATCACCAGCACATGGTGAACCATGGGCAGAACGTCGATCAACAAATCAACCCGCGTGGCCGGATTGATGACTACGCCCGGCTCCATTCCGTGCTGTGCGATGAGTTCCAGCGTGCGATGCAGGTGCCGGCAGGCCTCATAGTGCACGCCGATCCAGTTGGCGCCCGCCTCCGCAAATCCGGGAATGAACTCGTCGGGGTTTTCGATCATCAGATGACAGTCCAGCGGCAGATCCGTCACCTTGCGCAGAGATTTGACGACTGGGGGACCCATGGTGAGATTGGGCACAAAATGGCCGTCCATGATGTCAACATGAATGACCGTGCCGCCCCCGCGCTCGGCTGCCTGAACGTCGCGAGCCAAATGGGCAAAGTCGGCGGAGAGGATGGAGGGTAAGAGTTGGACCACGGAGACTCTCCAATTCTCTTAGTGTATCAGCGGGAGGTCTGATCGAGCCGCTCCGGCGCGCCGCCATCCGGATCGGGAATCCCGGCAAACGCGCGAACCGCAACGCGCGAGACGGCGCGCAGCAGAGCCTTGCGAGAGATCTCTCCATCGGCCTCGGCAAAGACGATCTCCCCTTCGCGCCGCGCCGCCGGCCGGTAGAACCAGCGCGTGAACAGCGCGAGGTGATCGGAGAGAAGCTGTGAGGAGGGATGCTTGTCCGGGACGTCCTGCAGCGGAGAGAGGGCTTCTTCCAGGCGCTGCTCCAGGATATTCTTTTGCGGAGAGAGGTTCGGGCGGCGCTCCTGTTTGGCCTTGGCCTCAAGGACGGGCGGCTCCAACGGAACGGCCTCTACTGCGACGGGCTGGGAAAACAGAGAAGTGGAGCCGGACTGCTCGTTGGCGAGGCGCATCCCGATCGTCGAAAAGTGGACCGGACCCTGGAGCGCGCCGCTTCGCAGGCCGAAGAGCGCCACCTCGCCGGGCTCAGACGACGGCTGAACGAGAACGCCGTTGAGGGCGGCGAGCGGCCGGACTGCTTCGCCGGCGAAGTGAAGAGCTGCGTGCACCTTCTGAATCTTCTGATGGAGACTTGCGGCGCGTTCGAACTCGAGCGCTTCGGACGCAGTGTTGCGTTCCGCCTCCAACTTCCGCAGAAGGGACGCGCCCTGAGTCGAGAGAAACGCCAGCACTTCCTCCGATTCCTGCCGGTAGCGCTCGTCCGAACAGCCCTCAAAACATGGAGCCAGGCACATCTTCATCTCGGAGTAGGGGCATCCGGGAAAGTTGGGATCGGGATGCAGGTCATCGGTGCAGCGGCGCAGGAGGAAGAGGTTCAGCATCTCTTCGCCATACCGTTCGGCTGCGGCCCGCGAAGGGAACGGACCGAAGAGCATGTTGGCAGCCCGCATGCTGATTTTCGTGGTGGGGTAGACGCGGGGAAAGGGATTATCCAGCGACATACGCAGGAAAGCCGGTGGCCGCAGGCGAAGCCGCTTCCGCGCGCGATCTCCGAACGCGCCGAGTGATGCCTGGTAGAGGCAAAGCGAGGATTCGAACTCGGATCCGGTAGCGGTGTACTCGATGCGGCGGACCATATGCGCCAACTGCAGCCGCCGGCTCCGTGCCGGAGCGCTCTGTCCGGGCTCCGGCCCGGAATGCCCGTTGCGCAGAAAGCGAATGAGCCGCCGGCGAAGATTCGGAGTCTTGCTCAAGTACGGCTCCGGTGGCCGGGCGGCGGGGAATTCGCTTGCCGGGTCAGCGGGATAGAGAGCAAAAACCCCCGGGGACTCCGGCAAGCGGCCGAGAGCGGCGAGCGGATCTGCCGGGTCAAAGGGAATCGAGTGTGCCAGTGCGTGTCTCATAACGGCCTGCAGTCTACGAGCACAGGAGAGAGCCCCGGAACGGACGAACTTGAAAATCTCTTGCTCTCTTGAGACAGAATGTCATCGGCGCCTCAACATTTGAAGATCGGCTCCCGCGTGCCGGCTGATATGCAAAGGCTAGAGCATTCTTCAAGCAGGCGTGAGGGTCCGAGAGCGAATATTTTCGGCCGGTGAACTCACTTCGGAAAACCGCCTGGCGGTTTCCCGAAATGAAGTGAGGCGGACCCGAAGCTGCGAGGCTATTCTCCCGCGATCGTCATCCCCTCGATGCGCAGGGTCGGAGAGGCGACTGAGCCGCGGAACTCCAGGTCGTTCGCGATCTCTGTAATGTTGTTGAGCATCTCCTTCAGATTGCCGGCGATGGTCACTTCTTCCACGGCGTAGGCGATCTCGCCGTCTTCGATCCACAGGCCGGAGGCTCCGCGAGAATAATCGCCGGTCACCATGTTGATGCCGAAGCCCATCAGTTCGGTAACGTAAAGCCCTTTTTTGATCTTCTTTAGAATCTGCTGGGGTGAAACGGAGCCGTTTTCCAGAAAGACATTTCCGCCCCCAATCCCGGGGTTGCCGGCGAGTCCGCGCGAGGCATTGCCGGTGCTCTGCATATTCAATTTGCGCGCCGTATAAGTGTTCAGAAGGTAATTCCGGAGCACTCCCTTTTCGAGAATTACAGTACGGCGCGTGGGCAGGCCTTCTCCATCAAAGGGGGCCGTCCCGAAGCCACCGGGTATGGTCCCGTCGTCGACGACCGTGATGTTCGAGGAAGCAACCTGCCGCCCGAGCTGGTTGGCCCAGAAGGAAGCGCCGCGATAGATGCTGTCTCCGTTGGCGGCTTCAAAGACGTGTCCGACGATGGAGCGGGCGATCTCGGGCGCGAAGACGATAGGCGCGCGCTGCGTGGGAACCCGGCGTGCATGAAGCCGGCGAAGGGCGCGCCGCGCCGCCTCGGCGCCGATGCTCTCCGGGGTCTCCAGGCGGGCCAGAGTGCGGGCGCTCGAATACCAATAATCGCGCTGCATGCCGCCTTTTTCATCCTGCGCGATGGGCATGGCTGAAAGGGAGCAGTAGGATCGCCTGTATTCGCCGGTGAAGCCGCGCGAATTCGCTAGAATCTTTCGGCCCGTAGCGGCGTCAAAACTGCCGCCATCGCTGTTCTGAATGCGAGCATCCGCGGCCAGGGCGGCCGCCTCGGCGCGGCGCGCGTACGCGATCCGTTCGGAGGTAGGCAGCGAGTAGACGTCTTCATAGTAGAGGTCGAGATCGCTGGCGAGCTGTCCGAAGTCCCCGGTCTCCGGCAGTCCGGCAAAGGGATCCTCAGAGGTGACGCGGACCAGATCGATCGCGCCGGAGACGAGATGCGCCAGGCCCTCGCGGGAGAAGTCGCTCGTTGACGTACTGGCGGTACGGGAGCCGGCAAAAACCCGGAGGCCGATGCCGCGCGAACCCGACTCCTTAAGGGTTTCGACCTGCCCCAGGCGGACCAGCGTGGAGAATTCGTCGCCTTCCCGCACGACAACCTCGGCGTCGCTGGCGCCCGCTCGGAGAGCGTGGTGGACGACGTCCTCAGCCAACTGTTTCAGGTCTGCTGAGCTGACCATTTCATTCACTTCTGTCGACATAGTCTCGCGGGCCCTTTCGGCGCCTCACCCCGGCGAAGGGCGGCGGAAGGCAAATGGTTGGCTAACTTCCCGTGCCGCCGACGGTCATGCGGTCGAGTTTGATCGTCGGCATGCCGACTCCGACAGGAACGCTCTGCCCGTCTTTGCCGCAGGTGCCGATCCCCTCGTCGAGCGCCAGGTCGTTTCCTACCATGGAGACGTATTTGAGCGCTTCAGGACCGTTGCCGATGAGGGTCGCGTCGCGCACCGGAGCCGTGATCTTGCCGTCCTCGATGAGATAGGCTTCGGACGCAGAGAAGACAAATTTTCCGCTCGTGATATCCACTTGCCCGCCGCCGAAGTTGACCGCGTAGAGTCCGCGCTTGACGCTGCGCAGAATGTCCTCGGGACTGTCATCGCCGGAGAGCATGTAGGTGTTGGTCATGCGCGGCATGGGAATATGCTGGTAGCTCTCGCGCCGCCCATTGCCGGTATCCGCCGAGCCCATCAGGCGAGCCGACAGCTTGTCGCTCAGATAGCCTTTGAGGATTCCATTCTCGATCAGGACGGTTTCCTGGGTCGGCGAGCCCTCGTCGTCGATGTTGAGCGATCCGCGGCGGGAGGGCAGAGTGCCATTGTCGACCACGGTGACCTTGGAGCTGGCGACCTGGCGGCCGATGAGGCCGGCAAATGCCGAGGTCTTCTTGCGATTGAAATCCGCTTCCAGTCCATGACCGACGGCTTCGTGGAGCAGAACGCCGGGCCAGCCCGAACCGAGGACAACCTCCATCTCGCCTGCCGGCGCGGGTACCGCATGGAGCTGCAAGATCGCCTGGCGGGCCGCCTCCCGAGCGAAGTGTTCAGGGGTCTTTTCCTCGCGGAAGAAGTCGATCTCGACGCGGCCGCCTCCGCCGGAGCTGCCGCGCGAGCTTCTCTGCCCGTCCCGGGCGATCACGAAGACGCTGAAGCGCGCCAGCGGCTGGGTATCGCTGGCAAAGGTGCCGTCCGAGGCAGCAACCAGGATGCGGCGCAGCTCGTCTGTGTAGCCGGCGCGGACCTGCACGATGCGCGCATCATAGGCACGCGCCGCACGGTCCGCGCGCATGACCAGCTCCAGTTTCTGTGCGATGCCGGAGTCGAGATCGGCCGCCGGGACAGGATAGAGATTCGCCTTGGGCGTCTCGCGGAAACCGGCAATCGGCTGCTTGGCCGGTCCGCTGGCGATAAGAGCCGCCGTTCGCGCCGCGCGCAGCAGCCGCTCGGAAGAGAGATCATCCGTGTAGGCGTAGCCGGTGCGCTCTCCCGAAACCACTCGGATGCCGCAGCCGCTGCTTGCGCCCTGGCTGGCGCTCTTGACCAGCGATTCATCCACCGAGATCGAGGTAGATGCGATCGACTCGAAGTAAAGATCGGCATAGTCGCCGCCTGCGGAGAGCGCTTCACCCAGGCAGCGCTCCAGCAGACGATCGGTGAGACCGAACTTTTCGTAGAAGTGGAGCTTATGTTCCGATGTAGTCATTGGCGGCCTTGTGGATCGGGATGAAGGTACCTCTATTTTAGGCCATCGCATCTCGCCGCCGCGTGCTCCGCGCTCCGGCTGCAAGCGCCCGCAGCTTGCGCGAATGTGGGAACCAGGGAAAAAGCGGCGCCGTCCCTTTACAGAATGACAGAGCGCCGCGCAGGCTTGGTTGCTTTGGACCGCCGCTCTTCGTCGATCAGAAGAAGCTGAATCTTGCGCAGATGGGTATGCATCGCAGATCGCGCGGCGCTCGGATTCTTCCCTGCAATGGCGGCGAAGATCGCCTTGTGATCCCGGAGCGTCTCCTCCTGGTATTTCCTGGAATGAATGTGCTCGCTGGTCCGGTGGAACATCGGCGAGAACATGCCTGTCCAAAGCTGATTCACGATGTCTACCAGGATCTCGTTCTTTGCTGCGATCGCGATGCAGCAATGAAAACTGAGATCCGATGGATGGGTGTTAAAGCGCTTGACCGTGGCCTCTTCCATCGTGAGGATCGATTTTTGTATGGCGTCCAGATCGCCGGCCGTCGCATTGGTAGCCGCGCTGGCCGCGACTTCTCCCTCGATCATGAAGCGGGCCTTGGCCAACTCCAGAGGACCGGCAGCATGGTCGATATCCATGGCTCGGGACCGGGTTCCCTCGAGATTTCGCACATAGGTCCCGGCGCCGGTGCGGGTTTCGATGAAGCCGGCGATCTCGAGTGCGATGAGCGCCTCCCTCACGGTAGGGCGGCTCACGCGGAGGCGCGCAGCCAGTTCCTTCTCCGGCGGAAGCCGATCTCCAACAGCCAATTCGCCCGAGCTAAGCAGGGATTGCAGACGGTCCGCGACCTGTTGATAGAGCCTTTGCGAGGCAACCGGGGCGATCTCCATACCATTGATTTTCGCTTCCAATCTGTCAGCAGGTCAAGTATGTTATCTGGCAAATGCAGCAGGATTCGTGCCTACGATCTAAGCCTTCTTTTCATCGATAAAGTCTTTTAGAAGAATAAATTATGGAAACAAATGGAGGCCGATAGGGGATTGTGCAAGTCTATACGATTTGTAAATTTGCCTGACAGATTCTGTTATCTCGGCTCAAAATGCGAGACAAGTGCCTGGAATTTGGTACGGATATGCTGAAATCCCACTCTCCCGGCCGGGGCGAGGCGGCCCAGCCTCTGATATGCTCCTGCGTTATGTGGACGTTTGCGTGCCTGGCGTTGAGAGAAAAGAGAAATTTTTCCATTGCTGCATTTTTCACCTTGGTGGCCATCGCATTCGCCATTCCTCCCGGAGCGAAGTGCCAGACGAAGAGCCAAGCGAGCCAGGATTGGCCGGTTTATGGCGGACAAGCTGCCGGCGATCATTATTCGGCTCTCGACCAGATCAACCGCAGCAATGTTCAAGCTCTGCGGGTCACGTGGAAGTTCGACAGCGGAGAAGACGGAGGATTGGAGACCAGCCCGATCATCGTCGGCAGGGTTCTCTACACATACACCCCGCGCCAGGAGGTCATCGCTTTGGACGCTGCCTCCGGGAAGCTGCTATGGAAGTTCGACTCAGGGATCAACGGCACCCAGCCGGCCAGAGGACTTGCGTATTGGACGGACGGGAAGGAGAGACGCATCCTGGCAGGGGTGATGAACTTTCTCTATGCCTTGGATGCCTCTACGGGCAAGCCGATCCCGGGATTTGGCGAGGACGGCAGAGTCGATCTGCGCAAGGGCCTGGGCCGGGACTATGAGAAGCAATCGATTGCACTCACCTCTCCCGGCATCGTCTATAAGGACCTGATCATTGTGGGGGGACGCAATCCGGAAGAACACCCCGCGCCCCCAGGGGATATCCGGGCCTATGACGTGCGCAGCGGAGCGCTGCGGTGGAGTTTTCACACTATCCCGCGTCCCGGTGAATATGGATACGATACCTGGCCGAAGGACGCCTGGAAGAATGCGGGATCGGCGAACAACTGGGCGGGCATGACGCTCGATTCCGAGCGCGGCATCGTCTATGTGCCGACGGGCTCAGCGGTATTCGACTTCTATGGGGGCGACCGCGTCGGCAACGACCTCTTCGCCAACTCTCTGCTGGCGCTGAATGCCGAGACTGGCAAGCGTATCTGGCACTTCCAGGGCGTGCATCACGACATCTGGGATCGGGATTTTCCTTCGCCTCCCGCTCTGGTTAGACTCCATCGCAACGGACGCCGCGTCGATGCGATTGCGCAGACGACGAAGCAGGGCTTCCTTTACGTCTTCGATCGCTCCACAGGCGAACCGCTGTTTCCCGTCGTTGAATCGAAGTATCCGCCCAGCACCGTTCCGGGCGAAGTAACGTCGCCAACGCAACCGCTGCCTGTGGCGCCGGCGCCGTATTCCCGGCAGCGGCTCACAGAGGAGATGCTGACCAACCGGACGCCTGAGGCGCATGCCTGGGCGGTCAAGCGCTTCCAGACGGTAAAGAGCGACGGGCAGTTTATTCCATTCTCCCTGGACAAGTTGACCGTGGTGTTTCCCGGCTTTGACGGCGGCGCGGAGTGGGGCGGGCCGGCCGTCGATCCTACGACCGGCGTGATCTATATCAATGCCAATGACATTCCCTGGTTCGGCGGCCTTACCGTTCCCCGGCCGCCTGGCAGCGCCGGCGAGCGGATTTATCAGAACCAATGCAGCATTTGCCACGGCGCCGATCGAAGCGGTTCGCCCCCATCGTTTCCTTCACTGGTCGATGTCGGAGATCGGCTTACGGACCAGGAGATCGAGACGACCATCCATCAGGGCCGCGGGCGCATGCCGGCATTTGGCGATCTCAATGACCAGCAGATCAAGGAACTGGTCGGCTATCTGAAATCGAAGGGGAGCAGCAGCGGAGACACTTCACCCGGGGTTGCCGCCGAGACGGCTGAGGACCTTGAAGCCCGGAAGAGGGATATGCCCTATCAGTTCACCGGCTACAAGAAGTTCCTCGATCCGGATGGCTACCCGGCCGTGGTTCCTCCCTGGGGCACGCTCAATGCGATTGATATGAACACCGGGAAGTATCTCTGGAAGATCCCGCTCGGGGAGTATCCGGAGCTGGCCGCCAAGGGAATGGGCGGTACAGGGTCGGAGAATTATGGCGGTCCGATCGTCACTGGAGGCGGTCTTCTCTTCATCGGAGCTACTGCCTTTGACCGGATGTTCCGGGCCTTCGACAGCCATACCGGAAAACTGCTCTGGCAGGACCGGTTGCCTTTTTCCGGAATGGACACTCCCGCGACCTATATGGTGGACGGAAAGCAGTACGTGGTGATCGGCGCCGGCGGTGGAAAAGAGACCCCCAAACAAAGGGGCGGCATGTATGTGGCATACGCACTGCCTTAGTTACGATTAGCCGTCCAAAGCTTCTCCAGGCAGGCTCTGCTCACCAAATCGTTCCCGTAAATTACTCTTGACAACAATGGTATTACCAAATTACCGTTCTCCTGCTCGAAAACCCTATCGATGATTGTTAATCGATAAACTTGCAGGAGAATCCTGATGCGGTTCAATTACACGCGTGCTGTCCTCGCCGGTTTGCTGGCATTGGGATGCGGCTTGCCGGCTCTCGCCCAATCGACAAACGCCACCCTCTCCGGAGTGGTCCATGACGCTCAGGGCTCTGTCGTTCCGCGTGCGACCATTCAGGCCACAAATATTCAGACCGGGCAGAGCCGGGAGACGACAAGCGGCGATACGGGGGACTATACGGTTCCTGATCTGGCGATCGGCGACTATCGAATCACTGCATCTGCCGCGGGCTTCAAGACGCTGGTCATCCCTTCCATTACGCTGCACGTGAACCAGGCGGCGGCGCTGGACTTGAAACTGGAGGTTGGCGCCGTCTCCGAGCAGGTCGTGGTCACTACCACGCTTCCGTTGCTGAACACGGAGAACTCCTCGGTCGGCCAGGTGGTGCAGAGCCAGTCGATAGAAAGCCAGCCGCTGAACGGGCGCAGTTTCTGGCAGCTCGTCGCATTGGTTCCCGGCGCCAGCTACACTCCGGGCGGTGAGGGAACGCGCACCGGAGGCGCATCCCTGCGGTCTTCTGTCGTGAACGTTCAGATTGACGGAACCGGATTCATCTGGAATGGCTGGTTGATGGATGGAGCGGACATCACGGAGTACGAGCAGGGCGGTACGAACATCCAGCCGAACGTGGACGCGCTCGCGGAGTTCAAGGTCTTCTCAGCCAACATGCCGGCAGAATACGGGCACACGCCGAATGTTGTCAGCGTGACGATGAAGAGCGGAACCAACGCCTTCCACGGCACTGCTTATGAGTTCATCCGCAATGACGTGATCGATGCTCATAACTACTTCGCCATCACCTCCAAGAACATTCTCAAGCGCAATCAATTCGGCGGGACGATTGGCGGCCCTATCAAGAAGGATAAAGTCTTCTTCTTCTCCGATATCGAAGCTTCGCGGCAGACGCAGGGCGTCGTCTTCTCCGACATTGTGCCGAGCCTTGCGATGCGCTCCGGAAATTTCAGCGGCGGAAAGACCATTACTGATCCGGCGACCGGCAAGCCCTTTCCGGGAAACATCATTCCTGCGAATCGTATTTCGTCCCAGGCCGCCTATTTTATGAACTTTTTGCCGACTCCTACCCAGGCAACCTTCAGTTCAGCGCAAGGTCTGGACATTCTCAAGGGAGATGTCAAGATCGACGCCGCTCTTACCGGCTCCGATCACCTGATGGGGCGTTATTCGATCGCCGATAATCAGGAGACGGACCCCAATCCGTTTCCCGCTCTCAAGCTCCAGGCCCTGCACAGCAGAGCGCAGAATATTGCCTTCAGCGAGACACACCTGTTCGGCAATCGCTGGCTCAATGAAGCGCGCGCCAGCTACTATCGCGATTACTTTTTGTTCGGGGCGATTCTGCAGGGCACAAACTATCTCCAGCAGGCCGGCATCACCGGATATGAGCAGACTCAGATCACTCCCAGCTTTCCTTACATCACCATGTCGGGGTATACGGCGTTTACCGGATCCGGCTCGGGCAACTTTCCAAAATCGAATCGGATTCGCACCTGGGAGTATGCCGATACGGTCAGCTATGAGAACGGCAAGCATGAGGTTCGCTTGGGCGGCCAGATGTGGGTGCAGAGGCACAGCTTTTACAACGGCCAGGGCCAGGAAGGTATCTTTACCTTCACCACGGAGTACACGGGAGATGCCTTCGGTGATTTCCTCCTTGGCGCTCCTGCCCAGGTATATCGCTCCTATCCGCTAACGCTTTATGGAAACCGCGGCATCGAATGGGCTGGGTTCGTGCAGGATAACTATCATGCTACGAGCGACCTTACCTTCAACGTGGGGCTGCGGTGGGAGTACAACCCATTTTTCGACGGAGTTGACGGGCAGAACTCAGCGTTCGATCCGGCGACCGGAAAGGTCATTGTTCCGACGCGCAACGGGCAAATTCTGAATCCGCGCGCCCAGCCCGAAACCCCGCTGCTGATCCCTCTGTTCAGCGACCGGGTGATCGGAACGGATTCGCTTGGTCTACCTGATTCGGTTCGCAAGGCGGGAATTCTGGGGCAGTTTGTGCCGCGCGTCGGTCTTGCCTGGCGCCCCGGGGGCAGCGAACGGATGGTGGTCCGCGCCGGCTATGGTCTCTTTCCCATTTTTCTGGATACGAATATGACCCTGCAATGGGCCCATGTTCCGCCATTCCTGATCCAGCAGACGATCGTCAATTCGACGGGAGCGCCCACGTTCAACTGGGGGAATCCGTTCAACGGGCAGTCCCTGGTTGCGGCAAATCCTCACCCCGGGACGGTCTGCCCTGGCACCAACCTGGTGCTTTTGAGTTGCGTAGCTCCGGCGATCTCGACGGCGCCGAGAACCTTCAATCACACCTACATGGAGCAATATAACCTCGCAATGCAGTTCCAGCTTCGCAAGGATATGTCGCTCGACGTGGCGTACGTGGGCAATCACACTCTGCACGGACAACTGATTTCGGTTCCGGTGAACACTCCCAACCCCGGTCCAGGCGCGGTCCAGGCGCGCCGGCCATTTCCGCAGTGGGGGCCGATCGGCATCAGTATGAGCAATGGGATTGCGCATTACAACGCCTTGCAGACCTCGCTCGAAAAACGGCTATCCAATGGTGTCTACGCCCTGGTGTCCTACACCTACAGCAAGTGCACCGACAATGGCTCGAGCGAGTCGGGGCCGCCGACGATCTCGCTGCTGGCGCAGAACTACGGGGTGTGTGATTACGACATCACCAATAACATGACCATCAGCTCCATTTACCAGTTGCCCTTCGGCAGAGGCCGCAGGTTCCTGTCCAACGCAAATCGGGCGGTCGATGCCGCGCTCGGTGGATGGGAGATCGCCGGTATCTTTATGGATCGCACCGGTCTCCCCTTTACGCCTACGATCTCGAGCGACGTGGCAAACACCGGGGTATCGGGTCAGTGGCCGAATCGGGTGGGCAGCGGCGCCCTCGCACATCCCACCGCACAGAAGTGGTTCGATACCTCTGCGTTCACCATCCCCGCCAAGTACACGTACGGCAATTCGAGGCGCGACATCCTGCGGTCCGATGGTCTGGTAGACCTCGATACCACGCTGAAGAAGAATTTTACGTTTACCGAGTCGAAGATCATGGAGCTTCGCTTTGAGAGCTTCAACCTGGCCAACCATCCGACCTTCTCGGCTCCGAATGCGACGATCGGGTCAAGCTCCGCAGGCCGGGTGACCAGCACGCTCAATGCGAACCGCATCTTCCAGGCGGCGGTGAAGTTCTTTTTTTAGAGCAGTCTCTTTGTTGGATCTAAATCACGAGCGGCTCTTCGCGCGGCCGCTTCTCATCGGGAACCGGCTGCGCCTCAACCATGTTTGCCCCACCACCGCAATCGCGAGAACGCAAAGGCAAGGGATTATTGTGAGCGAAATGGACCGTCGTCAATTTGTAGCGGCGCTTGGGTCAACGGTCGCCGCTTTCGGATCCGGATCTGCCGAAGCTTTGACCAGCAGCCAGGCAAAACCAGATGCCATGAGGGGAACGGAGGCTGCGTGGCAATCCGCGCCGGCTCCCCAGCTAGCGTCCAAGCCGGTGATCGGCATCCAGATCGACGCTATCTCTTTCCTGGACGAGGGAACCGAAAAGGTTCTGGACATTCTGCAGGAAAAGGCATGTGTGAACGCTCTCTTCATGGGCACGTTCACCTACGGAACAGGGATCACGGGGCGGCAGATCGCGGGTCATCCCTTTCCGGACCATGGTATTCAGCAGTCTCAGGATTTCAGCCATGGTCACGGCGGCGACTACGCCACGCCCCATCCGCAGTACTACAAGAACACCAGTCTCAAGGCATACAAGGCTCCCGATTACGGCAGCGTGGATTGTCTGGAGCTGGTGATGGACGCCGCTAAAAAGCGGGGCATTCAGGTATTCACCTGGAGCGAGGATGTCTTCAGCTCGACGATTCCCGGCATCGAGAAGGTTCAGGAACGGGATCTTTACGGCAGAAATGCCCAGACGGTTTGTCTTAACAATCCCGATACGCGCAATTTCTGGCTTGCCTTGCACGAGGACCTGACTCGCTCCTACGAAATTGACGGCATCATGTGGGGCTCTGAGCGGTACGGCCCGTTTGCGAATATGGTCGAGTCGGTGCACAACCGTAAAGGAAACGATCCCTCGCGCGTGACGTGCTTCTGCTCCTTCTGCCAGGAAAAGGCGAAAGGCCGGGGCATCGACGTGCCGCGTGCCCTGGAGGGATTTCGCACCCTGGAGAAATGGGTTCGCTCCTGCCGCGGCGGGGAGCGGCCGACCGATGGGTATTACGTCACGCTGTGGAGGATTCTTTTCCGCTACCCGGAGATTCTTGCCTGGGAGACGATGTGGAACGATGGCGTCCATGAGACGTATGCGGCGATCTATCAGCAGACGAAGTCCATCAAGCCTGCGGTCCAGGTGGGTTGGCACGTCTGGCACGCGCTGAGCTTCAGCCCCTTCTTCCGGGCGCAGACGGATCTCGCGAAGATCAGCAGTTCGTCCGATTATCTCAAGGTGACTGTCTATGACAATCTGGGCGGCACACGCATGGAGACCTACATCACCAGCACCAGCAACACCATTTATGGGGATATGCCCATCGATGAAGCCCTGGAGTTCGAGTACCGGGTCATGAACCTCAGGGAGCGGGGATACGTCGAGCTGCCATACACTGGCTTGTCCTCGGATTATGTGTATCGCGAGACCAAACGGGCCGTGGACGATGTGAAGGGAACGCATACCAGGATCTGGCCCGGGCTGGATGTGAATATTGCCAACGTGGATCTCCAGTTCAGCAGATCGAGTCCGCCTCAGGTCAATGCCTGCACCAAGGCAGCCTTTCATGGCGGGGCTCAGGGGTTGGTGATTTCAAGAAAATACTCCGAGATGCAGCTTGCGAACCTCGCGGCCGTGGGCGATGCGCTTCGGGAGATGAAGGTCGTCTAGATGAGGAAAACGATTCTACTGCCGCTCCTGCTTTGGTTTGCCGCGGCGTCGATTGGGATGGCGCAACAGAACCCGCTCCAGGGCGTGATTGACATTCACGTCCACTCCGCTCCGGACAGCGTGCCGCGCAAGATCGATGCGATCGACCTGGCGCGAATCGCGAAAGCCCGGGGCATGCGCGGCCTGGTGTTCAAGAATCACTATGAGCCGACCGCCTCACTGGCTTACCTGGTGAGAAAAGAGGTGCCGGGAATCGAGGCTTTCGGCGGAGTGGATCTCAATCTCTCGGTTGGCGGTATGAATCCTTCGGCGGTGGAGCATATGGCGGCTACCACCGGGGGATACGGACGGCTTGTCTGGATGGCGACCTTCGATTCTGAGGCGCAGGTGCGCTATTCGAAGGAAAACCGCCCCTTTGTGAGGGTCTCGCGCAATGGGCAGCTGCTGCCTGAGGTCAAGCAGGTGATTGCGGTGATCGCCAAACACAATCTGGTCATGGCGACGGGCCACTCCAGTGCAGAAGAGGGGCTGATGCTGATCCGCGAGGCTAAGCGGCAGGGCGTTCAGCATATTGTGGTGACGCATGCCATGATCGCGCCGATCCACATGTCGAACGCACAGATGCTGGAAGCTGCCAGGATGGGCGCCTACATTGAGTTCGTTTATAACGGGCTGATCGGCTCGTACAAGGAGTTCACCTTTGCCGATTACGCGAAGGCCATCCGTTATGTCGGAGTGGAGCACTGCATTCTGTCAAGCGACATGGGGCAGCCAGCCAATCCGATCCACCCCGACGGCCTGTTGGCGCTCTTCAAGGGACTGAGAGCCCAGGGCTTCACCGAGGCCGAGATTGCCCGCATGTCGAAGGAAAATCCCGCTCATCTGCTGGGGCTCCAATAACGAAACGCAACCGGAAAGGCAAAGGAAACCATGGTAGAGATGGATCGACGGACATTCTTACAAGGCGCGGCAGCCGCGGCCCTGGGCGCCACGATGCCTGCAACCAAAGCAGAAGGTCTGTCTGCGCCGGCCTCAGCGAAAGAGAAGATGATCGGAATCCAGGTGGGCGCAGTTTCCTTTGTCGATGAGGGAACGGAGAAGGTGCTGGATGAGTTTCAGCAGGATGCCCAGATCAATACTCTGTTCCTGGCGACGTTCACCTACGGACGGGGAATCGCCGGCCGGCAGATTCCCGGTCAACCGCTGCCCGATCACGGCAAACAGGAATACGATACGGGCACGTTTTATGGCGGGAACTACGCCACAATCCATCCGCAGTACTATAAGAACACGGTCTTCCAAGGCACGCGGGCAACCGACGTGGGCAACTATGACGTGCTGGAAGCGGTTCTACCTTCCGCCAGGAAGCGAGGGATCAAGACCATCTGCTGGTTCGAGGATGTCTTCCGCAAAGATCTCCCGAATATTGATCAGTTGCAGGAGAAAGAGCTGTCGGGCAGAAACGCGTCGACCTTGTGCTTCAACAACCCGAATTACCGGAACTTCCTGCTTGGGGTGGTGGAAGACTGGTCGCGCTCCTACGAAATCGACGGGGTGATGTGGGGGTCGGAGCGGCAAGGCGCGTTTTCGAATGCCCTCGGTGCCAGCGCCGGGGGTAGAAATTCCAATCCTCGCAACGTGACCTGTTTCTGCCAGTACTGCGAGGCCAAGGCGAAGGAGCGGGGTATCAATCCCGAGCGCGCGAGACAAGGATTCGCGGAACTGGCGAAGTTTGTCGATGCAGGACGTCAGGGCCAGCGTCCCGTGGACGGTTATTACGTCGAGCTCTGGCGCCTGATGCTGCGCTATCCCGAGCTGCTCGCCTGGGAGATGCTGTGGACCGACAGCCTTCGCGAGACTTATGCCGCCATTTACAAACAGGTCAAGGACGTGAAACCCACGCTCGGGGTGGGATGGCATATCTGGCACAATAATTCCTTCAATCCGATCTATCGCGCCGAACAGGATCTCGCGGCAATCGCGCCGGTCTCGGATTTTCTCAAGATCGTGATTTATAACAATTGCGGTGGCGAACGCATGGCCGATTACATCGAAAGTGTTCATCAGACCCTGTATGGAGATGTCCCCCAGCAGGAGCTGTTGGACTTTCATTACCGGGTGCTGGATTACGAGGAGCGGAGCCTCGCGGAGATACCGTTCACCGGATGGTCAGCGGATTACGTGTACCGCGAGACCAAGCGCGCACGGGCGGGCCTGCAAGGCACAAAGACGCAATTGTGGCCTGGAATCGACATCGACATTCCGACGGCCGCGAATCACAGCAAATGTACGCCGGATGGCACCAGGGATGCTGTTCTTGCGGCGTTCCACGGCGGCGCCGACGGCGTGATCCTCTCCCGAAAGTATTCGGAGATGAAGCTCGCCAACCTCAAGGGAGCCGGCCAGGCGATCCGAGAACTGGGGCTGGCCTAAGGGGACCCCAATTCAACCCTCCATGCGGCCCTGCGGCGGGTTCTGGGCCGCTCCCCATCTTTGACGCGCCGGTGCGGATCCAAAGATGGGGACCCGCCGTCTTCTCCGAATTTCCTCAGATGAGGCCAAGCCACCCGCCACGCGGCTTCTTTGCCCGCCGGAGGGCGTCGGGTTCTGCAGCATCCAGGGATGATTCTTCTTCCAATTGCTCCGGGCATATCGCAGCGCCGGCGCTCGTATGCGGATCTTACTTGCATTCTGCAAGCGAGATTTGGTAGCGTGCTGGCGTGCCTGCAAAGCCTGAGTCCAAGCGCAGGTCCGGCTGCCCGGTGAGCATTTCGCTCGAGATCTTTGGCGATCGCTGGTCGCTTCTGGTGATCCGCGATCTGATGGTTCGCGGCTACCGGACGTTCAAGGACTTTCAGGAGGCTGGTGAGGGGATTGCCAGCAATGTTCTGACGGAGCGCCTGCGCAGGCTGGAAGCGGCTGGTATCGTAACCAGGGACGCGGCCAAGACCGACAGGCGAAGGGTGAATTACCGGCTGACGGAGAAGGGGATCGATCTGGCTCCCATGCTCCTGGAGTTGCTCATCTGGGGGGCACGGCATGAGGAGACCGCCGCTCCATGCGCGCTTATCTCCAGGATGGAGAACGAGCGCGAACAGGTGCTGGCGGAGGTGAGGCGCCGCTGGCGGGAGAACGACCCGGAGCCTTTCCTGCCGCGATTCAAGGGCAAGAACACGGGCCCCTCCTAACCAAACGAATCGGGGCGGTTCTCGAAATCCTTGCCTGCCTGATCGAGGTCGATTTTTTGGTAAGACATGTCGTTTTCGAGCCGGGCCAAACGACTATGTGTAGGCCCTTCGGAAGGATCAAGGTTGGGTTGGATCCGGGGATGAGGGCAATCTCAGAGGAAAAGGAGAGAGAAGGATGAGCAAGGTGCGAGTACTGGTCGGGACGCGAAAGGGCGCTTTTATCCTGAGCTCAGACGCCAAGCGGAAGGATTGGGAGGTGAACGGTCCTTTCTTCGGAGGGTGGGAGATTTATCATCTCAAGGGATCGCCCGCTGATCCAAACCGGCTCTATGCCTCCCAATCGACCGGCTGGTTTGGACAATTGATCCAACGCTCCGAGGATGGCGGCAAGACGTGGGAACCGGTCGGCAATCAGTTTGCCTATGATGGTGTTCCGGGCACGCACCAGTGGTACGACGGCACGCCGCATCCCTGGGAGTTCAAGCGCGTCTGGCATCTGGAACCCTCGCTCACCGATCCGGACACGATTTATGCCGGGGTGGAAGATGCCGCCTTGTTCCGCTCGACGGACGGAGCGCGATCCTGGCAGGAGCTTTCCGGCTTGCGCAGCCACGGTTCAGGGCCGCGCTGGCAGCCTGGAGCCGGAGGCTTGTGCCTGCATACGATCCTTCTGGATCCGAGCGATCCGGCCCGGATCTTCATTGCTATTTCCGCCGCGGGCGCATTCCGCACCGACGACGGCGGCAAAACGTGGACTCCCATCAATCGCGGACTGAGATCGCAATACATTCCCGACCCAACCGCGGAGATCGGCCACTGCGTGCACCACATCGCGATGCATCGCTCCCGGCCCGGGGTGCTGTTTATGCAGAAGCATTGGGATGTCATGCGCAGTGACGATGCCGGCGAGTCCTGGAGGGAGGTCAGCGGAAACCTGCCGACCGACTTTGGCTTTGCCATCGACGTGCACGCGCACGAGCCCGAGACCATCTACGTGGTTCCTATCAAGAGCGACTCGGAGCACTATCCGCCTGACGGCAAGCTGAGGGTTTTCCGCAGCCGGACAGGAGGAGACGAATGGGAACCGCTCAGCAAGGGGCTGCCCCAAAGCGATTGCTACGTGAACGTGTTGCGCGATGCCATGGCGGTCGACTCGCTCGATGCATGCGGCGTGTACTTTGGCACTACGGGCGGCCAGGTTTATGCCTCGGCGGATGCCGGGGATAGCTGGACGCCGGTTGTTCGAGACCTTCCCGCGGTGCTCTCCGTGGAGGTCCAGACTCTGCCATGATTCGCGTGCTTCTGCCTCCGCATTTGCGGACGCTGGCCCGCGTGAATGGCGAGGTGAGCCTGGAGGTGCAGGCTCCGGTGACCCAGCGCTCCGTGCTCGAAGCCTTGGAGCTCCGCTATCCAATGCTGCGGGGGACGATCCGCGACCAGGTCACGCAGCAGCGGAGGCCCTTTCTGCGGTTCTTCGCCTGCGAGGAGGATCTCTCGCACGAGTCGCCGGATTCGCTCTTGCCGGAGCAGGTCGTGACGGCAGCCGAGCCGTTCGTGATTCTGGGGGCGATTGCCGGCGGCTGAAGCGGTTCGAAACGGTGCGGCCGGCGAGCTGCGGAGATGCGCCGGCGAGGGCATCCCGGAACGGCCATCAGCGGCCGATGATGGCCGTTCAAATTGAGTCCATGTCTGAAGGAGTGCACCATGATCATGAATCCCTATCTTCATTTTGACGGTCAATGCGAGGCAGCCTTTCAGTTTTATGAGCAATGTCTGGGTGGCAAGATCGAAGCCATGATGCCGTTTGCCGGCTCGCCCGCCGAGAAGCAGGCGCCTCCGGGATGGGGCAAAAAAATTCTTCACGCACGCTTGAAGCTAGGCGATCACGTCATGATGGGTTCCGATGCGATGCCCGATCACTATCACAAACCGAGTGGTTTTTCTCTCTCGCTGGGGATTCAGGGGACAGCGGAAGCGGAAC
>DASYYO010000041.1:0-11947 GCA_035933805.1 Acidobacteriaceae bacterium | reverse complement strand
GAAGAGCCGGGGCATCGCTTTCTGCTGGAAATGCTCGATCTGCGGCCAATTCTCCAATTAGAGATGCGGCTGGGCGAGGGCTCAGGCGCAGTCCTGGCGATGCCAGTCCTCGAATCGGCGGCTGCGATCTACCGGGAGATGGCCACCTTCGCCTCCGCGGGAGTGAGCCAGGCACAATGATGCGCAGAATCGTGAACCAGATCCTCACGGCTTTGCAGTTCCTTACGCGGCTTCCGCTGGCTCCTGCCTCCTACGACGCCGGCTCCCTCGCAAGCGCCGCCGGATGGTTCCCTTTCGTCGGCTTGCTCATCGGTGCGGGAGCACTTGCCGTGCACACCCTGGCCGCCAGGGGGCTGCCGCCATTGCTTGCCGCGCTCGTCACCGTGGTCTTTCTGGTCGTGATCACCGGAGCGCTCCACGAAGACGGGCTGGCCGACACGGCAGACGGCTTAGGCGGAGGCTGGACCCGCGAGCAGGCTCTCCGCATCATGCGCGACAGCCGGATCGGGAGCTACGGCGCCATCGCCTTGATCCTGTCGCTGCTGGCCAGAGTCCTGCTGCTGGCGAGCCTTCGGCCCGCTGTCTTCGGCCGCTATCTCGTCGCCGCTCATGTGCTGTGCCGCTGGTCGACTCTGCCCCTCAGCTCCTTTCTGCGGCCGGCTCGCGAACAGGACGGCCAGGGCTCCCGCGTGGCTCAGCAAATTCCACGCTCCGCCTTCCTCCTGGGTTCGCTCTTCACCGCGGTTGCCGTCGGTGTTCTACTCGGGAGCCGCTGGTGGCTTCCGGCATCCGCCGCACTTCTGGTGACAGCCCTGAGCGGCTTCTATTTCCAACGTCGACTTGGCGGAATTACCGGGGATTGTTTTGGAGCGGCCAACAATCTTGCCGAGATCGCGGTGTATCTCTGCGGGGTGTGGCAGCCATGAGCCGGCTCATCTTGATCCGTCACGGAGAAACCGACTACGCCGGCACGTTCTGCGGTCATATGGATCCGGATCTGAATGCAGCGGGAGAAGCCCAGGCAGCACGTCTCGCAGACCGCCTGGCGTCGTCCGGCATCCAGGCGGTTTTTTCCAGCGACCTCTGCCGCGCGCGGCGCACGGCAGAGGCCATTTCCGCTCGTACGGGCGCCGCGTTCCATCTCTCGACGGATCTTCGGGAGATTGGATTCGGCCAATGGGAAGGCCTGCGATGGAAGACGATTGAATCGCGCTTTCCCCAGGATGCCGCCCTTTGGGCCTCTCGCTTCCCTTACCATCCCGCTCCGGGCGGCGAGGATTTTCTCCGCTTTTGTGATCGCGTCCTGCGCGGCATACGCAGGATTCGAGAGCAATGCTCCGGCACGGTGTGCGTTGTGAGCCATGCGGGAGTCATGCGGCTCGCCCTGACGCGAATCTTCAGCGTGAACGAAGAGCGAGCATGGGCTCTGACCCGGCGGTATGGACAGGTAATCGAAATTTCCTTGAAGAAGAAAGAAAGCAGGAGGACAGAATGAGCATTGCGACCAAACGTGGTGACACCGGTCAAACCTCCCTGGTCGGCGGACTTCGCGTCTCCAAGGCGGAGCTTCGTGTGGAATCCTACGGGACCATCGACGAGCTCAACGCACACCTGGGATTCGCCCGCAGCATCTGCGGCCACGAGCAGATCAAGATCTGGACGGAGGAGATCCAAAAGACGCTCTTTCGCGTCGGATCGGCGCTCGCGACCCCGCCCGAGAGCCGAAAGGCAGCCTCAGTCGTAACGGCCGAGGACGTAGATAAGCTGACCGATATCGTCCACCTGATCGAGGCGCGCCCCGGGATCCTGTCGGACTGGTCCATTCCCGGCGCACACCCCGAAGCCTCCGCCTACGACATAGCGCGGACCGTTTGCCGGCGGGCGGAACGTGACATTGTGCGGCTCGCCGAGAGCGGCGCCGCGGTCGAGCCGGAGGTCATCGCCTATACCAACCGGCTCTCCGATGTTCTTTGGCTCTTTGGGCGATGGATCGAGCTCGAAGCCGGGGTGGATTCGAGATTGCGGGATGCGGAGAAAGGCGGCCCGCGCTGGTCAAGAGCATGGTGATGCCGCTTTCGAGCAGCTTCCCTGCGGAGCAGAGAGAGGCTGTCTACCGCGCCATCCGCGAACGGCGCGATGTGCGTTCAGGATTCCGCCCGGAGCCGCTGGAGCCTGCGCTCCTGCGCCGGCTGCTCTGCGCAGCCCATCAGGCTCCCTCGGTTGGATTGATGCAGCCGTGGCATTTCGTCTTGATCGAGCGCATGGCCACCCGGCAGGCGATTCATCGCCTCTTTCTCGATGCGAATCACGCCGCCGCCTCGATCTACCCTCCAGAAACAGCGGATGCCTACAACCAGCTCAAGCTGGCGGGTATTTTGGAAGCGCCGCATAATCTATGCGTCGTGTCGGACGATCTGGCGCCGCGCGGCCGTGGCCTCGGCCGCCAGACCATGCCGGAGACCGCCATCTATTCCTCAGTCTGCGCCATCCAGAATTTGTGGCTTGCCGCGCGCGCGGAAGGCGTGGGCGTCGGTTGGGTCAGCATCCTCGATCCGGAAAAAGTGAAGCAGATCCTTGGCGTTCCTGCACACATGACGCTCATCGCCTACCTCTGTATCGGCTACGTGGACCACTTCCGCGAGACGCCGGAGCTCGCCGAAGCCGGATGGGAGCAGCGAATCCCTGTCGATGCGGTCCTGCATCACGAATTCTTTGATCCGGAGCGCAAGCCTGTGGAGGGCCGAGAGTGACCTGCCACCCGGCAGCCATGCCTTTCCCGGAGTCCGCGACAGCAGGATCTCCGCGTTCGCGGGTCGTTGTCTGCGCTGTTCTGCTGGATCTTCTGCTCGGTGATCCGGAATGGCTGCCTCACCCGGTGCGGTGGATCGGATGGGCAACATCCCGGCTCGAGCTTTCATTGCGGCCTCGCCACAGGAGCACCCGAGGAGAGTTTGCGGCGGGAGCGATCCTGACGGGAATCGTAATCGGCGGCTCCGCTCTCCTCGCCAAAACTGTGCTCCATCGCCGCCGGCCGGCAAGCAGGCTCCGCTTCATGTTTGAGGTTTCTCTGGCGGCGAGTTGCCTGGCCCTTCGCAATCTCCTCGAAGAAGCGAACAAGGCAATCCGGCTGCTCGACCGCGGTGATCTCCAAGGCGCCCGTCGTCAGCTGGCGCGAATCGTCGGCCGCGACACCGAGAATCTAACGCCTTCGGAGATAAGCCGCGCCATCATTGAGACGCTCGCCGAGAGCCTGTGCGATGGAGTCGTCGCGCCGATGTTTTATCTGGCAATGGGCGGAGTTCCCGCTGCCCTGGGATACAAAGCGGCCAACACTTTGGACTCGATGATCGGGCACCGCGACGAGCGGTATCTCTACTTCGGGCGCGCTGCCGCCCGTCTGGACGACGCGGCGAATCTTATACCCGCGCGGTTGACGGCGATGCTGATTGCAGCCGCTGCGGCTGCTGCGCCGAAGGCCGACCCATGGACTGCCTTGACCACCTGGCGCCGGGATGGTTCCAAACATGCCAGCCCGAATGCCGGGCAAACAGAAGCAGCGATGGCGGGTGCCCTCCAGGCCCGCCTCGGCGGAACGAACAGCTACGACGGGGAGCCGGTCTTCAGCCCATCCCTGGGGGCGGAATATCCCGCGCCAACCTGCACGGATGCCAGGCGGGCACTCGCCCTGACGGCCATCGCAGCTTATCTTTCGGCCGCGATCTTTGCACTCTCGCTGTGGGCGTGGGAAAGAAAATGATGACATCCACTCCCGGGCCGCACCCCCCATCCTTGCCAGCTCACGGCGGCCAGTTGAGATCCATCGCGCGGCAATTCCACGTCCGCGAAGACACGCTGATCGACTTCAGCGCCAGCATCAGTCCTTATCCTCCGCCGCAGCAGGTCCTCACGCGGCTCTTGCGAAAGGCAGCGGACGCGAAGTTTCTCTCCGCGTATCCCGATCTTGATTATGAGGACCTCAAAGCCGCAATCTCCATCTACGCTGGAGTTCCCTCCGAGGCAGTCTGCGTGGGCAACGGCGTGATGCCGATCCTCGATGCAGTTTTGCGGGCGTTGGACATCCGGCGCTGCCTGGTGGTCCAGCCTTGCTTCGGCGGGTATGCGCGTAGCCTTGGCGCATCCCGCACAGAGGCTGTCGCTTTCCCTTTGCAGCCGGAGCAGGGCTTTGCACTCCCGCTCGATCCGTTGCTGTGCTCGCTGGTAGAACATAGGTGCGATGCTGTTTTGCTGGCCAATCCGCATAGCCCGTCAGGCATAGCAGCCGCACCCGAACTTCTTCGCAGTCTGTGCCGGCAAGCTGCAGCCTTGAAGGTGAGAGTTCTTCTGGATGAGGCTTTTATCGACTATGAGCCCGAATCCAGTCTCTGTTTCTTTGCCGCCTCCCGCCCCGGCACGATCGTCTTTCGATCGTTGACAAAGTTTTTCGCCATTCCGGCGCTGCGAGTCGCTTACGCTGTCACGAACCCGGAGGCAGTTGAGACAATCGGCCGCTGCGTTGCGGAGTGGCCCATCGGCTCGCTGGCTTCGGCTGCGGCGATCGAGCTGCTGGCTTGCGAGGGGGATCACCGCTCGGTGCGCGAGAACAATGCTCGCGAACGCGAGGCTCTTCTCCACTCCCTGCAAAAGCTGGGGATCGCCGCGTATCCTTCCCGCGCCAACTATCTCCTCATCCGCCTGCGCAGTGACGCTGCAGGCCTTGCTCTCTGGCGGTCGTTGATCGTCGAGCATGGCATCGTCTCGCGATGCTGCCGGAACTTCGAAGGCCTGGATGCGCGCTACCTACGCTTCAGCATCCGCACCAGGGAGGACAATGACAGGCTGCTCCATGGTCTCCAATTCTCCCTGCGCGGTGCTTCGGAATTCGCCTGATCTCACGCGTCTTTTAAGAAAGGCCGCGCGCCGGGTTTGAAGAGCCGCCTCTGGGGGAACTGCTTCTTGTCTTTGTCTGCCAAAGCTGAGAGACTTCTCCTCGATGACCGGCGAGTCCTGAAGAAGGGCAATTGTCACGCAGTGGGAAGATGGTTTTTTTGAGCGCCAAAATCTGGCGGGTGGTGTTCACCGGCGTCGCCGTCGTTGCTGCTGGCTGGCAACTTCTTCCTCAGAGCCGCCCAGGCCAGCCTTCTTCCCCGGCGCAGACGAAATCCGACTATGTTGATCCGGCGGTCTGCGCAGGATGCCATCAGGAGATCGCCAGGAGTTACCGGCTCACCGGCATGGGCCATTCCCTCTATCGCGCCACCCAAGCGAACACGATTGAGGACTATCAAAAGAAGAACACGGTTCACAACCAGCCCTCCGGCCTCTCCTACACGATGGTTGAGCGCGACGGTAAGTACTACCAACGCCGCTCCCAGATAGGCTTCCGTGGGCAGGAGACGAACATTGTCGAAGAGCAGGTGGACTATGTCATCGGCTCCGGGAACCATGCGCGCTCCTATCTGCATCGCGGCCGCGACGGAAGGCTGATCGAGCTGCCCGTTACCTGGTACACGGAAAATTCAGGCTATTGGGCCATGAGTCCCGGGTATGATCGCCGGGACCAGGAAGACTTTCGCCGGGCAATCCCAGGCGAATGCATGTTTTGCCATAACGGCTTCCCTATCCAGGGAAGATATCCGGACCGGGAAATCAGCGGACTCGCCACCTTCCCAAAAGAGATACCGGAAGGGATCGATTGCCAGCGCTGCCATGGTCCCGGCGGCGCTCACTTGCGGGCGGTGAACTCTCCGAAGCCCTCTCTTGATCAAATTCGGAAATCGATCGTGAATCCCGCCAGGCTCAGCCGCGACCGTCAGCTCGAGGTCTGCATGCAATGCCATCTGGAGACAAGCAGCAGCCTCATGCCAAACCAGCTCCGCCGCTACAGCCGGGATCTCGAATCCTTTCGTCCCGGAGAGCCTCTTGGCGATTATCAATTCTATTTCGACCGGGCCCCGGCCCCCGCCGGGCATGACGGTTTCGAGATTGCGCATGCCGCTTATCGTCTGCGCATGTCTGCATGTTTTCGCTCCAGCCAGATGACCTGCCTCACCTGCCATGATCCGCACCAGTCCTATCGGACGACGAGTTCTGAAGCGCACTACGTGGCGGTCTGCGAAAGCTGCCATCGATCCGTGGTCCACAAGACCGCCCTCCCGGCGAAGGCGGATTGCCTCTCCTGCCACATGCCCAAGCGGCGCACGGACGACGTCGTTCACGTCGTCATGACAGACCACTACATCCAGCGCCTCAAGCCGAACCGCGACCTCCTGGCGCCGAAGCCAGAGCTCTTTCAGAACCCCGAAGGCCATGGAGAAGTTGTCCCCTACTATCCGCCGCAACCGGCGCACACACCCGAAAACGATCTCTATATAGCCACTGCCGAAGTGATGCACGGGTCGGACCAGGGGCTGGCTCATCTGCTAAGCGCCATTCAAGAATACTCGCCCCCAAAGCCGGGGTTCTATTTCGAGCTCGGCGACGGATATTCGAAGAACGGGCAAAATGCGGAGGCCATCCGCTGGTACAGCGAAGCCTTGCGCAAACAGCCGGGCTTCCGGCCGGCCATCAAACAGCTTGCCGTCGCTCTGATTACCCAGGGACAGTTTGCGCGCGCGACAGCCTTGTTGCGACAAGCTGTGGCCAGTCCTCCCGCGGACGACGCGCTCTTTACCGATCTGGGCAACGCTTATCTGCATCAGCAGATGCTGGGCCCGGCTCAGCAAGCGCTTCAGCAGGCTCTCGCGATCAATCCCGAGCAGCCGGAGGCGCAAAACCTCCTCGGCCTGGTTGCGGTCCGAAAGCATGATCCGAGCGCAGCCGAGTCCCACTTTCGCAGCGCCATCCGCAGCCAGCCGGATTTTGCCGAGGCGCATAACAACCTCGGCAACCTGCTCGCAGGCACTCATAACTACGCAGAAGCTCAATATCACTTTGAGAGAGCCGTCGACATTGACCCGAAGTATGCCGCGGCTCGCCACAGCTACGGGCTGATGCTGGAGCTCAATCACTCCTACGATCAGGCTGTCTCCGAACTGCGGGAAGCCGTCCAGCTCGATCCCGGCGATGCGCAGACACGCGATGATCTGGCCGACATCCTGCTGGCTCGCGGGCAGGTGGAAGATGCTGCGGATCAGTACCGGCAGGCCGTTCGGCTGAAACCGGACCTCGCTGATGCGCATTGCAGTTTAGGAAATCTCCTCGGGGGGCAGGAGAAATTCGATGAGGCCCAAAAGCAATTGGATCTCTGCGTTCAGCTCGACCCGAGCCGCGGCGATGCCCGTCTCGGGCTGGGCTTTATCCTGGCGCGCCAGGGAAGAACAGCCGAGGCCATTGCGCAATTCCAGAAGGCTCTCGCCAGTCCGGATCCATCGGTGCGCAACGCGGCGCAGAACGCACTCCAGCAGTTGCGCCGCTGAGCCTTCAGAATCCTGGCGGCCGCTCCCCGGCCACGCCGAAGGCGCGCTCCAGGGCCAGCCCTGCACGGCCGAGCGTGCCCTCCTCGAAGAGCCGCCCGATCAAAGTGACTCCATAGGGCACACGGCGCGGCGGTGCAAAGGCAGGCAGCGGCTTGTTAGGATCGGGCGCCCAATCGCTGCGAGCCTGCGATACCTCCACAAAGCCGGCGCGCAGCGTGAGTGAAGGCTGCCCGGTAAAGTTGGTAATCGTGAGCATCTCATCCCTAAGCGAAGGCACCAGCAACAGGTCAACCTGCGAGAATATCTGCCCCATGACGTTGGCCACTTTGCGCCGGAATCGATCCGTCTGGACCATGTCCACCGCGGAGAGAAAGCGCGCCTGACGAAAAGTGTTGGGCCACGCATCCGGCGTCTGAACCCTGAGCGCATCCACCCCATGGCTGAGCGTCAGATCTTCGAATGCGGCCGCCGCTTCAGAAAAGAGAATCAACTCGAGTGAGTCATACGGCCAGTTGGGAAGGCTCATCTCGACCGGGACCATGCCCAGACGCTGCACCGTCTCCACTGCGGCCCGATCCACGTCCGTAGCAGGCGGCTCCTTAAGCCATACCGGGAAATAGCCGACACGCAGCCCCTTCACGGATTCGTTCGCATCGAAATCAAGCCGGCTGGGCACGCTCGAGAGGTCGCCCGCGTCCGGCCCCGAGATAGCCTCAAGCACCAGCATCGTATCCTCGACACCGCGCGCCATCGGACCCAGCTTGTCGAGCGACCAGCAAAGCGTCATCGCGCCGGTGCGGGCCACGCGGCCGAAGGTTGGCCGCAAACCGGTAATTCCGCAGCGCATGCTGGGGCTCACAATGCTGCCATCGGTCTCGCTGCCGATCGCAAAACCAACCAGGCCCGCAGAGGTCGCCGCACCCGGCCCTGCACTGGAGCCGGACGAACCCTCCTCCGGCAGCCAGGGATTCATCGTCTGGCCGCCGAACCAGATGTCGTTGAGCGCCAGGGCGCCCATGCTCAACTTCGCAACTAGCACCGCACCGGCGCGATGCAGACGTTCGACAACGACGGCGTCTGTCTTCGGCACACGGTTCCGAAAAGGCTCGGCTCCGTAGGTGGTTGCGATCCCCGCGGTATCGAGCAGGTCTTTTGCGCCCCAGGGGATCCCGTGCAGCGGCCCGCGGTACCTGCCCGACGCGATCTCCTGGTCAGCTTGCCGCGCCTGCGCAAGCGCCAGCTCAGGAGTCAGCGTGATGACGCAATGCAGCCTGGGATCGAAGCGCTGCAAACGATCGAGATAGATTCTGGTGAGCCGCTCCGAGCTGAGCTTTCTCTCTTCCACCCAACGCGAGAGGCGTGTCAACGGAGCGAATGCAATCTCTTCATCGCTGCCGGGCAGAGGTCCAGGATCGTTCTTACTGCGAATCAATCGATCGCGTTCTGGACCTGCCTTCTCGCCCGGGAGCACCGCAGTCCAGTTGGACCACGGCGCCAGAGCCGGTTCCAAATCAACTTTGCGTGGTCCTGTGCGCCGTTCGTAAATCGGAGCCATGGAATTGCGCCAGCTCACCGCGGCTTCTGCCCGCTCCCCCTGGGTCAACTCAATCTGAACGAGCTTTTCGGCTTCTGCAAAAGTAACCGCAGAAACCTCCGGACCGACGGCCGGGGCTGTAGCGAAGGCCGGAGGGGCTCCCGGGGGCTTTTCCGCAGGCTTCTCCGGTCTGCCCTTGCAGCCGACCGCCACGCCCATCAATCCGAGTGACGTATGTGCCAGGAATCTTCTGCGTGATGTCGCCATATCCCTCCCACAGCGTCTCCGATAGCGAATTTTGAAGACGCACGTGCTTAGACTGGGAATATATCTCATCCACTGCCGGGCGGAGAGGTCTCCTTGGCAACCTGCGATCCGGAATCCGAACCAACGTTCGCTCCAATCCGAGCGGCGCGGGAACATGCGGGCTCCCTGGGCAGGCACGCGTTCAATCCCCTCCTTCCAGCCGCGCCCAAACTCAGTTCTAATCGATGCAGATCTTCACGCCGTCGGCGCAGAGGGAACGCATGGATCTCCACAGACATCTTCCAATCCTGATTATTCTCGCGGCGATGGCTGCGCTGCCCAACAACGCCCAGGCGCAGACGGCCCCCGGCGCCTATCAAGCGCTGCCCAGCGAGATTCCTGCGCATCTCGCGCCCAAGACCGATACCCGGGATTACAGCAGGAGCGACGTGATGATCACTATGCGCGACGGAGTCAAGCTGCACACCGTCATTCTCGTCCCGCAGGGCGCACGCAGAGCGCCCATCCTGCTCACGCGCACGCCTTATGATGCAACCGCACTGACCAGCCACGCCGCGAGTTCCCACCTCGGACCTATCCTCGAGGGCTATGACAACGCGACCGACATCATCGTGGAAGACGGTTACATCCGCGTGATCCAGGACGTGCGGGGCAAGTACGGCTCGGAGGGCGATTTTGTGATGAACCGCCCGCTCCATGGCCCCCTCAACCCTACTCCGGTCGATGAGTCCACTGACACCTACGACACCATCGACTGGCTGGTGAAGAACCTTCCCGAGAGCAACGGGAAGGTGGGCGTCCTGGGTATTTCCTATGATGGATTTGAGCCGTTGATGGCGCTTGTCCACCCGCATCCGGCGCTCAAGGTCTCGGTTCCCATGAATCCGATGGTCGACGGCTGGATGGGCGACGACTGGTTTCACAACGGCGCCTTCCGTGAACAGAACATGCCCTATATCTATGAACAGGAAGGCACGCGGAGCAACGATGCCAAGTGGTGGACAGGAAACTTTGATGATTACGATCTCTTTCTGCGTGCCGGATCCGCCGGGGAGCTCGGACGCAGCCGAGGGATGGAACAGATTGGCTTTTGGCGGAAGCTCCTCGACCATCCAGCCTATGACTCGTTCTGGCGGGACCAGGCGATGGACCGCGTGCTGGCCGCCCAGCCACTGACAGTACCGGTCATGCTGGTGGATAGCCTATGGGATCAGGAAGACATCTATGGCGCGATGGCTGTCTACAAGGCTCTAAAGCCGAAAGACACCGAGAACAACAAGGTGTTTCTTGTGGTCGGACCATGGCATCATGGCCAAGAGATCGAGGATGCCGGCACCCTGGGGGCGCTGCGGTTCCACAGCGACACCGGGCTTTATTTCCGCGAGCACATCCTGCGTCCATTCCTGGCCCGTTACCTGAAAGACGACGCACCGAGTGCCATTCTCCCTCCGGTCTCGGCTTTTGAAACCGGAACCAATACGTGGCTTGATCTGCCCTCCTGGCCGGCGGGTTGTGCGTCTGGCTGCTCCATCCGCCCCACCCCTCTCTATCTCAACGCCGGCCTGAAGTTGAGCTTCGACGCGCCGAAAGCCGGCGGCCAGAGCTTCGAGGAATACATCTCCGATCCGGCGAAGCCGGTACCCTACCGGTCGCGGCCCATTCAACCGATTGCCTATGGCCAAGGCATGACCTGGCCAGAATGGCTCGTGGATGACCAGAGAGAGGCCTCCGGGCGCCCGGATGTCGCTGTCTTTGTCTCCGATGTTCTGAAATCTCCAGTAAAGATCAGCGGCCGGCCGATCGCCAACCTGGTCGCCTCCACCAGCGGCAGCGACTCCGATTGGGTAGTAAAGCTGATCGATGTTTATCCCGACGAGGTGGCCGCGGAACCCAGGATGGGCGGCTATCAGCTCATGATTGCCGCCGACATCTTCCGCGGGCGCTATCGTGAAAGCCTGGAGACTCCCAGGCCCATTGCTTCGAATCAGCCGCTGCTCTACCGCTTTGCTCTGCCCACGGCAAATCACATATTCCTTCCGGGACACCGCATGATGGTGCAGGTGCAGTCGAGCTGGTTCCCTTTGTATGACCGGAATCCCCAGACCTTCGTGCCCAATATCTTCTGGGCCAAGCCTGACGATTATCAGAAAGCAGCACAGCGCATCTACCATGCTCCCGGGCAAAAGAGCTTTATCGAGCTTCCCATGGTCGTTACTCCCTGAGAAGAAGCAGGAGCGCGACCGCCGCCAGGGAGTTCGCGGCAATTAGATTTGCATCCGTGATCTCATTTTGATGTTTGTTTCTCGCGAAATGCATCGAGAGACTCCCATACCTGCATGGCGAAATCCAGGGTGAAGGGAAAAGAACCCCCGCCCAGGGCACTCTCGAACTTTGCCACAAAACGCTGGATGATGGGTTCGTGATTAACTGAGAAATCAATCGTTTCGATCAGACGCCCGCTGTCTGCGATCGAGACCGTACGGGCCTCGGGTTCCTCGTAACCGCAGAGGATCTCTGAAATTGTGCTCTGCGGCAAGGCGTAGGCGTGAATTGCGAAGAGATGCGATCCGAGATTCTCAACGGCGGGAATGCCCAGCCGGTCCGGCCGCCGGGTAGCGAAGCGCCCGCTGAATTCCAAGCCTGCGCCCCGGTTGCGATCGCGCCGCCAATGTTCCACTGCGTCCAGAAGGCAATATTCAAAGTGAACGCCGAGGAGGATGCCGGAGGACCG
>DASYYO010000002.1:0-3534 GCA_035933805.1 Acidobacteriaceae bacterium | reverse complement strand
TGAAGCGCTTCCCGGCCTACCTGCAGCAGCTGCAAATGGAGAGCAACGGCAAACACGTCGATCTCGAAGGCCGCCACGTCGATTACCAGACCGGACCTATCCTATGGGGGGAGCCGGGGACGGACGGGCAGCACTCCTTCTACCAGCTCATCCATCAGGGCACAAAGCTGATCCCCTGCGATTTTCTCGGTTTTTGTCATCCCCTGAGCGCCTATTCCCGGCAGCATGATCTGCTGACGGCGAACCTCTTTGCCCAGGCCGAGGCTCTGGCCTTCGGCAAGACGGCTGAACAGCTTCAGGCTGAGGGATCTCCCGCCTTCCAGATTCCATTTCGCGTCTGTGAAGGAAACCGTCCCACGAATCTCATTCTTGCCGAGAAGCTGACCCCGCGCATCCTCGGCGCATTGATCGCACTGTATGAGCACAATGTCTTCATTCAGGGGGTAGTGTGGAACATCGACTCGTTTGATCAATGGGGAGTCGAGCTGGGCAAGCAGTTGGCGGCGCGCATTATTCCCGAGCTCGAGAGCCAGGCTGAGCCAAGCCTGCACCACGATAGCTCGACCAATGCGCTCATCCGCCGCTATCGCAGGCTGAGAGGCATCAGTTAGCGCGACTTAGGGCGTTTCGAGAAGTCAAGACGGGGCCTGGGCGTCCACCGGCCCCGCAACGCCGGCCGTGGTCAAAGCCGTCCGGCGCACCAGAGAATGGAATTGCGCACCAGCTTGCGATAGTTCTCGTTTCTGTGCGTTCCGGTGGCTGCGCCCGGCTGGATGCATACGACGCGTGTATCTTGATTCGGGCCGATCCAGGCCAGGGTTTTGTCCGTTCCCAGGCCCGCGCTTTGCAGGATGGGCGTGATCTTCGGCGATTGCCACATCCCGCGATAGGCCGTCTCCCCCGTCAAGTGAAAGGGCTGAATGCCCGTGAGGATCGGGTGATTCCCGACCGGCCGCATCTCAAGCGACGCCGACCGGGAGATGGTCGATTTCGCCTTTTCACTTTGATTGTCCAGAACCAGCAAACCCCCAGTGACCTCTTCGTGCCACCACGGCCATGCCTGGTTGTCGCCCAGGGCATGATGGATGACCACGAAGCCCTTCTTCGCTGCAACTTCCTTCCGGATCGTCTCGTGTGTGCTCTCCGGCCAATCCAATTGGTCATGAAGTACCAGGACGTCAAATCCCGGATCTCCCCGGCCACCACTCGGATCCCATGGATAGTCATCCGGCTCGTCCTTGGGAATGGGAGGACCGGACGGAATGCCCTTGCCGGGATCGCTCGTGAAGAGATAGGAGAGCCCTTTGCCGTGAGTCCCGTAACCGCCACTCGGAAAGAGGCGGTGAAAATCGTAGGGGTGATCCTGCTCCCAGATCTCCATATCCACGGAGAACATTGGCTGGGTAAACATCTCGTGGAAGGAGGGGGGAAAGGGCGCGCCTCCTGAAGTGACCTGAACCCAGATCTTCGTCAACCCATTCCACGCTGCGGGATAGGGATTGTGGTTGTCCATTCTTTCCATCTCCAGTGATTCACTTCTGATTCACTTCGTTCGAGCTGGCCTCCGCCGTTCGCAGGCTGGTGCGCAGCCGGACGGTCTAGGAGAGCCTGCGGCCGCTCCAGAGGATCATGTTGTGCACAATCTCGCGGTATCTGGGGTGGGCACACACCTGCGCGGTATGGCCAGGCTGCATGCACACGACGCGGGCCTTCGGGTGAACCCCGATCCAGGCGAGTGTTCCGTTGCTCAAGTCGGGATCGTTTGACTTGAGCAGCGGCGTGATCCGAGGCGAGAGCCACATGTCCACAAACAGCTCATCTCTCGGTAACAGAAAGGGTGGCAGACCACGGACAATGGGATGTTCTCCGACGGGTTCCAATTGCTGGACGGGAAACTGCTTCAAACGGCCGCGCTTGATTCCATCGACGCCCAGCTGAATCAGCGCGCCGCCGGTCACCTCCTCACGCCACCAGGGCAGGCGCTGGTTATCGCATAAGGCATGGTGCAGCACGACCAGGCCCTTTCCGGAATCGAGGTACCTGCGGATCGACTGCTGGTCTTGATCGTCGTAGCTCTCTGTGAAGTAGTCATAGAGAACCAGCACGTCAGGGCTAGGTTCGCCGGTTTCTCCGTTGAGATTGCGAAAGGCCCTGGGATGGGGAAAGGCCGTTGTCTCGAGATCCTCGAAGGTGACGTCGGTAAACATCGAGAAGGACGAGAGAGGAACAAAGTGTCCACCGGTCGTGAACTGGACGCGAAGGCGGTTCTGGCGGCGCGCCGGTTCCTTCTGTGCTCCTTCCAGCGGAAGCAATCCTTCCGCCAACACAGCGGCCGCAGCGGCCGAGCCAAGGAATCTGCGGCGAGAGATCTCAGACATAAAAACGACTCCTTCGCTTGAATCTAGCATTGCGTATAGCACAAGATGAATTGCAGCGCGATGGAAAATCTATAGGCTTCCATCAGTGAAGTCAAGCAAGGAGCGGTAACGAAAGACCAGAGAGCCTCCGACGAAGCTGGTTCTCACGGCCGACTATTTTTGCGGGAATGGCTGATCCGTCTCACTGACGGGCGAGTTCGTACGCCTCTGCAGGATTCGGAGGCGCGGCCGAACTGGGCTCCAGCTCGAACTCCGCGATCAGCGGAAGGTGGTCGGAAGCGAGCAGCGCAGCGCGGCTTTTGTGAAGGCTGAGGCGCCGCATTTTGAGCGCCGGATCGAAATAGATGTGATCCAGGTGGAGCAGAGGGAAGAGCCCCGGGTAGGTCCGAGAGCGGCCGAGGTGAGTCTGAACGTCAACCTTCTCAAAATTCTGGCCGAGCATCTGCGATGTCTTTCCGCGAGTCCATTCATTGAAGTCGCCCAGCACAATCCGGGCGCCGCGCAACTCCGGATCGTGGAGGATCTCGGGGCTTACCAGCTTGCCGGCCTGTTGCCGCCGTTCGAAAAAGCCCGTCCCCAGGTGGACATTGAAGACATGGAGGGTCGTTCCACCTAGATCAAGATCAGCGCGCAGGCAGCCGCGTTCCTCCCGGCCCTCGGTACTTATGTTGTGGTTCCTGACCGCACGCAATGGAAAACGGCTGAGGAGCAGGTTGCCGTATGCGCCGCCGTTGAGCCGGCGGTTTTCCCCAAAATGGACATCAAAGCCCAGCTCCTGAGCAATGAACTTCGCTTGGTCTTGCCCCGCATCTTCATGAGAACCAAGCACTTCCTGGAGCGCGATCACGTCCGCATCGATCTCACGCAGCACGTTCACAATACGGGCCGGGTTCACCCGCGCGTCCATCCCCCGGCATTTGTGGACGTTATAGGTCAGAACTGTGATCCGATTGTTCATTGGTCCCCTGATTAATTAGATGTTGCTCCTGCCTCCGCCGATCCTTACTCCAAAGTGCCCGGGCGTATGCTCGATAGAAACAAATTGGCAGCGAACCCGCAGACCATGGCATCTGGGGACCTGGGATGAGCGCTTCGGGAAATCTCAAACGAGAGAGAGGGCGAGTTCGGCCCGAGCTCCGTTTGTTCGCGGACGGAG
>DASYYO010000416.1:0-35702 GCA_035933805.1 Acidobacteriaceae bacterium | reverse complement strand
TGAGCGAGAATCACTGAATCTTTCCTCCTAGGGAGTAACTTCTTTGAAGGCTAAAAAACATCCAGATACTAGCACCGCGCTTCTTCGTCCTGAAATGACCCGAAGAGGCCAGTAGGTTCGGGTTCCACTACCACCTTGGTTGAAGACGGAAGAGCTTAAGCCGGGTCATCCGCCAAGATTGAAGACAACATTCACGGTCGTTTCCACTTCGACCGGTTCCCCATTCAACAGGTAAGGCCGGTATCTCCAGCTGCGCACAGCTTCGAGTGCGGACTGCTGCAGCATCGGCGGTCCGCTGACCACCCGCAGATTCTCAATCGATCCGCTCTTGGAAATCGTCGCCTGCAGGACCACCGTACCCTGAATCCGCGCCGCTTTCGCGATCGCCGGATATTGCGGTACGGTCTTCTGCAGAAGATTTCCCTGCATCACACCGGATGAGATCGTCAGCTTCTTCGGAGGGGCCGCCTTGACGATAGGCGCCTTGCCCACATCGCCGAGAATGCCTCCCATAGCGCCGGCGGCTCCGCCGCCCATGCCTTCCATTCCGGCAACGCCCATAGACGGAGGCGCGGAAGATTCTGTCACCTGTTTAATGACTTTGGGGATCTTGCTCGGAGCCTGCAGCTCGTTGTTCATCATCTCCGAGTGAACTTGAACGACTTTGGGTGCGGCCGGCGGGGGTGGCGGCGGAGGCGGGGGTGGCGGCGGAGGCGCAACCAGAAGCGTCGCCATCAGCTGGTTTGGCAGAGCTTCAGGATGCAGCAACGGCCAGATAGCCAACACCGCAAGAATCGTGCCGTTCAATACCAGTGTTGCTATCGACCAATACTTGCTTTTGGTCTTGATCCTCCCACCCGATTCCATCAATGAATCTTCGAACATGGCCTTACCTCGCAGGTTTTTAAACTTGTATTACCTTAGACACCGACGCTTGCGTTTTTGATCCCGGCACCGGAAGGTGCAGACTCTCTTTGGGGGTTGGGTCCGAACGATGCGCGCCGCCCGTCTTCCTTCAGCTTCGCCCTATCTCTGCATATGGAATCGCTGCGAAGAAATCCGGAAAAGCGTGCGCAACACATCCTACGCTGCCTCCGTTCTTCCGTCCAATCTTCGCGTCGCCTTCGATGCCGGCGCAGCCCGCGGAGAGAAAGCCGATCCTCATCCTGAAGGCCGGGTTCGCCGAAGACGGCGAAATCTCTCGCCGGAATACCGCCGTGCTGTCTGTGCGCTGCCCCTGAAAACATCTCCCGATCACGCCGGCGCTGTCTGCAACGCAGAGGCCGATCCTTCCTCGCCCACCTGCGCAGGTCCGCAGGAGCGAAGCGTCTTTCAGGCCCGCGCCTTCTTGCCGGCCGGCAGCGCGGCACGCTTGCCGCCTCTTGCCCGGTACTCCTGGTAGGCCACCAGCATCGGCGCGGCCACGGCGATCGAGGAATACGTTCCAATCAGAATACCGATCACCAGCGCGAAGGAAAAACCCCGCAAAACCTCTCCGCCGAAGATGTACAGCGACAGCACCGTCAGGAAGGTGAGCCCGGAGGTCAGCACCGTCCGGCTCAAAGTCTGGTTGATGCTTCGGTTCACCACCGTCTTCAGGTCCTCGCGCCGGGCAAGCCGCAAATTCTCCCGGATGCGGTCGAAGACCACGATCGTATCGTTCATGGAGTAGCCGATCAGCGTCAGAATGGCCGCGATCACCGTCAGCGTGATCTCCCGGTTGGTCAGGCTGAAAGCCCCCACCGTGATCAAGGTGTCATGGAAGACGGCCACCACCGCGGCCACGCCGTAGATCAGCTCGAAGCGGAACCAGAGATACACCAGCATTCCGGCCAGCGAATACAGGGTCGCCAGCAGCGCCTGCTGGCGCAGCGCAGCGCCTACCTGCGGCCCGATGACCTCTACCCGGAAGACGTGGAAGTTGGAGAGATAGGCGCCCTGCTTCAGCGCATTCACAACCGCAGGATCGGCAACGCCGTTCAGTTGATCCATGCTGCTGAAGAGTCCGTTCAGCGTGCGATCGCGATAGTCGAGGATTGCCCCCGCCTGCTGCGAATACCTGGCCGCCTCTTCCGCGCTGCCATTCAGCTTCAACGGATCCTGCTGCTCGAGGAACTGCTCCAGAGTCTCGCGGCTGGCGTTGTCCAGGTCCAGCTTGTTCCGCTCTTCCGCCGGCACGGTTGCATAGTTGGCCTTCAATGCATCCACAATCGCCTGCCGTCCGGCATCGAGCGCCGATTCCTTGGTCTCCGACTGGGCCAGCGAGATGATCACCTGGTCGGAAGTCGCCAGCCCAAACGTCTGAATGCGCGCGTCATGAATGCCGGCACGGTCGGTCGCCTGGCGGATCTTGTCCGTGTTCGGCGTCTGCGAAAACTGGACATACACCAGCGTGCCGCCCTTGAAGTCCACTCCCAGGTTGATATGGTTCCAGAACAGGATGGAAAGAACGCCCGCCACGCTGAAAATCAGCGAGAACCCGAGGAAATACCACTTCTTCCCCAGCCAATCAATGTTACTTCCCCGAAACAGTTCCACTCGAGCACTCCGCCTTGCTTGAACGCCGGCTCACTGGCCATGCGCAATCTGAATTTTTTGCTCTTCCCGAGTTCCGCAGCCGTCATCCGCTGGCGCAGCGCGCAAACCCCGTCACCCGATGGAGAGCGCCTCGCCTCTCTGCTTCCGCTTGAGAATCGAATCGAAGATCACCCGCGAAACAAAGACCGCGGTAAACAGGTTCGCCGCCAGGCCGACACTCAAGGTCACGGCGAAGCCCTTGACCGGTCCGGTCCCGAAGAGGAACAGGATCAGGGCCGAGACGATCGTCGTTACGTGAGTGTCCAGAATCGTCGTCCACGCATGGGCAAAGCCCTGCTCCACCGCCGCTCCCGGCGCCTTGCCGGCCCGCAGTTCCTCTCGGATGCGCTCAAAGATCAGCACATTCGAATCTACGCCCATGCCGATGGTTAGAATCACCCCGGCGATCCCCGGCAAAGTCAGCGTCGCCCCGGAGAAGCCCATGAAACCGAGCAGGATGATGAGGTTCAGAAACAGGGCCAGATCCGCATTGATGCCCGCGCCGTGATAGTAAACCAGCATGAAGATCATGACCGCAGCCATGCCGATCACCGAAGCGAGCACGCCCTTGCGAATGGAATCGGCGCCGAGCGACGGGCCGACGACGCTCTCCTGGAGGTAATGAATCGAGGCCGGCAAGGCGCCCGTGCGCAGCATCAGCGAAAGGTTTTCCGCCTTCTCCTTGCCCAGGCCCGTAATCCGGCCTGAGTCGCGGATCGCCTGCTGAATCGTGGCCGCCTCCTGCACCCGGTTGTCCAGAACCACGGCCAGCGACTTGCCGATGTTCGAGCTGGTGAACTGGTAGAAGCGGTCTCCGGCATTGGTGGTCAGAATGAACGTCGCATCCGGACGGCCATTCTCATCCACACTCGGCTGGGCATCGCGGAAGTCGCTGCCTGCCACCACCGCCAGGCGCTGCAGCACGTAGTACTTGCCCGCCAGGTCCGGCTCCGTGCCGCCATAGGCCATAACCACATCTTCCGGGGGCACCGTTCCGCCCAGGCTCTGGGTCGCCTCCTGCTCGCTTGAGAAGGGGCCGCTCACCACCTGGTGAATCTCCAGCCGGGCGGTGGATTGGATCACGTCGCGGACCGTGCTGATGTCATCGACGCCCGGCAGTTCCACCAGAATCTGGTTGCTGCCCAGGTTGTATTCCTGAATCGTAGGCTCGCTGACGCCCAGGCTGTCCACCCGGGCGCGGATGGTCTCGATCGCCTGCTGCAGCGCATGCTGCTCGATCGTCTGGACCTCGGAGGGCTTCATCGTCAGCATCCAGCTATTGTTGCTCCCGGCGCTCACCGTGTACTGGTTGCCGTAGCGCGAGTCCAACAGGCTGCGCACATCGCCGGTGCGGTCCGCAGGCGTGCCCTGAACCTGAATCACCGCAGGCTGCTTGGCGTCTGGCTTGAACACGGATTGCGCCGTCAGGCCGGCCCCCTGCAGGTCGGTCTGCAGCCGGACCACGTCATTGTCCGTCACCGCGCTCACCGCCTCATCCACCATCACCTGCAGCACCAGGTGGGTGCCGCCTTTGAGGTCGAGGCCCAGATGGATGCGGCTGGTCAGGGCCGATTTCCATGCCTGCGGGCTTACGCCCTTCGGAATACCGAAGATGCCGAAGAAGAAAACCAGAAGAGTCGCAACAATGAGTGCCGTTTTGCCGGCTAGATTCTTACGCATGGGAATCGCATTTCAGGCTTTACCGCCAGGCGTCTTTGCCGCCGGCGAGGCGCGGTTTTACTTCGTTTCCTCTACATTCGCGGTCACGGAAGCGATCGCGCTCTTTACAACTTCGATCCTGAGATTGTCCGGAGGCACACGCAGCTGCACTGCATCCTCTCTGAGCGAGAGAATCGTGCCGCGGATGCCGCCTGTCGTCGTGATCCGGTCTCCCGGCTTCAGGTTGGCCAGCATATCCTGCCATTGCTTCTGCTTCTTCTGGTTAGGGCGCACCAGCATCATATAAAAAACAGCAATGATGAGGAGAAACGGCAGGAATGTCACCAGACCCGGCGGTACGGTTGGAGCCAGCAACAATGAAGTGAAAGTCAACGCACGATCCTCGATGCCTTTTTCGGTTTATTGTGCCCTGGAGAATCTATCAAGTGGAGAGTCCGCCGGCCGGCACACGCGTGTCGAGCCTCATCCGGATCCGCCCTTGCGAGCAGCGGCTTGCGCACGCACCCGGGCGACGAGCTCCGGAAGAGAGCCCATCGAGATAGCATCCCGTACGGATCGCATCGTGTCAAGGTAGTAGGCTAGGTTGTGCAGGCTGTTCAGAGCCCCGCCGAGTGGTTCCTGGGCCATGGCGAGGTGGCGCAGATAGGCCCGCGTGTACCGCTGGCAGACCATGCAGCCGCACTCCGGGTCGAGCGGTCCCTGGTCCTCCGCGTACTGCAGGTTCTTTATATTCACCCGCCCCGCGGAGGTGAACAGCAGCCCATGCCGGGCGGCGCGCGTGGGCAGCACGCAATCCATCATGTCCACCCCCAGAGCCGCATATTCCACGATCTCCTCGGGATAGCCGACGCCCATGACATAGCGGGGCCTGTCAGCCGGGAGCAGCGGCAGTGTAGCCTCGATCACCTCGCGGGTAAGAGGCCGCGGCTCGCCGACGCTCAGGCCGCCGAGCGCGTACCCGGGAAAATCCATCTCCACCAGCCGTTCGGCCGACTCGCGCCGCAGATCCGCGTACATCCCGCCCTGCACAATGCCGAAGAGCGACTGGCTGCCCGGGCCGCCGCCCGAGGGACGGCCTTCCGCCTCTCCCGTCTGCGGCCAGGCAGAGACCTCTTCCCTCGCCCGCAGCAGAAAATGGTCCAGGCTGCGCCTCGCCCATCGCAGCGTCAGCTCCAGAGACTGCCGCGCCCGAGTGCGGTCCGCCGGATACTCCGTACATTCGTCGAAGGCCATCACGATGTCGGCCCCCAGGGCAATCTGTACGTCGATCGAATGCTCCGGCGAAAAAAAATGGGTCGAGCCGTCCAGGTGAGAGCGGAAGCGTACTCCTTCTTCTGAGACCTTGCGCAGCCCGTTCAGGCTGAAGACCTGGAATCCGCCCGAGTCGGTCAGCATGGGCCGCGGCCAGCTGATGAACCGGTGCAATCCGCCCAGCCTGCGGATCCGCTCATGCCCCGGACGTAAATAAAGATGATAGGTGTTGCCCAGAATGATCTGGGCGTCCAGCTCTTCCAGCAGATGCTGCGGGACCGCTTTGACCGTCCCGGCCGTGCCCACCGGCATGAAGGCCGGGGTCTCAACCACGCCGTGCGGCAGGCGCATCTCCGCGCGCCGCGCCGTTCCGCAGGAGGCTTTTACCTGAAAGGTGAGGGACACTGCTTCGATTGTATCGGGTGTCCGGGTTACCCGCGCTGGCTCGATCCCGGGCGGCGGCGCACCGACAGGATCCGGTTCTCGCCCTCGTCCGGCAGCGCATCCAGCAGCTCCGCCATTGTTCTTCCCAGGAGCGGATGGCGCAGGCGCGGAGCGATCTCCGCCAGCGGAGCCAGCACAAAGCGGCGCTCGGCCAGCGCCGGATGAGGCAGCGTCAGAAACTCCGAATCGATCCTCAGGTCGTCCATCAGCAGCAGATCGAGATCGAGCGTGCGCGGCCCCTTGGCCGGCGTGCTCCCGCGCTCCCTGCCGAATTCCCGCTCGATCGCAAGCAGCTCGTGGAGCAGCGTCCCGGGCTCCATCTGCGTCTCCAGAGCCGCCGCGGCATTCACAAAGGCCGGCTGGCCGCGGTAGCCGACCGGATCGGTCTCGTAAAGCGAAGACTCTGCCGTGAGCCTGCCCAGGCCGCCCAGCCGCAGCAGGGCAGCCTCCATAATCTCCTCGGGGCTGCCCCGCTCCGATGCAAGATTCGATCCAAGTGCGATATAGGCGATTCGCTTCGCCGCGGCCGGAGCTTCGCTGACGGAATTTTGCATAGACATTGCTGAGGATGACGCCGTTCCTCTTGAGCATACAGAGCGAAGAGCTGCCGCCGGGGATGCGCGCAAGTTACGATTCTTCATGCGCATCGCCTTTTTTGGAGGCACCTTTGATCCGCCGCATCGCGGCCACATCGCCATCGCTCAGGCCGCAATCGCGCGGCTCGGGCTCGACCGGGTGCTGGTCGCCCCGGTCGCCGCGCAGCCTCTCAAGAACGAGAGCGGCCGCTCCAGCTACCAGGACCGGCTGGCAATGGTCCGGCTGGCGGTCGAGGGCCATCCCCGGCTCGTAGCCAGCACCGCAGACGCGCCCCGGCCGGGCGCCCGCCCCAACTACACCCTGGACACCCTGAAGGAGGTGCGCGGGACGCTGGCCGAGGACGACGCGCTCTTCTGTCTGCTCGGAGCAGACGCGATCTTATCCTTCCGCCGCTGGCATCGAGCCGCCGAGCTGATGCTCTTCTGCGACTTCATCGTGGCCAGCCGTCCCGGATTTTCCCTGGAACAGATCTCCGGGATGCTGCCAGAGGGCATTCATCCGCTCTCCCGGCACTACGAGCCCGAGTTTGTTCGCATCGATCTTGCCGGAGCCTCCGGAGCCAAATCGGCGCTCTACCTGCTCCCCGGCATCGAAGAAGATATCTCCGCTACCCAGATCCGCGCCGCGCTCGCCGGCGGCGCAGAGGCGCAGCCCGTGCTTGCGCCCGGGGTGGCCGACTACATCCGCGCGCATCACCTCTATCACTCCGCCTCGGGGCTTTAGCCCTGCCCCAGGAGCAGGCTGAGGCTGTCGCTTCCTCGGCTGGAGGCCGCGAACCATCGCAAGCCGCGCCGCATAGCTGCTAGGATGGCATTTGACAGGAGCGCCGACTCGATCGAATGGCAACAACTGAAACGCGCCGCATGGTGTTAGCCGCTGCCGCGGCCTGCGAGGACAAGAAAGCGGAGGACACGCGCATCCTCGAACTCGACCCGCAGGACTCCGGCTTTACCGATTTTTTCCTGATCGCCAGCGGGGCCAACGAACGCCAGACCGTCGCCATCGCCGATGAGATCGAGCTTCGCCTCAAACGCGACTTCCATACCCTGCCCAACTCGGTCGAAGGGCGCCGCCAGGGAGAATGGGTCCTCATGGATTATGTGGACTTCGTCGTTCACATCTTTCTTGCGGAAAAGCGCGCCTACTACGACATCGAGCGCCTGAGAAAGTCCGCCCGAATCGTGGACCAGGAGCAGCTCAAGACCATGCTGGTCGAAAAGACCGCCGCCGCACGCCGTCATCCGGCCAAAAAGACCCCCGCAAAACGCGCCGCCAAGGCCGTGAAGACCGCCGTCAAAAGCGCCGCTAAAAAGGCCGTCGCAAAGAAGGCCCCGGCGAAACGCGCCCCGGCCAAAGCTCTCGCCAGGAGAAGGACACCCGCGAAGACCCGGCGTCCAGTCGAATCGTAATCGCCGTCACGAACACATCCGCAAAGAAAAATCTTCCAGACCAATGAAAAAGCCTGCGCAGGGAGCGCAGGCTCTTCGCTTCAAAAGAGAAGCGCAACCTATTCGCGGACGCCTTCGACAAAGGCCTTCAGCTTGCGCGAGCGGGAGGGATGCCGCAGCTTGCGTAGCGCCTTGGCTTCGATCTGCCGGATGCGCTCGCGCGTGACCTGGAAGCTCTGCCCTACCTCTTCCAGCGTGTGCTCAGAGCCGTCTTCCAGGCCAAAGCGCATCTTGATCACCCGCTCTTCGCGAGGGGTCAGAGTACGCAGAACCTGGGAGGTGTACTCCTTGAGGTTGACGCTGATAACGGCTTCGGACGGCGAGACCGCCTGGCGGTCTTCGATGAAGTCGCCCAGGTGGGAGTCTTCTTCCTCACCGATCGGCGTCTCCAGAGAGATCGGCTCCTGTGCGATCTTGAGCACCTTGCGCACCTTGGCCACCGGGATATCCATCCGGCGGGCAATCTCCTCCGAAGTGGGCTCGCGTCCCAGCTCCTGCACGAGCTGCCGCGAAGTGCGGATCAGCTTGTTGATCGTTTCAATCATGTGCACCGGAATTCGAATCGTCCGAGCCTGATCGGCAATCGCACGCGTGATCGCCTGGCGAATCCACCAGGTGGCATAGGTCGAGAACTTGTAGCCGCGGCGGTATTCGAACTTGTCCACCGCCTTCATCAACCCGATGTTGCCTTCCTGGATCAGGTCCAGAAACTGCAGCCCGCGGTTGGTGTACTTCTTGGCGATGGAGACAACCAGCCGGAGATTGGCCTCGATCAGCTCGCGCTTGGCCTGCTCGGCGTCCATATCGCCCTGGATCATCTCGCGCTGTGTGCGCTTGAGCTCGGCGATCGAGACTCCGGCCTCCTGCTCCAGCTTCTCCAGGTCGGTTTTGCAGTTCTTCTGCTGGCGGCGATACTCCTTGCGCAGCTCTTCGCTCTTGGACTGGTCGTGCTTCTGTTCGAGCGACTTGACCTGCCGCTCGAGCATGCGCATGGCATCGACCGTCTTGTTGACCTTGTCGAGCAGCCGCTTGCGCTCCGCGTTGGTGTATTTCAACTCGCGAACAATGCGAGAGACCTCAACCCGCTCGCGATTCATCATCCAGCGGGTCTTGCGGTGCTCCCTGGCCTTGCTCTTGGGGTTGATCGTCGCCAGCTTCTCTTCAAGCAGCGCGGTCTTCTTCTGATGCTTCACCAGCGTGTCGATGCGGCCGATCGTCTGACGAATGCGCGCCTGCAGAATCTCCTCAGTGATCTCCTCCTCGTCGAAGATGACCACTTCCTTGATGTTGCGGACGCCGCGCTTCAAATCCTCGCCCAGGGCGACAATCTCGCGGATCACAATCGGTGACCGGGAGATCGCCTTCAGCACGCGAAGTTGCCCGCGCTCGATCCGCTTGGCAATCTCCACCTCGCCCTCGCGCGTCAATAGCGGGACGGTTCCCATCTCGCGCAGGTACATGCGGACGGGATCATTGGTTTTTTCCAGGGTGCCCGGTGTCAGGTCGAGTTCGACGTCCTCGCCCTCTTCCCCTTCACTCTCGAACTTCTCCGCGCCAAACTTCGGTCCGCCCTCCAGAACATCAATGCCCTGGGTGCCGATCGTTGTGAGCAGATCGTCAAGATCGTCCGGTGAATGCAGGTCGCCGGGGATCAGGTCATTGACCTCGTTATAGGTCAAATAGCCCTTCTCCTTGCCTGCTTCAATCAGTTTTTGAATGTCTTCCTCGTACTTGTCTTCGATAGCCAAGCGAGTCTCATCTCCCGCGATAATTTTCATGGATCGGTCCGTACTCAGAAAGGACTAAGTGCGATTGCAGGCCGCTATGGGCGTTATTCCGAGACGGTTGGATGGACCGCTAGGCAAGTAGACGCACGTCCCCTATGTGAGCAGAATATCACAAAAAAAGGCGATCGATCCGCTTATCTCCGGACCCGGCGCAAACGCCGAAAAGCATGCCGCGCTTCTATGCCTCTGTTCAAGCTCACTTCTGACACATATTGGATGGTTCAGAGCGGCGAATAGGTGCACTGCGCCAAGAAGTTAGCATCCCGCAGCCTTCAGGAGGACGGAACCGACCGCAGCTCCTGAATCTCCCGGTCCACCTTGAGCTTCTCCGCCGCCCAGCGTGCCACCTCGCCCCAGTCTCCGCGCCGCTCGGCCTCGGCAATCTCCGCCCGAAGCCGGCGCTGCCGCCCCTCCAGGTGCCTGTATCTGAGGCTGTCAAGCGCCGCCTCGACCTCCTCGTGCGTCACCTCTCCCTGCTCCCGCATCAGCAATGGCGCCAGCAGGTCTCGCTGCTCCGGACTCTCCAGGGCAGCGAGGGGATCTTCCATCTCCCGGACGCGCAGGCTCTGGAGCATAGCCGCAATCTCAAGCATCTCAAAAGACCCGGCCTCCGAGTCCATCGCCGCCGAAACCCGGCGAAAAACGCCGCTCCCCGGCGCCGTTGCGAGCGCGCGCAGCAGCAGCCGCTCGGTCTGATTCAGGCTCTCCGCCTGGAGCGGAGTCACTTGATCGCGGCGTTTGCGGGCCGCCTGTCTGGTCTGCTCGCGGAACAGCGCCGAGTCGATTCCCAGCTTCTGCGCCGCGTCGGATTCGAACTCGTCCCGCGCAATAGCTCCCGGCACGCGCCGGATGTGCGGCAGCAGGTAGTTGAAGGCTTTGGTCTTGTTCTCCGCCGTTCGCGGAGGAAAGAGCTGCATCGCCCGTCCGATCAGGTACTCCGAATGCCTCTTTGCCCCCTTCAGCGCCGAGACATACGCATGGACGCCGCGCTCCCGGATGAACCGGTCCGGATCCAACCCGTCCTCCAGCGTCACCACCCGGACCTCGAAGTCCTCCTCCGTCAACAGGGCGATCGACTTCTCCGCGGCATTGGCCCCCGCCGTATCCGGGTCGAAGTTGATGACCAACTGCTTCGTATGGCGGGCCAGCAGGCGCACCTGCATCTCGGTGAACGCAGTGCCGCTGGTGGCGATCACGTTCTGCACCCCCGCCAGATAAGCAGTGATGCAGTCCATCTGACCTTCCACCAGCAGCGCGTAGCCCACCTGGCGGATCGGCTGCCGCGCCTTATCGAGGTTGAAGAGAACCTCTCCCTTCGAGTAAAGCGGCGTCTCAGGAGAATTCATGTACTTCGGACCGGCGCTCTCGTCCGCGTCGAGAGCCCGCGCCGTGAAGGCGATCACCCGTCCCGACTCGTTGCGGATAGGAAAGGTAATCCGCTTGCGAAAACGCGCATACAGCGGCCCCTGCGACCCGTCCGGCTGCTCCTTCGAGGAGCAGAGGCCGGAGAGCCGGAGCAGATCCGGGGCGGCCACACTCTGCAGCCGGTCCCGCAGGGCGTTGAATGAATCGGGAGCATAGCCGATATTGAACTTCCGGATCGCCTCCCCCGTCAGTCCGCGGCCGGTCAGGTACTCGCGCGCCCGCGCCGCCTCCGGCGATCGCAGTTGTTCTTCAAACCACGCCGCCGCTACCTCGTGCAGCTCCAGCAGCTTGCCCCGTTGGCGGCTTTCCGCCGCCTCCTCCGGCGAGCCGAACTCCCGCTTGGGCAGGGCAATGCCGCACTTCTGCGCCACCGCCTTCACCGCCTCCGGAAAGCTGATGTTCTCGATCTTCTGCACGAACGAGAACACATCCCCCGTCTCATGACAACCGAAGCAGTAATAGAACTGCCGCACAGAGTGAACGCTGAAGGAGCTTGTCTTCTCCTTATGAAACGGGCAGAGCCCGCTGTAGTTCTGCGCGCCCGACTTCTTCAGCCGGACATACTCCCCGATGATGCGGACGATGTCAGCCTGCTGCTTGACGGATTGGGAGAAGTCGGAAGACACGGTCGGCGGTGGCTCTATTTTGCTATCCCGCCGGATGGAAAGCCAGACGGACTTACTCGATGCACAGTAGCTGGAGCATATGACGCGCTCCCCGCGCCCGGCTCAGGCTCCCGCTCTCTCCAACTCCGGGATCCCCGCCAGGCGGAGACAGTCCGCCTGGCTATGGCCTGCCCGGCGCAGCGCGCGAAGGCTGAGCGCATCGTGCCGCTTGGCCAGGCGCTGCCCGCCCGCATCGAGCAGCAGGTCGCAGTGATGCCAGCCCGGCAGCGCCACCCCGAGAGCCCGCGCCACCAGGATCTGCCGTGCCGTCGAGCGCAGGAGATCCGCGCCGCGGACCACTTCAGTCATCGCCATGGCCGAATCGTCGACCACCACCGCCAGCTGATACGCAGGAACGTCATCTCTGCGCCAGACGAGAAAATCCCCGAAGTCGCGGCCAGCCACCAGCCGCTGGGGCCCGAAGTGGCCATCCACGAACTCAACCGGCTCGCCATCCGGTACCCGGAACCGCCAGTTCACCCCCGCCGGAGACTCCGGGAGTGAGGCCGCCACGGCGCTCCGCGGCGTGGGCCGGCAGGTCCCCGGATAGATCCCTTCATCCTCATGCGGCGCCTGCGCTGCCTGGGCAAGCTCTTTGCGGGAGCAGCGGCAAGGGTAAATCCAGCCCTCGCGGAGCAGCTTGCGCCAAGCCTCCCGGTACAGGCCAAGCCTCTCGCTCTGCGTGTACGGAGCAAAGGGCCCTCCCCGGTCCGGTCCCTCCTGCCAGCGAATCCCCAGCCAGCTCAGATCTTCCAACATCGCTTCGACGAACTCCCGCCGGGAGCGGTCCGGATCGAGATCCTCATTGCGCAGAACCAGTACACCCCGGGCGGCAACCGCCCGCGCATAGGCAATCCAAAACGTACGCGCGTGGCCCAGATGAAGCAGTCCGGTGGGTGACGGCGCGATCCGGCCGCGATACGTCCCCGGATCCAGGCATGCTCCCGGCTCCTTCAAAAGAGCTCCGGAATGCTGGAGAATGCGATCCGCGTGGGAGCCGCGGCGCCGGCAAGCAGCATGCCGGCGAAACACAAGGTGTTGGTTCCATACTTGTAGTTCACACGGTCCATGGTGGCGGCCAACTGCGTGCGCCGCCTTTGCTCTTCCAGGCCGGAGAAGAGGCTCAGGGTGTGCAGAGCATCGGGAACCAGGTTTCCCAGCGAAATCCCAACAAAAAATGGTTTCTGGTACGCGTCTCCGGCCGGACAATGCCCCCAGATGCGCTGCAGACCTTCCAGCAGGGTCTGGTTGTCCTGGCACTCGATCAGAGAGACGCTCTCATTCCAGGCGGCCTCAGGAATCCCCGAGGTATGCCGTGAAGATGAATCTTCCTTCCGCACCGCGAAGCGAACCGTTACCGTCATCTTCGAGGCCCAGAGCTGTGCCTTTCTCAATCGCATCGCCGACTTGTGGAGCAGCTTGCCCGCCACCGCATGCACGCCCTCCGGCGTACGCAGCTCCGGCGGCAGCACGTGGGAGTGGCCGATCGACTTCTGGTGCTCCAGTTCCGGATCGCCAAAGTCCTCTCCGCGCAGCCAGTACCACAGCTTTTCTCCGCCGATGCTGCCCCACAGCGCGTGCAACTTCTCCCGATCGAGCGAGAGCAGTTGCGCCATCGTGCGAATCCCCTGCTCACTCAATCGCCGCTCCATGCGCGCCCCGACTCCGGGTAAGTCGCGCGGAGTCAGGGCGCAAAGCGCATCGTGCAGCAGGTCCGGAGTCAGAGCCACCAGTCCATCCGGCTTCTCCATGTCGGAGGCGACCTTGGCCAGATAACGATTCGGCGCCAGCCCGATCGAGCAGCAAAGCGTCGATCCTGCTTTTCTCCGAATCGCGGCCTTCACCTCTCGCGCCAGCTCCAGTGCAGACAACAACGGCTGCTCGCGGCCGAGGAGGCGGCAGGCCATCTCGTCGATGGACATCACGGAAGTAACGGGAACGCATGACTCCACCGCCTCCACCACGCGGTGGTGGTAATCCACATACACTTCATGCCGGGCCTCCACCAGAACGATTCCCGGACAAAGCCGCTTGGCCTCGCCCACCCGGGTGCCGGTGCGCACTCCATGCTTCTTCGCCTCATAACTTGCGGCGATGCAGCAGGTTGTGTCCGCCACAAGCGGGACTACCGCAACCGGACGGCCGCGCAGTTCCGGCCGGAGCTCCTGCTCCACCGATGCAAAGTAGGAGTTCAGATCGAGGAAGAGCCATCTCAGGCGCGGCTGGCCGTTCGCGAGCGCATTCGCCATTGATTCCCCCATATCCCCCATTTCTCCCATAGCGCGATCTGCACCGCATGCTAAGCTACTTCACAATCAGCCTGACAGCTGGCTGTTCCTCCCCTGAAAACAACCGCACAGCTCAGAAAATTTAATTGAGCGGTGCGTGAAACCGAATGCCGGCTTCCTGCGTCCCACGGTCAAGGAGTAGTACCCTATGCCAGCCCTGCACCTGCAAAACTTCTCAGAATGGTTCTACCAGTTTGAGTTGTATGCTCCTGCAATTGTAGTGACGATCGCGGCTGCGCTCCTGATTGCTTGCGCGATAGGAGCAGCCTGCTCCCCCTGCAAGGAAAAGGATGAGTTTTTCCATCGTCAGGTCTTCTAAAGGCGAAGGCCGAAGGCACTGAGGCGGGAGACCCAGATAGAGGTTCTGTTTTCATTTTCTTGGGCGGTCTTCGCCCGGCCCAAATCTCAGGAACCGGTAGCCCCGGAAGCGGCGCTCAGAGTCAGGTCTGTCCTTCTTTTGAAGGTCCTCCGCAATTGCAATCCTCCCCAACGGCATCGCCGCCTACTCAACCCTTCTCTATAATCCGAGGACATGACCGGTCCTCCCCATTCCTCCGCGCACTTTGAAGAACTGGAGCGCCTCCAGGAGCGCGCACAAGAGGGAGGCGGCCCGGAGCGCCGCGCCCGCCAGCATCGGCAAGGCAAGCTGTCGGCCCGGGAACGGATCGCCGTGCTCCTCGACGAGGGCTCGTTTGAGGAGACGGATGCCTTCGTCACCCATCGCTGCACGGACTTCGGCCTGGACGAGAACCGCATCCCCGGCGATGGATTCGTGACCGGCTACGGCCGCATCGACGGCCGCACCGTCTTCGTCTTCGCCCAGGACTTCACCGTCTTCGGCGGATCCCTCTCCGAGGCCAACGCCAGCAAAATCGTCAAGCTGATGGATACCGCCATGCGCGTGGGAGCGCCGGTCATCGGACTCAACGACTCCGGAGGGGCCCGCATCCAGGAAGGCGTGCTCTCCCTCGCCGGGTATGCCGACATCTTTCTGCGCAACACCCTGGCCAGCGGAGTCGTGCCTCAGATCTCCGCCATTCTCGGTCCTTGCGCCGGCGGCGCAGTCTACTCACCCGCAATCACCGATTTCACCCTGATGGTCGATAAGACCTCCTACATGTTCGTCACCGGGCCGGATGTAATCAAGACGGTGACGCATGAGGAGGTCACGAAGGAACAGTTGGGGGGCGCCACCACCCACAACGAGATCTCCGGCGTGGCGCACTTTCTCTCCCGCGACGATACCGAGTGTCTGCTGCTGGTGCGGGAGCTGCTCAGCTTCCTGCCGTCCAACAACCTGGACGATCCGCCGCGCCGCACAACCGCCGATCCCGCCGATCGCGCCGATGCCGAGCTGGATACGATCGTGCCGCCGGACTCCAGCCAGCCCTACGACATCAAGCACATCATCGAACGCCTCGTCGATGAAGGCTACTTTCTCGAGGTCCACGAACACTACGCCCGCAACATCGTGGTCGGCTTTGCCCGGATGAACGGCAGGCCCGTCGGGCTCGTCGCCAACCAGCCTGCGCACCTGGCCGGAGTTCTCGATATCGATGCCAGCGTCAAGGGGGCGCGCTTTGTCCGCTTCTGCGACGCCTTCAATATCCCGTTGATCACGCTCGAGGACGTTCCCGGCTTCCTGCCCGGCACCCAGCAGGAGCACGGAGGCATCATTCGCCACGGGGCAAAGCTGCTCTTCGCCTTCGCGGAGGCGACCGTCCCCAAGCTGCTGGTGATCACGCGCAAGGCCTACGGCGGCGCTTATTGCGTCATGAGCTCCAAACATATCCGCACCGATGTCAATTTCGCCTGGCCCAGCGCGGAGATCGCCGTCATGGGACCGGAGGGCGCGGTCAATATCATCTACGGACGGGAGATCGAGCGCGCCGTCAAGCAGGCCGAAGAGGCGGAAGGGCCGCTCTCGGATGCGCGCCGGGCGGAGATCCTCGCAGCCGTCCGCAATCACAAGGTACACGAATTCCGCGAGCGCTTCGCCAACCCTTATATCGCCGCACAGCGAGGCTATATCGATGCCGTGATCCGTCCCAGTGAGACGCGGCGGCGGCTCATCTCAGCCCTGATGATGCTCGACACCAAACGGGACAAGAACCCTCCCAAGAAGCACGGCAACATTCCCCTGTAACCGGCGCATCAAAAATTTCAAAACCGTGGAGGCATCTTGTATGTCCGATAACTCCTCCGAGAGTTCGCGCCGCATTGCGCTGCCGCATACCCGGCAGCCGGCATCTCCGCTGGGAAGCCGCTTGGGCAAGGCCGATCCCGGCAAGCTGATAAAAGTATCCGTGATTGTCTGCCGCAAGCAGCCTCTCCACCTGCAGACGCTTGAGGGAAAGCATCTCAGCCACGAAGAGTTCAGCAAGAAATATGGCGCAGACCCGAAGAGCTTCGACGCACTGCGCGCCTTCGCCGCCGCCCATGGCCTTCGCGTCGATGAAGCCGCATCCAGCCTGGCGCGCCGCACCCTCGTTCTCGAAGGAACCGTGCAGGCAATGGAAGAGGCCTTCGGAGTTTCCATCGACGAGCATGAGCATGAAGGCCGGCGATTCCACTCCTACAGCGGAACGATCAGTCTCCCCGAGGAGAACAAAAATGCCGTCGAAGCGGTCCTCGGCCTGGACAGCAGGCCCATCGCCAAGCCCCATTTCCGCAGGCGCAGCCCGCAGGTGAGAGCGGGCGCCGTGAGCGAGAGCTACACGCCGCCCCAGGTCGCTCAGATCTATAGCTTCCCCACCGGCGTGAACGGAGCAGGCGAGACAGTCGGCATCCTGGAATTCGGCGGAGGCTACCAGACCGCCGACCTCCAGACCTACTTTCAACAGCTGGGCATCCCCACCCCCTCCGTCACCGCGGTCCTGGTGGACGGCGCAACGAACTCGCCGGGCGACCCGAACGGCGCTGATGGGGAAGTGATGCTGGACATCGAGGTCGTCGGCTCCGTCGCTCCCGGAGCAAAGATCGCCGTCTACTTCGCCCCCAACACGGAACAGGGATTCGTGGATGCGGTGACCACGGCGATCCATGATTCCGCCCATAAGCCCTCCATTCTCTCTCTGAGTTGGGGAGGCCCGGAGGACTCCTGGTCGCAGCAGACGCTCACCGCTCTCGACAATGTCTTCCAGTCCGCCGCCGCCCTGGGTGTAACCGTGACGGTAGCTTCCGGAGACAATGGGTCGTCAGATGGAGAGACCGGCAATCACGTGGACTTTCCCGCCTCCAGCCCGCATGTGCTTGCCTGCGGAGGAACCGAGCTTGTCGCGCAGAATGGAAAACGCCAGAAAGAGACCGTCTGGAACGATCTCTCCGCGGGCGGCGGAGCCAGCGGAGGCGGAGTCAGCGCATCCTTCCCCTTGCCCTCCTGGCAGGCGAACGCCAATGTCCCCGCGCCGCCTTCCTCGGCCGGAGGACGCGGCGTTCCTGACGTGGCGGGCAACGCCGCGCCTTCAACCGGGTATCAGGTTCTGGTGGACGGCCAGTCTCAGGTGATCGGCGGCACCAGCGCCGTCGCGCCCCTGTGGGCCGGGTTGCTCGCGCTGGTCAATCAAAAGCGGGGAAGCGCCGTCGGCATGGTCAACCAGACGCTCTACCAGTCCGGAAGCTCCGACTTCTTCGATATCACCAGCGGCAGCAACGGCGCGTTCAGCGCACAAAAGGGATGGGATGCCTGCACCGGCCTCGGCGCGCCCGCAGGCACTCTGCTGGAAGGCCTGCTCGCCGGCTCGACGGCGAAGAGCGGATGACCGCTCCCTTCCATCCCCTCGCCCATCACTCCGGGAACGGCTTGAACTCCGGCTTGCCCCGCTCGCTCCAGCCGAGCAAACCCATCGGGTGGTGGTGGTCGTGCGTGAACAGAATCAGCCACTCCTCCGGGATTGCGCGCCTTAAAAATCGCTTTCGCTGCTCGATGCTGGTCAGGGGATATAGGTCATATCCCATCACCCAGGTCGGCTCCAGGTGCGCGCTCGTTGGGATCAGGTCCGAGGCGTAACAGGCCCGCCTTCCTCCTGAGTCGATCATCACCGCCATCAATTGCGCCGTGTGGCCTGGGAAGACTTCCACGGAAACGCCCGGAACAATCTCCAGGCCGCCGGCCGGCGGATCGATCAGCGTCATCTGCCCGCTGGCAATCAGCGGTTCGTAGTTGTCGGCGATATAGCTGATGCGGTCGCGGTCCAGTTGCAGGCGTCCGTGTTCCACCTCTCCCCGGTGCGCAAAGTACCGGGCGTTTGGGAACGTGGGAATTATCCGGCCGTCTTCCGACTTCGTTGTGTTCCAGCCGCAGTGGTCGAAGTGGAGATGCGAGTTGATCACGATATCCACCTCCTCGGGACGAACTCCCGCCGCACGGAAGCTCCCCGGAAGAATCTGTTTCGCGTCATAGATCGCGCGCAGCTTCTCCGGCAGCTTGTTGCCGATGCCGGTCTCGATCACAATCGTCCGCTTCCCGTCGCGCACCACAATGGTATTGGTCCCAAGCAGGATCTGATTCGACTCGTTGGCCGGCGCGCGCTTCTCCCATAGAGTCTTCGGCACCACTCCGAACATGGCTCCTCCGTCGAGGAGATAGAAGCCGTCGCTCAGAATAGTGATTTCAAATTCGCCGAGCATGGTTTGCCCTCGCACCAGGGCGTCGGTCGTCGCCGTTGCGGCAGGATGCGTCACCGTCGCTCTTCTCCTTTTCCTCTCGCGTGGGCCCCGATGCCGGAGCCGGAGCCGCCCTGGCATCGGAGCTCTCCCGGCGTGAGCGTGGGCCTTCTATGGGCGGCCCGGCCCGGCCGCGGGTTTCAAATACATCTCAAACTGCGAGAGGATTCTGCTGTAGAGGTGCGTTCTCGCCTCCGCACCCTCAATGCTGTGCGTCTTCTGCGGGTAGATCTGCAGGTCATAGGGAAGATTGGCGTCAATGAGGTTCTGGATGAACTGCACCGCATTCTCAAGATGCACGTTGTCATCCCCCGTGCCCTGGGCCAGCAACAGGCGGCCGGAGAGTTTAGCGGCTGCGTTCACCACCGAATCCTCCTGATAAACCTCCGCATCGCTCTCCGGTTGGCCCAGGTAGCGCTCGGTATAGGTCGAGTCGTAATCGCGCCAGTTGCTCACCGGCGCAACCGAAACACCGGCACGAAAGCGATCGGTGTGGGTCATCGCATATAAGGTGAACGTTCCTCCCCAGCTCCAGCCCCACCATCCGAGCCGGTTCGGATCCAGTTGCGGATACCGGGCCAGCACCTGATCGAGGCACGCCATCTGATCGCCAAACTGCACCGGCCCGAAGTTATGGAACGCGGCCTGGGCGAAATCCCGCCCGCGTCCGCCCATTCCGCGGTTGTCCACACGCAGCACAGCGAATCCGTGTTCAGCCAGAATCTGGTCGAAGAGCCGCGCGCGCGCGTTCCACTCGTCCGTGACCATCTGCGCATGCGGTCCGCCGTAGGGATTCAGAATCAGCGGAACGCTTCGCGGCTCCGTCTTGCCCGGCGGCAGAACCAGCTCGCCATAGAGCGTTGTCTTGCTATCCGAGGCCTTCATCTCCAGCGATTCGCGAGCCAGCAGCGTGACTCCCGTCTCCGGCGCCTTCCAGATCGGCGCGCAGCTCGATTCGTGATGGCAGAGATTGACCACCGGCGGCGTCGCGGCGGAGGAGACCGTGTCCGCAAAAAATTTGGCATTGCGGGAGAAGACCGGATCGTGCCAGCCGCCCGAACTGCTCACCTTGCGCTTCCCCGTCCCGTCCAGATGGATCGCCCATATCTGCTGCTGGCGGGGATCGCCCTCATTCGACAGGTAGTAGACCGTCTTTGTCGTCGTATCCACCGCGCTGATCTCCGCCACCTCCCAATCACCGCTGGTCAGCTGCTTGACCAGGGTGGCCGGAGCGGAGAGCGGATCTGCCGAATGGTAGCGATAAAGGTAGATATGGTTGTGCCCATCCCGCCATCCTGTCAGCAGGATGTTGTCCTCGGCGATCTTCACGTCATAGGACTCGTCCAGGAACTTCTCATCGCTCTTGGTCAAGACCGGCTGCACCGCGTCCGTCAAAATGTCGGCGAAGTAGAGCTCCAGTTTCTTGTGGTCGCGGGTGAGCGTCTCGATCCAGAGGGTCTTTGCGTTGAGCCAGCCGAAGCGCGGGATATAGTCGTTCCCGATATCGATCGGCAGATTGATCCACTTGGTTCTTCCCCCGCTGCCGCTGACCACCCCTATCCTGACCTCCGGGTTCGGGTCTCCCGGCTGAGGATAAGGTTGACGGTTGACTTTGGCGTGGCTGGGGATCCAGTCTTCGATCGGATACTCGGGAACACTGGCTTCGTTGGTCTGCAGGTAAGCGACATGCCGGGAGTCGGGCGCCCAGAAGTAGTTCCGGCGCACGTCCAGCTCTTCCTCATACAGCCAGTCCACCGCTCCGTTGGTCACGGTCTCGCTGCCCGAGTCGGTCAGTTTGACCGTCATCCCTGACTCCCGGATCTTGTAGGCGTAGAGATTATGGTCGCGCACGTAAGTGAGCGTGGAGCCGTCGGGAGAAAATTGAGGATCGTCTCCACTGCCCGCACCCGTTGAAACGAGTTGCAATCCTGTTCCGGTCGAGGTATCGAAGAACCAGAGCTGCCCTGCCGCGTCGAAGAGAACGTGCCTCGAATCGGGGACCCAGCTGTAAATGGCCTCATGATAACGGGCGCGGGCCGAGCGGTCCCGCTCGGAGATCGCCGCTTCGGTAAAGGTGCGCATCTTGCTGCGGCTGACCAGCACGCGTTGCGCACCGCTGGCGCCCTCAACCGCCATCAGGTCACCCCCTTCCGCCAGATAAATCAGCCGCGCGCCGTCCGGACTCCATAGAAGGTTGTCCGGAGCCCCGGCAAGCAGACTTGGCTGGTGAAAGAGTTGTTCAACGGTGAGCGGTTCTTCAGGAAAGGCCGGCCGGGCAATCGCTATAAGGAAAGTGCATAAAGCAGCGGCCAGAACGGATTTTGGTCGTTTCAAGGGACGGCTCCAGCGGAGGCATGGTTGCAGTGTAGAGCATTTGCCCGCACCCCTGGAGCCGCTGGGAATCGGCTCTCCCCGCGAAAACACCGCTCGCCGGGAGGCGTCTTTCTCTTGTCAGGCGTCAAAAGGTTATAGACTTCAGACCAGACATGGACCATCAACTCGAAAAGCTTCTACGGCTCCAACAGGTCGATGGCCAGATCGCCGGCCTGCTCGAATCCATCGCCGCCTTGCCCGGGCGCCTGGAGACCCTCGAACACCAGCTGCAATCGCAGAAGAAAGCTCTCGAAGAGGCGGAGAAGGCCGTGCTGGCGGAAGAGGCCAAGCGCCGGCGGATGGAAAGCGACCTCAAAGATCAACATCACAAGATTGCCAAGTACCGCGAGCAGTCGAGCAGCGTGAAGACCAACGAGCAGTACCACGCTCTGCAGCACGAGATCGGCTTCGTGGAAGCGGAGATCCGCCGCATCGAAGACACAGAACTCACCAGCATGATTCAGAGTGAGAGCCTCGAGAGCCGCCGCAACGAAGCCAGGCAGAAGATCGCCCTCCATGCCAAGCACATCGAGCACGAGAAGCAGGTTCTTGAAGTGGATACCGTAGACAAGCGCAAGGATCTGGAGAAGCTGGAAAAGGAGCGGGCAGGTTTGCGCGGCTCGGTAGACGCCGCGCTGCTTGAGCAGTACGACCGGCTGGCCAGGTCTTCCCGGAAGACTGCTCTCGCCCGCGCCTCCGGGCAGCGCTGCCTCTCCTGTCAGATGGCCCTGCGGCCCCAGTTCTGGAACCAGGTCCGCGCCGGAACGCTGTTAAATTGCGAGAGCTGTGGACGCCTGCTCTACTTCGACCTCGCCTCGGAACTGCCGCCGGAGGCGCTCACCGGCATCGCCTGAACCATTCGACGCTTTCAACCACCCGCAACCGCCACGGCCATGCGTGCCCCATCCTTGCGTAAGCAAGGGTGATTCCATGGGAGACCACGAGAGCCAGCGCCAGGCGTTCTCCCTGGCCGCTTACCTGCCTTTCGTGGGATCCCATTTCTCTGGCGCTAACGCGACGCTCTCGGAGTCTCCTTGGTCACCGTCGGGGGAGAGACCGGCTTTTCCGCCGGACGCGGCGCAACGTTCTTGACCGACAGCGGCGCGCCCAGGGGCCTCAACCCAAGGGCAGGCTGCGCAGGAGCCGGCTGATGCATGGTCACGATGATGGCAACTGCCGGTACTTTGCCCGCGCAGCGATAGCCGTGCGGCGTGCTGGCATCGAAATACACTCCATCCCCGGGTTCGAGAACGTGCATCTTCTCCGCGTGCCGGATCTCAAGCTCACCCTCCAGAACATAGAGGAACTCGTATCCGGCATGGACATGCGGACGAACTTCGACGTTCTTCTTCAACGGCACAAACTCGGCATAATAAGGGTCGAGATGCCTGTCCGGCACCATGTAGCCAAGGCTTTCGAAGTAGTACGTCGGATCATCCACCCCCGTCTGCGGCAGGCGCACCCGCTCGCGCTTGCGGTGGATGCGGAACAGCGTGTGCGGTTCCGTCTCGAAGAAATAAGAGAGATCCTTGCTGAAAACCATCGCAATCCGCGCCAGGTTCCGCAGCGTCGGCACCACCCGCCCTGTCTCCAACTGGGAGAGAAAGCTCGCCGAGAGTCCGGTGTGCCGCCCAAGCTCTACCAGGCCCATCGACTTCTTCAAGCGAAGCCGCTTGATCCGCTCCCCGATGCGCTTCTCCGTAATAACGCTCTCCGCACTCGCCGGGTCAATCTGAACATTTGCGGCATCTTCCTGTTTGGTTTCCATAAGACCGTCCTCTGTGCTGCAGATAAATTTCTCATTCAGGGCGACTGTTTCGCAGTATTCTTAGCATCGAAATACTTTATTGCTATATCAACATTATTGCCCCGAGAGCAGGGAAAGACAATGGCGGAATTGCCCAGGCAAACCGATCAGATCGTTCTTACCGGGGCCTCCGGGCTCATCGGCTCACTTGTTAGACGCAATTTCCACAGACAATCGAAAAAAATATTGCAACTCATTCGCACCCCTTCGGAGTCCGGCCCCGGCCGGCTCCTCTGGGATCCCTACGCCGCCTCCCCCGCCGATGCCTCGACCCTGGCAGCCCTGGAGGGAGTTTCGGCTGTCATCCATCTCTCCGGCGCCAATGTCGCGGCGCATCGCTGGACCTCGGCTTATAAGGAAACCATCCGGACCAGCCGCACACGGCCAACCCGCGCACTAGCCAAGCTGCTCTCAGGTCTGCGCAGCAAGCCCCCGGTTCTCATCTGCGCCTCCGCCGTTGGCATCTACGGCAACCGGGGCGAGGAGCTTCTGGACGAGACCTCGCCTCCCGGCTCCGGCTTCCTGGCCGGCGTCTGTCAGGAGTGGGAGCAGGCTGCGGAGCCGGCGGTCCAGGCAGGGATTCGTGTCGTCCACCTCCGCTTCGGCGTTGTCCTTTCCTCCGCCGGCGCAGCGCTGGCCCGCATGCTGCCGCTTTTCCGGCTGGGCGCAGGAGGCAAGCTGGGCAGCGGCCGGCAATGGATGAGCTGGATCGCCGTCCCCGACCTTCTGCACACCATCGATTTTGCGATCGCTACCCGAGAGCTCTCCGGGCCGGTCAACACCGTTGCGCCCGTGCCGGTTACCAATCTCGAGTTCACTCACACATTAGGGGACATCCTCCACCGGTCCACCCTCCTCTCGGCTCCAGCATGGGCTCTGCGGCTGGCCATGGGCGAGATGGCCGACGATGCGCTTTTAGCCAGCCAGCGCGCGATTCCCAGGCGGCTGGAGGCGGCCGGCTTCTCCTTCCAGCACCGGCAGCTCCGCACGGCTCTCGAATCGATCCTTTTGGAACCCGCGGCGTCCGCCCCGAGCTAACCCCGCTGCCGTCGTCGTCTTCGCCGCCCTCCCGCGCGGCAAAGGCCCGTTCTCTTACACCTGCAGGCAAAATGATCTACGCTCAAGGAGAATGAAGCGCCAGTTTTCCGCCTCCGGAGTCGGGCCGGCCAAGCATTGGACCCTCTTTCCAGCCTCAACCGCCGGGGTCTCAGCCATCCGGCTCTTCGCCGCTTCAATCTTCGCGGCGGCAGCTCTCGCCGGCTGCGGAAGCCCCGGCGCACCCGCACCACCCAGCCTGAATCTGCCCACCCCGGTTCAGGACCTCGCGGCGGCTCGCGCCGGAGACTCGGTCCGGCTCACCTGGACGATGCCCACGAACACCACCGACCATGTCCCGCTCAAGCACCCCATCCGCGCCGTGGTTTGCCGCAAGTTGGAGTCCGCCACCTGCACGGTCATCGGCAACCTCACCTTCGATCCCGGCAAAAACGGGAGCTACACCGACCGGCTCTCGGGCGATCTCGCTCACGGCCCGGCCCGCCTGCTTAGCTATCAGGTCACCCTGCCGAACCGTGCTCAGAAATCCGCCGGCGCGTCCAACTCCGCGATCTCCGCGGCAGGCGAAGCGCCCCCGCCGGTGGCCGGGTTGACCGGCCAGGTCCGCCAGGATGGCGTCCTTCTGAGCTGGCATCCCGCTACCACGGTGCTTCCTCCCTCCTCCCAGGTCTCGATCGTCTATAGCATTCAGCGCGTCCTCGTGGGACCAGCAGCCGCCGGCTCCAAAACTCCAGCCACCGTCTCCCTTCAGGTTCACGTTCCTGGAGACGCCGACCCCGGCCATGCTCTCGACACCAGCGCCCTCCTCAACCAGCAATACCGCTATACCGTGCGGCGCGTCGCCGGCTTGACTCTCTCAGGGAGACAGATTGAGATCCAGGGAGAGCCCAGCGAGCCGCTGACGATCGCCACGGCCGACATCTTTCCGCCAGCCGTACCCCGCGGCCTGGCCGCGGTTGCCGACGCTGCCGCCGGAGCCATCGACCTCTCCTGGTCTCCCGGCACAGAGGCCGATCTGGCCGGCTACTCTCTCTTCCGCAGAGATCTCGAATCGGGCTTGCCGGCGCAGCGGCTCCCGCCCACAGCAGGCCCCATCCGGACGCCCAGCTTCCGCGATACCGCTGTCGAGCGCGGCCACACCTACGCCTACTCCGTCTCCGCCATCGATCAAAATGGAAATGAAAGCGCCCGTTCCGGCGAGGTCACGGAAACCCTGCCCTCCCAGTAACCAATCCCTCATCAGGAGAAATCGCGTTCCCATGAGATATTGCCGGCTGCAAACCCCACATGGACCACAATTCGCCGAGGTCGCCGAGCGCAACGGCCGGCTCTGGATCGACCATCTGATTCCCCCCTTTGAGGAAGATGGGCTCACCCGCTTTGCCGATCCGCCGTTTGAGCCCATCCCTTTGGCCGAGGCCCAGCTTCTCGCCCCCGTTACCCCGTCCAAAATCGTGTGCGTCGGCCGGAACTATCGCGAACACGCAGCCGAACTGGGCAATGAAGCGCCGGTTGAGCCGCTGCTCTTCTTCAAGCCTCCCTCGTCACTGCTGGCCCCCGGTGGAACCATCGTGCTCCCTGCGCTCTCCCAGCGCGTGGACTTTGAAGGCGAGCTCGCCATCGTCATCGGCAAAAGATGCAGCAAAATCGGCGCGGATGAGGACGTCCGGCAATATATTCGCGGTTACACCATCGTGAACGACGTGAGCGCCCGCGACCTGCAGAAAAAGGACAACCAGTGGGCGCGCGCCAAGGGATTCGATACCTTCTGCCCCGTCGGGCCCCTGGTGACCGATGAAATCGATCCCGCGGCAGGAATAGCCGTCGCAACGCGGCTGAACGGGGAACTGCGCCAGGACGGCAATACCCGCGACTTCATCTTCCCGATCGACCATCTGCTGCGCTACATCACAGCCGCTATGACGCTCTATCCCGGAGACTTGATCCCCACTGGAACCCCCGCGGGCGTGGCTCCTATGCACTCCGGTGACCGCGTCGAGGTCACAATCGAGGGAATCGGAACGCTCGCCAATTCCGTCTTATGACAGAAGGACAGTAGAGCGGCGTTTCGGCGGGGTCCATCCACCCCTATCGGCTTTTCACGAATCCTACAGAAGGAAGCCTTACACTGAGAAGGAATGCAAAGGAGTCTGACTATGGCCAAGACATTGCTTGAGCAGCTTCGCGAGATGACAGTGGTTGTCTCCGACACTGGAGATTTTGAGTCGATCGTAAAATTCAAGCCGCAGGATGCAACTACCAATCCCTCCCTGCTGAGCGCGGCGGCGGCGATGCCGCAATACCAGCAGATCGTGGACGCGGTGCTCGAAGATGCCAAAGGGCAGCTCGGGCCCAACGCCGGCGATGAACAGATTGCCGCGCGCGCCTTCCAGCATCTCGCGGTCGCCTTCGGGAAGAAGATCCTCGACATCGTCCCCGGCCGGGTGTCCACCGAGGTGGACGCGCGCCTCTCCTACGACACCGGCGCCACCATGAAGCAGGCGCGGGAGATCATTGCCCAGTACGACCAGGCCGGCATCTCGCGCGAGCGCGTGCTGATCAAAATCGCCTCCACCTGGGCCGGCATCAAGGCGGCGGAACAACTGGAGAAAGAGAGCATTCACTGCAACCTGACCCTGCTGTTCGGCTTCCATCAGGCAGTCGCCTGCGCCGAAGCCAAGGTCACTCTGATCTCGCCCTTCGTTGGCCGCATTCTGGACTGGTACAAGAAGGACACCGGCAAGGATTACCAGCGAGCCGACGATCCCGGTGTCCAATCGGTCACCAAGATCTACAACTACTTCAAGAAGTATGACTACAAGACACAGGTGATGGGCGCGAGCTTCCGCAACATCGGCGAAATCTGCGAGCTCGCCGGATGCGACCTCTTGACGATCTCTCCGCAGCTTCTCGGAGAGCTGGACTCGACCACCGAGGCTCTGCCCCGCAAGCTTGACCCGCAAAAGGCCAAGTCCATGAACATTGAGAAGATCAGCATCGATGAGGAGACCTTCGAGCAGATGCACGCCGCCGACCGCATGGCCTCCGACAAGCTCAGGGAAGGAATCGAGGGATTCAGCGCGGCCCTGGTCAAACTTGAAAAGATGCTTGCCGAGCGCGCCGCAGCGCTCCGCGAGAACGCACCCAAAGAAGTGGCTGCACGATAGAGCCCTCGTCAGAACCTGCCATTCGTCCCGGTTCGACAGCGCGGCCTCTCCTCACGGCGAGGCCGCTTTTTTTGCGCATCGATCTCGGGGAGCTTTGCTCTGGATCAGATGCCGGAGTTCTCAGCATCTCGGGATCTCTGGTTTGGGAAGATGGCAGGTCCACTAGGGTCACGGCTGTAGATTGATAGATCCGCCGCAAACCCCGGGTGCCTCATCCTTCGCGGCGCTCTTCCGCGAAGGGCGGGAAACCACGGAAGCCCGCTCGCTGGCGGGGTATCATATCGCTAAAGCGAATTCCCTAAAGCTCTCAGACTGATCGACTCCCGGAGGAGCTGCATCCGGCCTTTTGCGGAGAGCGCTCATGGTTTGCCCGTATGATCTCTGTCCTCATCCTTACGAAGAATGAAGAACGAAATCTTCCCGCCTGTCTGGAGACGGTGAAGTGGTCCGACGACATTCACGTCCTGGACTCGCACAGTACCGACGCCACCGTCGACATCGCGAAGAGCCATGGCTCCAGAGTATGGTTCCGGCCGTTCGATAGCTTTTCCGCTCAGCAGAACTGGGCTCTAAGCAACATCGATTTCAAGTACCCGTGGGTGTTTTACTTCGACGCCGACGAGCGCGTCACTCCACAGCTGGCTGCGGCCATGCAAAAGGCCGTGCAGTCGCCGGGCGATGCGGTCGCCTTTCGCCTGCAGCGGAGAGACTTCTTCCTGGATAAATGGCTCAAGCATGTTCAGGTGACGGCTTTCTATCCTCGACTCTTTCGCCCGGAGAAGATGCGTTACGAGCGGCTCGGCCATCCGGTCTCCGTTCCCGACGGGCCCGTAGCCCAAGTGGACGGCTACCTCGACCATTTCCCTTTCAGCAAAGGGATAGCGGAGTGGATCGACAAGCACAATGTCTACAGCTCCATGGAGGCGCAGCAGATTGTGGAGAACCGCGCGGCGAACGCGGAGTGGAGCCTCCGCAAGGCGCTCTCCGCCAGCGATTTCAACGAGCGCCGCCGTCATCAGAAAGAGCTCTTCTACCGGCTTCCGTTTCGCCCCTTCGTCAAGTTCACCGCGGTCTATCTGATCAAGCGAGGATTTCTCGACGGCTATGCCGGACTGACCTACTCCATCCTGATCGGCTTCTATGAGTACATGATCGTGCTCAAGACGCGGGAGTTGATTCGTCAACGGCTCCGCTGAGCGCCGTCCCGGGCGGATGAGGCAGAGGCGAAGCGTGCGAGCGCCCTGAACGCGGGATTTTCCGCTTTACGTCACCGCTCTGGTTTTCAAATTCACCGTCACGACGTCATCCGGAGTTTTGGCGCCCGCGCCGTCCGAGCTGGGGTGGTACTCAATGCGCAGTTTCTCACTATCGACGACGATCCGCAGATATCCGTAGTGGAGATCGTCGTAGTTCTCCAGCGTGAGCGCAGGAGTAACTTTGATGGGCGTTCGCAGCGCGCCGCCGCCCGCCGTCTTCTGCAGCTTGGCGAGGGCATGGCCTCCGTTGCCCGCCACCAGGTATGGAATCTTGAGCCCGGCCACCTCGCGCGTGTATCGCTGATAGTTATGCGCGTGACCCGAGAGATAGGCATGCGGCCAGAATCCGGCATTCTTCGCTGCCGTGTCCAGGTCCTCCAGCATGCGCGGGCTGCCGGAATGGCTCGTTCCATAAGTAAAGGGCGGATGATGCACAGCCACCAGAACCGCACCGGAAAAGCTCTTCGACCGCTCCAGCGCCGCGGTCAAAAAGTTCAGTTGCTGATCGCTTACCGGCGATGAAGATCTCCCTTCGCTTGAGATAACTCCTGGATCCTCCAGAACGTTGCTGTAAAGACCGAGGATCCGCACGAAGGGAGCCTCCAGCGTGAAGAAGACGCCGGGTGCGATCATCGATGTGCGCACCAGGGCGCCGGCCTCCGGAGTGTGCTCGGGCGTCTGAGAACAGAAGTTGCGCAAAAACGCCGCCAGCGTAGCAACTCCCTCCCCGGCGTACACCTCTCCATCGTGATTTCCCGGAATAGCGATGATCGGAGCCGGGTACTCGCGATACGGCTCATAAAACTGATCGTAGTAATACTGGGCTTCGCCAAAGTTGTAGACCACGTCCCCCAGGTGAAAGAGGAACGACGGCGCATCGGCGGGGTCATCCTCGGTGAAGTCATTCACCATCTTGTCGGCTACCTGCGACTGCGACGCAGGCCCCTTCACGCTGCCTGTATCTCCGGCCGCATGGAAGACGATCTGTCCCGATTGCTGAATCGCGGTAATCTTTGCAGCGCCCGCGCTGCCCAGGATCTCATCCAGCGTGAGCTTCGGCTCCGGGCCGCCTCCGCGCGGCGGCGGAACCCGCTGCAGCAGGTGCGCATCCACACGGCTGTAATCGCCGGAGTCTCTCACCGGCCTTTGAAACCCGGTAGGATCGGGGCTCGGCGCAGGCTCTCCAAACTGCGGAGCATTCCCGCCTCCCCCCGGCCCTTTGGGCCCGTTTCCGGCCGTTCCCTTCAATGGCGAGCCGCGCCTCCTTCGCTTCTCAACCGCCCTCTTGCCTGGAGTCTTCTTCCCTGCAGCCATTCGATCTCTCCTCACACTTCAAAAGTAACCCGGCGTGAGCACTTTCGTGCTCCCCGCATCTCTTTTCATCTCGGGAGCTTTGGCGCTCTGCTTCGCAATCGGCGTGAGAGACTGCCAGGAAAAATTCGCAATACCAAATTCATCACTTCTTAATATGTGACGTTTCGCTTAATCTCACATTCAAACAGAGTGTAAACACCGGACGTGGGGCATTCGCCTTTGCGCATCGGTGTCTATCGGGGATGCTCTTTCGAAAGCGTCCATAGGAACTAACTCACGGCCTTCCTGGAGGTTGGATTTGGTCCCGCAAGAACACTCCTTACGGCAACTCTTTCATGACTTGGTTTCCGAGTGCTATGACACGCGCCTTGGCATGCGCGATCCGGAGATCTCCACCTACGTCGCCGATCTGCTCACCGAGTTCTGCCGCGCTGAGAATGTCTATCGCGTTCGCGACGCTGCCGGAAACCCGCTGAGAGAAGTCGGCGAGATGCTCCTGGCTGCGGACCCGGTGCATGGCACTGCCGCCTCGTTCGATGAGGAGCGGGAGATTCGCAAGCACATCGGCGACTACACCCTCTTCTTCACCGGCATGTATCCGGATTCCATGCGCCGCTGGCGGGAGCGCCAGCAGGATAGCTTTTTCGAGCTGGTGCGCGCGGGCAAGGAGAGCTACTACATCGTGTCGCAATTCGATCTCTTTGAATACGCTCGCGAAGCCTCGTTCTTCGGACGAATGGCAACTTCATTCGAGACCTGCATCTATGGCCTGAGCCTGGTTCGCGGTGAACTCGACCGGCTGCGGGCCATCGCGCCGCCCAGCACGCAGAAGCATCTGATGTAGCCTCTCCGGCGGCATCAGCGAAGCCCGGCGGCAGCCTCAAGGCAGCCCGCCGCGAGCCGGGCCTCCGTTCGCTGACCGCTCTTTTGCGCACCGCATCCCGGCAATCTGTCCGATACTGATTGCAGAGAATGAGCACAAGAGGGCTTCAACGCAGACTGATCGCCGGGTTCGGCGCCAACACCTTCAGCCGGCTTTCTACGACGCTGACCCAGATCTTCTCCGTTCCGGTCTTTCTCACGCATTGGGGAACCCACCTCTACGGGGAGTGGATCCTGCTCAATGCGATCCCCAGCTACTTCGGCCTGAGCGATGTCGGCTTCGGCAGCGTTGCCGGCAACGACATGACGATGCTGGCCGCGGCGGAGAACTTCGCCGAGGCGCTGGTTGTCTTTCAAAGCGTCTGGGTGCTCACGACGGTGATCTCGAGTGCAGTCGCCGTTCTGCTCATCGGCTCTATCTGGTTCCTTCCGCTCGACCGCTGGCTGCACGTCTATGCGCTCAGCATCCACGATGTTCGGCTCATCGTGCTGCTGTTGGGGTTGGCCGTGCTTCTGGGCATGCAGGAGAACCTCTTTCAACAGGCCTTCCGCTGTGTCGGCAAGTATCCGCTGGGAACCATGGCCAAGAGCCTGGTCGTTCTCGCCGCCTTTCTCGGCACCATGGTGGGCGTCCTGCTGGGCCTCTCTCCCGTGCCGGTGACGATCATCTATGCCGGGGTCAACGTGGCCGGGGTGCTTGCCCTGTGGATTCTGCTCAAGCGCGAAGTGCCCTGGATCCGCTTCGGTGTCGAACACGCGCGCTGGGCGGCCATCCGCCGGCTCACCAGCCCGGCCCTCTCCTTCATGGGCTTTCCCGTCGTCAATGCTCTCAATCTCCAGGGAATCCTCGTGGTCATCGGCCACGTCATGGGGCCCATCGCGGTCGTCACCTTCAATACCGCCCGCACCATCTCACGCAGCGCCGCCCAGGGCATGAACCTGATCAACAACTCCATCTGGCCGGAGATGTCGGCGGCGTTTGGCCTGGGAGACATGCATCTTGCCCGCAAGCTGCACCGCCGGGCCTGCCAGATCTCGGTCCTGCTCTGCCTCGGCATTACCCTGCTCATCCTGCTCTTCGGCAACTGGATCTGGAGGATCTGGACGGTGGGCAAAGTGCCCACCGATCCGGTGCTGCTCTACATCTTTCTCGTGCAGATGCTCGTCTCCGCCTTCTGGTACACAAGCTCCGTGGTTCCCATGGCCATCAATAAACATCAGAGGATGGCCGTGGCCATGCTGACCGCGACGACGGTCGCTCTCCTGGCCGCCTGGGCGCTGATGCACCTGCCGGCGCTCGGGCTGCGCGGCGCGGCGATCGGACTCACCCTCGGCGACCTTCTCACCGCGCTCTACGTGCTGCGAGAGAGCCTGCGCCTCCTCGACGACAATCTTTCCGGCTTTGGCGGCAGCATGCTGGACCTCTCCATCCTCCGCCGCCTGGTAAACAGGCCGGCGCTGGCCGGCGCGAAGGAAGAGTAGCAGTGGCCGCCCGGCCTGGGAGGAGGCGGATCAAACCCGAGGGTAGGGCACAGGCTCGGATCCCGGCGGCTGCCCCCGGGGTTTTCCCGGTTTTGCGTGCAAATTTCTATTCACGGCTATAAAAGCCCGCAAAAACAGGTTGGAGTGTCCTTGGCCGACGGGTACAATCTTGCGGAGAATCTCAGATTCTACGGTCAAAACTCCCAGATGGACAAAGTCTGCAAGCACCCCAAGGTTCGCATCGTAGCGCGCGAAGAGGACGTTGAATACGTCGAATGCCAGGACTGTGGCGAAGTCTTCGATTCCAATGAGTTCCGGGACATGGCGATTGAGGAAAACGTCGGGCAGGAGCCGGAAGAGATCGATGCCAGGCCCTCGGGCGGCGCCAGGCCTCTCCGCGGCAAAAGGCCAAAAGTCAGTTAGAGATTTCTCTCCCGGAAGCTTAGGGGAGGTGGCAGGGTTACGCGACTGGCCGGTGCGGCTGCCGGCGCATGGCCGTCTCTGTCTACCCGGCGGCTGGAGGGCAACCTCTGGGCCAACTTACTGAGGAAAAATCACTTTCGCTCCCAAACAGGCTCGGCCTATGGGGTCGCGGGCTCGGTCATGGAGAGCCGCCGCGCTGTTCGCCAGGCGTAGTGCAGGGCAGAGACCACGGTGAGCGCGACCGTCGCCTGAAGTGTCGCCTTGCGAAAGATCAGCAGGGCGCGCGGCGCATAAAACTGGCAGAGCAGCACGCTGACCAGCGCGAGGATCTGTGCGCAGGTGCTCGTCTTTCCGTAGATGCTGGGGCGGAAGTCGCGAATCCCCAGCGCCATATACAGCAGGGAGGCGACGATCAGAATGCCCAGGTCGCGGCTGAAGACCAGCACCGTGACGCGCAGAGAAACCAGGCGCTGGTGCATCAGCACCAGAAAGAGCGTGCTCAGCAGGAGCTTATCGGCCACCGGATCGAGATATTGGCCAAGCTGAGTCTGCTGCTTGAGGACCCGGGCCGCCAGCCCGTCCAGCCCATCACTGAGCCCGGCCGCGATGAACAGGCCAAGCGCAGTCCGGTAGTGGTAGTCGAGCACGGCCAGGACCAGGAACGGAATAAGGCACAGCCGCAGGAAAGTCAGCAGGTTGGGAGCTGCTCGGAGCTCTTTTAACACGGGACTCCAATCGTCATATCAGCACGGCGGACCGCTCGGTCGCTTCTCCTGTGGCATATTCCCGGGGATCAAATCGGACGCAAACGGCCAAAGGACACTCGGGCTCTGGAATCGCCAGCCCTGGCTTCCCGGGCCGGCCCGAGCGATGCACACGCTCTGCCTCGGTCAGAAGGCCCACCTGAAGACCGGGACAGAAACAGGGTGCGGTGACCCTGATGGTACATGAGGAGACTTCCGCTTCGCACCTCCGCCCTGCGGAATCCGGCAATTGGGAGGACAGCCTGCGTGGGGAGGAAGCCAGACACCGGCCGGCGCGGAAGATACCCGGCCAGGGAGCATTCCTTGGTATGATGGAAGAGTCGTTTTCGCAGGTTGCAGGCGCGTAGCTCAGTTGGTTAGAGCGCTACCTTGACACGGTAGAGGTCAGGAGTTCGAGTCTCCTCGTGCCTACCATTTCCCTTCAAGAGCTGACGCTGCTTCTACGCCCCTTCGGTAGCATTTGCCGGCAAGCCCAGCCTGAGACTTCCCTTTTTTCATCAGGATCGCATAGACCGAACCAAGCCATCTGCTTGACGGCTTCCAGGAAGCCACTGAATGGACTCGTTGCCGGCATGGACTCGTTGCTGGCACATGGTTTCCTGCTACACGAAAGCGGTGCAACCCCTCTTTGGTTGCGTCAGCTCAGCCGGCAGAGATTTTGCTTGCGCCATCGCAAGTTGCGCCATGGGAAGCCGCGCCGGAGAGCAAGAGATATAGTCGACGCCAACAGATGCGAAGAACGCTATAGACGCTGAGTCGCCGCCGTGTTCGCCACAAACACCAATCTTGATTCCAGGCTTCCGGGCCCTCATCTCTCGAATCGCCATCTCAATGAGGCTCCCGACACCAGCGCGATCGATCGTAAGAAAAGGGTCGGATCTGAAAATGCCTTTCTCCATATAGCTGTCGAGGTATTTGCTCGCATCGTCCCGCGAGAAGCCGAATGTCATTTGAGTCAAGTCGTTGGTCCCGAAGGAGACAAAGCTGACGTGCTCTGCGATTGCGCCCGCGCAGAGCGCCGCGCGAGGCAACTCGATCATCGCTCCTACGGTATAGTCGATGCGGTTGCCCTGAGTTACAAACACTTCCATTGCCACCTCATCGATTTGCCTGCGAAGCCATTGCATTTCCTCCGCGCTCGCTACGAGTGGGACCATGATCTCCACTATAGGGGTGAAACCTTCGGCCGCGACATTGAGAGCGGCCTGAAGTATGGCCTGCACCTGCATCTCAAGTATTTCTGGATAGGTGATGCTGAGCCGGCAGCCTCGATGTCCCATCATCGGGTTGGTCTCGTCCAGAAATTGTATGCGTTGAGACAAGGACTCGAGTTGCTGGATTACGGCCACATCATGGGCCCCTCGGGCGAGTACCAAGTCGTTTTCTACTTCCTTCAAGGCCGGCAGGAATTCATGCAGCGGCGGATCGAGCAAGCGGATAGTGGCGGGCAGAGAAGACATGGTGCGAAAGAGCTCCGCAAAATCCTTCTGCTGCATAGGCAGGAGCTTGCTGAGAGCCTGCTTCCGTTCTGCTGTTGTCGAAGCCAGGATCATGCTCCGCACATGAGGCAAACGCTCGGGTGCGAAGAACATATGCTCCGTGCGGCAAAGCCCGATTCCCCATGCTCCTGAGTCCCGCGCAAGCGCCGCGTCTTCTGGAGTATCGGCGTTGGCTCTCACTGCCAGCGGCGCGTGACCTATTGCCCAGCCGAGAATGCGTTTGAGATCCGGGTTTTCGCCATCAGCATCGAGCAACGGAACCTTGCCGGCAAAGACGCGGCCGGTCGAGGCATCGAGAGAAATCCAGTCACCCTCGTGGAAGATTTCGCCGCCTATCCGCAGGATGCCCTGATCGGGATCGACGACGATGTCTTTCGCTGCTGTGATGCAGCATTTTCCCATTCCTCGAGCGACAACAGCTGCGTGGCTGGTTGCTCCGCCGCATGCAGTTAGGAAACCAGTGGCGGCGGCCATTCCGTGAATATCATCAGCGGACGTCTCCTGACTCACCAGAATCACTGGATCGGCCATTGGCAGTGCTGATGCGGCTTTAGCCGCATCAGCACTGAGTGCGACCCTTCCGACCGCAGCCCCGGGGGACGCCGGCACACCGCGTGCGATCACTGTTGGAACGCCTCTCGAAAAGTCGAGTTGAGGTGTCATGATTTCGTTGATGCATGCAGGATCGATGCGCGCAACTGCCTCCCTCGTTGAGATAAGCCCTTCGTTCACCATGTCGACGGCAATTCGCACCGCCGCCTCGGCGCTAAGCTTTGCTGCTCGAGTTTGCAGCAAAAAGAGCCTTCCGTCTTCTACAGTGAACTCAAAGTCCTGAGCGCCGCGGAAATGCTG
>DASYYO010000370.1:0-9354 GCA_035933805.1 Acidobacteriaceae bacterium | reverse complement strand
TGGCTCCGTTGTTCATGATCGCTACTCTTGGGTGAATCGCATCTACCAGAGCCGGGCTCGAGCTCTGGAATAGCCCGTGATGCGAGACGACAAGGATGTCGATCCTTCCTAGCCGATTGGCCGGACACATCAACTGCATCTCTCGATCCCAGGTAAGATCTCCCAGATCGAGGATCTTCAACTTGCCAAAATTGATCATGATCCCGGTCGAGCGCGCATTCTCCGTGACGTCCGGAGGCCTGGTCTCTGACGCTTTGCAGTATTCGTTCGGCTCGCCGCCTCCCGGCAGAGCATGATCGATCACATTGCCATCCGCGCTGATGACCGTAACCTTCATCCCGGAGATCGGCAGAACCTCGCCCGGATGAGCCACGATGTGCTTATACTTTCCGGAGCCTAAAACCGCCTGGTACGCCTCCCAGATCTTTTCTGTGGCCCCGGCGGTCTCGCGGTTTGGTCCGTGATCGATGAAGGTTCCCACCGGGATGCGCTGCACCAGCTGCGGGACACCCCCGGTATGGTCTACGTGGTAATGCGTCAACAGGACGTAGTCAATCCTGCTCACGCCAGCGCGCTTAGCCGCCGCCGCAATTCGATCGGCATCCCGGCTATCGTGACCCGGCCAACCGGTGTCAATCAGCAGCGATTGTCCTGTGGGAGTGACAAAGAGTGTAGATTGACCGCCCTCCACGTCAATGAAATAGATCTGCAGTTTCTTATTCGCGGCCCACGCCCGGGGCTGGGCGCCCAGTGCAACGAACGCCAGAAAGAAAGTGAGCAGCAAAGCCGCCCACAGGGATTTACGCGGATTCCACAGACTTGTTCGCGACAAAGGAAATACCTCATCTTTGCGGTGCGGCTCAATGCCTTGCCTTGCACCTTCGATGAGAGCTTATATGCACGCGATTTCAACAGGCAAGCGGCATGCGGCCGTTCCGCCAATGGTCTTCAGGGAAAGAGCGATCGCAAAAAGAGGCCTAGGGGCGGCGTTGAACCGTCGCGCGCATCGAGCCGGTCGAGATTCCCCCGTCCACCAGCAGCGTCTGGCCGGTGACGTAGCGGCTCGACTCCGAAGCCAGAAAGACGACGGCGCCGTCGAGGTCGTGCGGTTGACCGGGGCGCTTTACCGGAATGCGATCGGTCAGATAATCGACCCATTCCTGGTTTTCGTAGAGGACGTTGTTCTGCGCGGTACGGAACCAGCCTGGCGCCAGGCAGTTGACGGTGATGCCGTGCATGCCCCAGTCGTCGGCAAGGCTCATAGTGAGCTGGCGGACGCCCCCTCTGCTTGCCCCGTAAGGCGCGAGGCCCGCGTAGCCGAAGACACTGGTCACCGAGCCGATGTTGATGATTCTGCCGTAGCCTCGCGAGATCATCCCGCGAGCGATGGCCTGGGCGACAAAGAAGGTTCCTCGCAGATTCGTCTCGAGAACGAGATTCCAATCGTCCCACGTCACATCGAGCGCCGGCTTGCGAACGTTGCAACCCGCATTGTTCACCAGAATATGCACCTGTCCAAACGCCCGCTCAGCTTCCTCAGCCATCCGTGCAATGCTCTCCTGGCTTCGCACATCGAGTTCCAGGGCGACGGCACGGCGGCCCAGCGCCTCGATCTCGGCGCAGAAAGGCGTCAGTGTCTCCCGGTGACGGCTGGTGAGAATGAGGTCCGCGCCAGCCTTGGCCAACGCACGGGCAAACTCCTGGCCCAGACCTCGGCTGGTGCCGGTCACGATTGCCACTTGTCCGGTCAGGTCGAAGAGTTGTTCGGTCATTTTTCCGGGCTAAGCACGATTTTCATCAGGTTGGGCTCATGCGCGTAGAGACGGGCAAACCATTCCGGCCCCTCGCTGAGCGGAACGACCGCCGTAATCAGCGGTTTTACCTGGATCTTTCCGCTGGCGATCAGCTCCATCGCTTCAGGATACTCGCCCGACGAGGCACACGAGCCTTGCAGCCGGATCTGCCTGGAGACAACCTTCTGCAGCGGCAGAGTCACCTCGGGCGAAACATTGCCCACCAATGTGACCGTACCGCCCTTGCGCACAGAACCGATGGCGGCCGAAACCGTAACGTCGTGCCCCACGGCCTCCAGCACGAGATCCACCCCTTTGCCGCCCGTCCGGCGGTAGATCTCCGAGACCAGCTCGTCTCCGGAGAGAAGCAGCGTCTCGTCGGCTCCAACCTTCTTCGCCAGCTCCAGGCGCGTCGGATCGACATCGGCGATGAGTACCCTTGTGGCGCCCGCGGCCCGCACCGCCTGCAGCGTGAGCAGACCGATCATTCCCGCGCCGATCACCAGAGCGGTCTCACCACCTTTGATCTCCGAGACTCGCACGGCGTGCAAGGCAACCGAGACTGCTTCCAGCATCGCTGCCTCAGAGAATGACATCGCATCGGGCAGCCGATAGGCGATTCGCTGCGGGACTGAAACGTATTCGGCGAAGGCCCCCGCGCGACGAAACTCTCCGCAGGAGACGCCGATGACCTGGCGGTTGTCGCAGAGATTGATCTCCCCCTTACGGCAATAGTCACAGTTGCCGCAGGAGACCGTTGAATCGATGGTCACCCGGTCTCCGGGAGCAAACTCCTTGACCGCCGAGCCTACGGCGGCGATCTCTCCGGCCGCCTCATGTCCCATCACGATCGGCGGAATTCGCCTGCCGGTGGAACCGTCAAATCCATGCACGTCGCTGCCGCATATGCCGCATGCCGCCACCCGCATCAGAATCTCATCCGGAGCTGGTTCGGGTTTCGGCAGATCGAGTAGATCCAACTGCTTGTATTCAGAGAGAACGAGAGCTTTCATGAAGAACTCAACCGGTCATTCGGAGTTGCGTGGAGTGAAGCCGCTTCAGGGCTGGCTCGACCACTTCGATCAGCCCCATCGGAACGGAAGACCTAGCTCTTTTGCGCCTCGGCCTTGGCCACAGCAGCTTCTGCCGCCTGGAATCCAATTTTGGAGTGGGTCCCATCGCAAAATGGCTTGTTGGTAGATCCACCGCAACGGCAGAGCGAGACGGCAGGCTTGCCGGCCAGATCCCACTCCTGGCCGCTGGCATCCACCAGCCGGATTGGCCCTTCCACGCGAAAAGGCCCGTTTGGCCGCACGGTAATCGTTACTGAACTGTCAGACATTCTTACTCCACTTTGCAAAACAGAATTTTAAGACTCGCGTACAAGTCTAGCAGCCCGGCAAGCCAGTCCGTCTGCCTCTAAGCCGAGGCAGAGCTGAGCTGATCGAAAATTTGGGGGCACCGTGCGTGGAGCACCCTCAGATCAGGCAGCTCAGCAATTGAGGACCGCGGAAACTGCCTACCGGCGCCGGCCCACAGCATGGTGATGATGGTGATGGCGGTGATGGGGATGCTGAGGGATGGCCGCGAACGCGGAAGCGGAGACGAACAGGACCCACGAGACCAGCAGAGCTGTTTTCATGCCCGAATAGTATCAGGAAATTTCCGGCCTAAGCCCTTCCCCGGAAAGGGTATATGGTGTTGAACCGATGGTGATTCGGAGGTCTTCAGCAAAACGCGGCGACGGAGTCCGTTGGCCCCGGCGCCGCCGTGAAAATGTCATCTGGACTTCGCCTGCGCCCGTTACTGCAACTCTGCGTGCTTCTTAGTTGCTGTCGAGGTTCTGCCTGGCAGGGGGTTCATCCTGAGGCGGCTTTGGCTGAGGATTCTGGAGATACCCGGGTGTACCCGTGGTTGAACTGGTGACAAGTCCCGAACGGTCATTGGTGCTTTGACCGACCTTTTGCCCCTTCCAACCGGTCGTGCTGACGTTCTCTGTGGTGCTTCCCGTTTCACAGCCGACTGCCGCTCCGCAAAGTGCAAGCAGCAAAACAACGGAAGCTCTGACCATGATCTCGTACTCTCCTGATTTTCTGCGCTGAATTCCTTGGGTATTCTGCTCTAGCCTATCCGGTTTCGCCTCGGCTCACAACCGGCCGCGCGCCTGGAAAAGAGCTGGGCAGCTCCAAAAATTTGGAGTCGGACGGGAAGATCAGCTCGGCGGCAAATTTCCAGCAGCAAATGCAAAAGGCGACCGTAGCCGCCTCTCGCATCATCCGAAGATACCTACAGCAGCAGCCTACAGAACCTGAACGTTCTCAGCCTGCCAGCCCTTGGGGCCCTTCGTCACGTTGAACTGAACCGCCTGACCCTCCTGGAGGGTGCGGAAGCCAGTTGCCTGAATCGCCGTGTGATGCACGAACACATCCTCACCGTTTGCACGGCTGAGAAAGCCGAACCCCTTTGCATCGTTGAACCACTTCACAGTGCCTTGTTCCATTTTTCTTTCCTTCATCTAGAGATAACGCTGAATGCAATTGGGGTGTCTGCAGGTGCATAACACAAAAGCAGAAGCTGAGAACCAAAATCGTATTCCACGCTCCTCAAGGATAAACCATGGGGAACCAAATTACAAGCGCAGCTGCGCAAGTGCTCCCTTTGGGCAAAGCGAAGACTCGAGACGGCTACCTTTCAACTGAGATCTCGGCCAGATTTCCCGGCAGTTCCAGAATCCTCGTTCGAATCCCACGCAGATAAAAGAACAGTCCGAGGAGGCTGACGAGAGCATTCCAGATCCGCCAGCAAAGCAGAGCGTCCGCTCCTCCGTGCATTCCTGCAAGTCCAAACAGTGCGTGGAATGCCGTCTCCCCCACACCCAACCCTCCCGGCGTCAAAGGTAGACTGTTCACGATCTGGCCCAACGGCACCATAACGCACAGCTTTGCCTGCACGCTCGCCGGGCGAACCGCGAAGAGCCCCAGCGCCAGGACTCCGGTACCGATCAGATTATCCGCAAGAGAGATCAGCAGCGCGCCGGACAACATTCCCGGAGATCGGCCATAGCCTGCAACGGTCTCAAGAAACCGCCGGACCGGCAGGCTGCCGCGCAGCAAAACGCGTCTATCCGCCCAATCCGCCATTCGCCTGGGAGCCAGCGTGCAGCCCACAAATCCAGACATCATAGCCAACGCCAGCAGGGTGTCGACCAGCAGTGCCGCTCGCACAACGGACGTGCGGAGCAGCTCCGGGAACAGCGGCACAAGCAGCAACGGCAGTAACAATAAAGAAAAAAGGCCCAGAGCCCGATCGAAGAGCAGAATCGTAATAATCTCGGTCCTGCGTCCACTGCTTCCTTTCGACGCATAAAAAATCTTCGCCAGGTCGCCCCCTGCCCTGCCCGGCAGAAACGTGGAGAAGAAGGAGCTGACGGAGGTCAATTGCAGAGACTCGGCCCATTGGAAGTGCATGCCCTGCGCCCGAAAGAGCAGGCACAGGCGGCAGGCCATCAAGGCCAGATCGAGAAGAAGAAGGACAATTGCGGCCAGGCTGATCGGCCACACGGCGACCAGTCTTGAGAGAGAGTGAAAGTCGACAATCTTCGACTTCACCAGGTAGACGAGCAGCCCAATCCCGATAGTCAGCCGCGCCAGGCCGAAAAGCCACCTCCGCAGAGATCCGTGTCTCTTCACCGGACCAACTGCTCCCCCAGCTCCGCGGCAAAGCGCAGCAATCTGCGATCGTCGTTCTGCGCCGCAAGCAATTGCAAACCACAATCGCTGGAAGGAAGCACCACAGCGGGCAATCCCGCAAGGCTGGCCGGAAGGGTGTAGCGGAGAATATGCGGCCGCGCCTCAGTTTGATCCTTGCCAGCGTCAAGAACACTCACCGGAGTCGTCGGCGCAAGCAGGAAATCGAAGCGGCGAAAGAGATCCTCCATCTGACTGCAAAAGCGGCGGTTGCGTCCCCGCAAACCATCGATCTCCGGTTGGCGAAGGGCAGCGCCATACTGCAGGCGAGCCGCAATGGATGGTTCAAACTCCGAAAGAAACCCAGTGTGCAATCGGGCTGCCTCGAAGGCCTGGATAGGAATGTAGATGTCCCATGCCTCGGACCAGAATTCGGGTTCGATAGGGTGCAGCCGGGCGCCCTGGCGAAGAAGCCGCTCCTGCCAAAGCTCGAAGGAGCGCTGGACTGCGGCATCGCAGCCTTCCAAAGAGGAGCCGGAGAGAACTCCAACGGTGACCGAAGCCGGCAATTCGCCGCTCGGAGGAACCGGCAACGCAAAGGCAGATTCGGCAAGCAGCGGCGCATCCCGCAGATCGGCAAAGAGCCAGCCGATGGTATCGAAGGAGGGAGCCAGGTGTGCTCCGCCGCGCCAGTCCGCGACGCCAAGCGAGCTTCGATATCCCGCCAATCCGCAAATCGCCGCGGGAACCCGGACGGAGCCTCCCGTATCCGTCCCGATCGCGGCAAGGGCAGAGCCCTCCTGAATCGAGGCTGCCGCCCCGCTGGAGGAGCCGCCGGTCAGGCGACGGGCATCCAGAGGCTGCAGGCAGTTGCCGTAGTCGCGATTCTCTCCCGTGATCCCATAAGCGAGCTGGTGCAAATGGGTTTTGCCTGTAATCACCGCTCCTGCACTTTTGAGGCTTGCGGCGAGCGCGGAGTCCTGCGCCGCTACCGCGTTGTGTGCCGCGTAGAATCTGGAACCGCAACTGGTCCGGAAGCCCTCCAGGTCGAAGCAGTCCTTGAGCGATACCGGCACCCCGAGCAGCGGAGGCGTGTCTCCGGAGTTCGCCGAGGAGCGCTCCATCTGGCGCTCGGCCTCGCGGAGGCTCCACTCTTCGTCCAGCGTGATATAGGTGTTGTGGCTCAGGTTGCCGTTGGCGCGGCCAAGCATCCCGCGCAGGTAGGCGGATAAATCAAAGCCCGGTTTCACGCGGGCCGCGTGAAATTCCTGAAGGGGACTTGGGTTCGGCTGCATGGCACAATTCTATTCGCTTGCGCCGCTCACCTCGGGCTTCGCGCGCCGGCCTTCTCCCGGCGCTTAGAATTGCGTTACCGCGCCAGCTGTTCCCATTACGCCAGGTGATGGGGCACGCCTGGTAAAGGGTGCCGGGGCGGGAGTAAGATTTGGTTGCTTGACCATAGAACCCCCTTCCGCTGCCTCTCCTTTCACGTTCCAGGTAACAATCTGCGCCGAGACAATCGTCCCGGAGCCGCTTCCGGAGTAGCATACGAAGGCGTATGTCCTACGTCCTCGCACTTGACCAGGGAACGACCAGTTCACGCGCCATTCTCTTCGACCGGAATGGCGCGATCGCCGCAGAGGCGCATCACGAGTTCCAGCAGATCTATCCGCAGGGCGGCTGGGTCGAGCACGATCCCCTTGAAATCCTCACCTCGCAACTGAGTTCCGCCGTTGAGGTGCTCGGCAAAGCCGGAGTGCGCCCGCGCGATCTCGCAGCCGCAGGCATCGCCAACCAGCGCGAGACGACGATCGTCTGGGAGCGGGAAAGCGGCCGCCCTGTTTACAACGCGATCGTCTGGCAGGACCGGCGGACTGCCGGCCTATGCCAGCGCTTGCACGATGAGGGCGCAGGAGAGATGGTGCGTGAGAAGACCGGGCTGCTCATCGATCCGTACTTCTCGGGAACGAAGATTGCATGGATTCTCGACAATGTCGATGGCGCCAGAGCGAAGGCGGAGGCCGGAAAGCTGGCCTTCGGCACGGTGGATAGCTGGCTGATCTGGAATTTGACCAGCGGCAAGAAGCACGTGACGGATTACACCAACGCCTCGCGCACGATGCTGTTCAACATTGTCGACGGCGAGTGGGATGAAGATCTGCTCAGAGTGCTCAAGATCCCGCGGAGCATGATGCCGGAGGTGGTGTGGTCCTGCGAACGGCTCGGCGAGGTGACCACAACTCTCGGACTGCAGGCGGTAGAGCTTGCCGGCATCGCCGGCGACCAGCAGGCCGCTCTCTTCGGACAATTGTGCATTGAGCCGGGAGACGCCAAGAATACCTATGGTACGGGCTGTTTTCTGCTGCAGAACATCGGCGATCGATTCGCGCTCTCCGAGCATCGCCTGCTCACGACTCTGATTTGCAGCGCAAGCAAAAAGCTGGAATATGCGCTGGAAGGCAGCATCTTTATCGGAGGCGCCGTCGTTCAATGGCTGCGCGATAACCTGCGTCTCATCCGCCAATCCTCCGAGGTCGAGCAGCTCGCGCGGACGGTGGATGACACCGACGGCGTGATTTTTGTACCCGCTTTTGTTGGTTTAGGTGCTCCGCACTGGGACCCTTACGCCGGCGGGCTGATCATCGGCCTGCGGCGCAACACCCAACCCGGCCACATCGCCCGCGCGGCTCTTGAGAGCATTGCCTTTCAGGTCTCGGATGTTCTCGAAGCCATGGATGCCGACTCCGGAAAGACCTGCCGCTCCCTGCGAGTGGATGGGGGAGCCGCAGCTAACGATCTGCTCATGCAGTTCCAGGCGGATCTGCTGGGGGTTCCCGTGCTCCGCCCGCGGGTCATTGAGAGCACTGCTCTCGGCGCCGCCTATCTGGCTGGGATCGCCGTGGGTTTCTGGGGCAGCCCTGGGGAGATCCTGAAGATGCGCGAGGATGACATCCGCTTCGAGCCGAAGATGGACAGGCAGCATGCTGCGCAGGCACGGGAACGCTGGAGGAATGCAGTCGAGCGTTCGCGTGGCTGGAATGGAGACGCGAAATAGATGGATCGCCGGAAGATGCTGGACAGCGTAGAAGAGCGGAGCGCGCCCTGGGATATCGCAATCATCGGCGGCGGCGCGACAGGCGTGGGCATCGCCGTGGACGCGGCCAATCGCGGCTTCGCGACCGTTTTGTTCGAGCGGGAAGACTTTGGCTCGGCGACCTCCAGCCGCAGCACCAAGCTCGTGCATGGCGGGGTGCGTTACCTGGAACAGGGCAACATTCCCCTGGTGATGGAGGCGCTGAAAGAGCGCGGGATTCTGCGGCAGAACGCACCGCACCTGGTGCATGATCTCGGCTTCGTCGTGCCCAACTACTCGTGGTGGGAGGCGCCTTTCTACGGGATCGGGATGAAGGTCTATGACCTGCTCGCCGGCAAGTATGGCTTCGGACGGTCCCGCCTGCTCTCTCGCGAGGAGACTCTCGAACGGCTGCCCACCATTCGCACCGATGGCCTGCGAGGCGGCGTCATCTACTATGACGGACAGTTTGATGACACCCGGCTGCTGATCCATCTGGCAGCCACCGCCGCGGAGCACGGCGCGACACTGGTCAACTACGCATCTGTGGTGGACATCATCCGCGGACCCGACGGATTCGCCGCGGGCGTGGTCGCCCTTGATCGGGAATCAGGCAGACGGCTGATCGTTGCCGCGAAAGTAGTCATCAACGCCGCGGGAATCTTCGCCGACGAGGTCCGGCAGCTTGCCGAGCCCGGAGTTGCAAATCTGCTCGCACCGAGCCAGGGCATTCACCTGGTCTTTGAGCGATCGTTTCTGCACGGAGAAACGGCGATCATGGTGCCCCATACCAGCGACGGAC
>DASYYO010000342.1:0-4284 GCA_035933805.1 Acidobacteriaceae bacterium | reverse complement strand
TCGCGCGCGCCGGACCCTTCGGTCCAACGATCCTTCGCCGCGCGCGCGGATACGCTCCCGCCGCGGTTGCAGTTTTGCCGGTGGAGCGGCCCATCCTCGCCGTCGGCGCCGATCTCAAGAACAGCGTCACCCTGGTGGTCGATGGCCAGGCGTTCGTCAGCCAACACATCGGCGACCTGGAGCACTATGCAGCCTTCCGGGCATTCAAGGAGACCATCGAGGACCTGGTCTCGATGTATGAGGTGAGCTGGAGCGATTTGCTCGTCGTGCGGGATTGCCATCCGCAGTATCTCTCCGCGATGCATGCGCTGGCGCTTCCAGGCGCGGAAAACATCGCAGTCCAGCACCACCGGGCGCACGCGGCCTCCGCGCTGGCGGAGCGCGGCGAGTGGGAGAGAACTGTGGCGGCCGTCAGCTTCGACGGCGCCGGTTACGGAGACGATGGCAGCATCTGGGGCGGCGAGATCTTTGCCGGCAGCGTGCGCGACGGCCTGGAGCGCGTCGCCCACCTGCGGGGCGCGTCCCTTGCCGGAGGCGACGCCGCCGCGCACTTCCCGGTGCAAGCCGCCGCCGGCTTCCTCGATCAACTCGACGAACTCCCGGATTTAACCGCGGCCCCCTTCCGCTTCGGGTCTCGTTATCACGATGCCGTGCAGCTGTTGAGCCACAAGCTCCGAAGCTTCCCGACGACCTCCGCCGGCCGGCTCTTTGACACGGCCGCCGCCCTTCTTGGGTTTGTGCGGGAGACCAGCTTTGAAGGGCAGGCCGCGATCTGGCTGGAGCAGCTCGCCCGAGGGGCTCCCGCGGCGGACGCATACCCCTTCCCGCTCGACGGGCAGGATCTCGATTTCCGCCCGCTGCTCGCCGGAGTCCTCCGCGACCGGATTCGCGGACGCTCCCTCGACGAGATTGCACGCGCGTTTCACCTCGGGGTCGCTGCCGGCGTGAGCGAGGCCCTCCGCGAGATCTGCAGCCGCCGGGCAATCGATACGGTCGTGCTCTCAGGAGGCGTCTTCCAGAACCAGCTTCTGCTTGAGGACATGCAATCCCTTCTCCGCGGGATCGAGATATGGACCAATCATGCGGTTCCCCCGAACGATGGTGGAATCAGCCTGGGCCAGGCCGCGATCGCCTCGCTTGGAGCGGACTCGCTGGACCGCAACGCCGCTGAGGGTAGAAGCGATGCATGAGCTATCGATTGCACTGAGCATCGTCGAGATGGCGCAGGAGGAGGCCGACCGCCGCAGTGTGAGCATTGATGCCGTCCATCTCGATCTGGGTGCGCTCTCCGGGGTCGTCAAGGAGGCCCTGATCTTTTCCTATGAGGTAGCATGCGAGGGCACGCCGCTCAAAGGTTCGCGCCTCGTAGTCAAGGAGATTCCCATCGAGGCTTACTGTCCGGTTTGCAACCAACTGCGGCGCCTGACCTCCATGCAATGGTTCTGCTGCCCGGAGTGCAGCACGCCGATTTCAGAGGTTCTTCACGGAAGAGAGTTGACGATCACTGCCCTGGAGCTAAAGCCATGAGCGCAGAGCCGCGCCTGTTGGAAGTACGCAAGAACGTCTTGAAACAGAACGACATGATCGCGCGGTCACTGCGGGAGCGATTCCGCTCCGAGCGTACCTTCGTCGTCAGCCTTGTCTCCAGTCCCGGAGCAGGAAAAACAGCCTTCCTGGAGAAGACCCTCACCCTCCTCAGGCGGGATTTCCGAGTGGCCGCGCTGGTAGGCGATCTCGCCACGGAGAACGATGCTCTCCGGCTTGCGCGCAGCCAGGCTCCAGTCAAGCAAATTACCACCGGGACGCTCTGCCACCTGGAAGCGGCCATGGTGAAGCGCGCGCTCGACGAGTGGGAGATCGGTCCCCTGGATCTGCTCTTTGTGGAGAATGTCGGGAACCTGGTCTGTCCCGCGTCGTATGACCTTGGCGAGGATCTCCGCCTCGTGCTGCTCTCCGTAACCGAGGGGGAAGACAAGCCGCTCAAGTATCCCACCATCTTCAACAGCGCCGACGTTGCGGTGATTACGAAAATCGATCTGGCCGCCGCGGTGGAGTTTGACGAGGCGGCCGCCGAGGCGAACATCCAGGCGGTGCGCCCGGGGATGCAGGTCTTTCAGGTCTCTGCCAAGAGCGGCGCCGGCATCGAGGACTATCTGCGCTTTTTGAAATCGAAGCTGGCGCCGCTTCCATCCACATCCACCATTCCATCCGAAAAGTGAGGGAACCATCATGATGAAAGTCTTTCTTGCCGCAGTTGGCGTCGTTGTCGTCCTGGTCGTGGCGACCGCAGCTCCCAGCATCTCCCGCTACTGCAGGATTCGGGATATGTAAGCTCTGCAGGCAGCCGGCCCGATGGAACAATTAGCGTCAGTTTCAGTTACACAGAGGCAGGCCGCATCAAGGCCTGTTCCAATGCCGCCTGCGCCAGCGAAGTCATGACCTGGTAGCCGGCTGCGTTGGGATGGAGGCCGTCCTCCGCCAGTTCCCTGCGCAGGAATCCGCGTTTGTCCACCATTGCCGCGTAGTAGTCGAGATAAATCAGGCCATTCTGTTCGCAATACTCTTTGAGCCAGGCGTTCAACTCGAGGATCTTCTCCGGCGGCCGGGAGTGAAGCATGCCGAAGGCGCTGGATGTATATGCGTGAACCGGCATCACAGACGAAAAGACGACCTGGACGCCCTGCTCCTTCGCCAGGTTCCCCATCGCCGCATAATTCGCCTGGGTCTGTTGGGGCGTCATGGGTCCGGTATTTCCTGCTATGTCGTTGGTTCCGGCTAGAATGACCACGACCTGGGGAGAGAGGCTGAGGACGTCTTCTCGAAAGCGCGCCACCATCTGCGCGGTTGTTTGCCCGCTGATTCCGCGATTGATGTAGCCCCTGGCAGGAAAGAACCGGTCGAGCTGCCAGAAATCGGTGATGGAGTCTCCAAAGAAGACCACCCGCCGCTCTCCTGGCTGGACGGAGCCCAGCCGGGCATTGGCCTTGCGGTATCTTCGCTGTTGGCCGAAATCGCTCATGATGCCGGGAGTCCTCATCCTTTTTCCAACTCTTTCAGCACACCTGTTTCGCTCCTCCGCTCCAGTCCCATCCAGCGGAAAATCGCCTGGATATCGACGGAGCGGCTCACGGCTTCCGCAAGACGGTCCAGTTCTCTCTCCTTGCGCTCATCCAGGCAGGCAAACGGTTCGCCGGAGCTGAGACTGCAACAGGCGCGCGCAGAGTTGAGGAAAGCGTGACGAAATGCATCATTGTCGAAGATCCCATGAAGATAGGTGCCGAAGGTGCGCTCGTCCTCGGAGACGCAGCCATCCTCCAACACGCCGCCGGCATGGCCTCCCGCTTCCCCACCCCGGGCCAGGACTGCGAACGGCCTCGCGCCCGGAGAATAAGTGGTCTCTCCAACGTGGATCTCATAACCGCGCAACCGGCCGGTGATGCAGGTCTGGCCGAAGAGGCGTGCATCCTTGATCGTTCCATGCGCCATCGTGGTGATCTTCTGCGGGTTCAGTTTTGTTTCCATCTCGAGCAGACCGAGCCCGGGAGCCGATCCGGCGCTCTCAACTCTGCCGGGATCGAGGATCCGGCGGCCCAGCATCTGCATCCCACCGCAGATTCCGACGGTCAGACCGCCGCGCGCGTGATGGTCGAGCACCGCTCTATCAAGGCCGCCGGCACGCATCCAGTGAAGATCCTTCACCGTCTCTTTGCTGCCGGGGAGGATGATCACGTCGGCCAGACGCAAGGCATCCGGGGTCCGGCAATAGCTCAGCGAGACTGTGGGCTCCGCGCGCAGCGGATCGAAGTCGGTAAAGTTCGACAGAGACGGGAGAGCAACAACGGCTCTGCGCAAGGCCCGGTGAGGCGAAGAGGAGCGGTCCGCCGGCCAATCCGCGGAGAGAATGGGGAGCCCCAGGCTGTCTTCCTCCTCCAGATGGAGATCCTCAAGAAACGGCACCACTCCGAGACACGGTTTTCTCACGCGCTCTTCCATCTGCCGGATGCCGGGCAAGAGAAGGGCAAGATCTCCGCGAAATTTGTTGATAATGAATCCGCGGATACGCGCGCGTTCCTCCGGCTCCAGCAATTCAAAGGTGCCCAACAGAGACGCGAAGACACCGCCGCGGTCGATGTCCGCAACCAGGATGCACTGCGCGTCTGCCAAAGCCGCCATGCGCATATTCACAATGTCGCGGCTCTTCAGATTGATCTCGACGGGAGATCCGGCGCCTTCCAGCACAATCGCCTCGTAGCGCGCGCTGAGCCATTCATAGCTTTCGCGGAC
>DASYYO010000316.1:0-16035 GCA_035933805.1 Acidobacteriaceae bacterium | reverse complement strand
TATCGTAACTTCCGTTGTAGTGCAACCAGTCTCTTCCCGGCGGTGCTTCCAACTGCTGATTGGTGACCTGAGCCGCCAGAGTTGAAGCGAGACTCAACGCAAAAATAAATACAGCTCTCTTCATCGCCCGATCTCGCCTTCTCCTGGTTGACCCAGTTGCACCTTGCTTTGAGCCTGCCGGCTGAGCATCGCAATCAGATCCTGCAGTTCGCTCGCGGTCAGCACCTTGTCATAATCGTGAGGCATCAGAGATTTGCCGCCGTGATCGATCTGTTTAAGTTCACTTGTGTCATACAGGTGCAGTTGATTGTGGAGGTCGAGGATCTGGATGGAAAAGGCGTCCTCATTCTTGGCAATCCCTTCCACGGTTTCACCGCCTCGCGTGACCACCTTGACTGGACGATACCCCTGGGGGATCGGGCCGCTCTCGGTCAAGGCGGCTCGAAGTTGAGCAAGCGTGACCTGGGCGCCGATATTCGAGAGATCAGGGCCGATCGTCCCGCCTTGCCCGTGGAGCATGTGGCACTTCAGACAGCCCCCTTTGCCGGCGAAGATCGCCGCGCCGTTCTGCACATTGCCGGAAACATCCGTATCCGAGGCCGAGCCTCTCATGGCCCGGATAAAAACGACGATCCGCCAGATATCGTCATCGGGAAGACCGAGGGCCGGCATCGCCGTTCCGGGGATTCCATTTTTGATCGTTTCAAAGATCGCTCCTTCGCTCAGACGAAAGAAGCGACGATCGCCAACCAGCGCCGGGGCTCGCTCCCCTTCAGCGCCATCCGGTCCGTGGCAGGCTGTACAGGTCCGGTTATAGATGGCGCGGCCGGCAGCGACAACTTCCGGCCCGCGGCCCAGCGGATTTTTAGGCGCCGATGTCTGCGCTGAGGAGAGCATGGACCCGGTGAGTGCGAACGCCGCGAAAGCGATCAACCGATGGATCATCAAAATGCGACCTTGGATGCTCGGCCACCAGAAAGGTGGGCTTCCGCAATCTCCTTGGACGCGAGGGATCGCGGCTGGGCAGGGTTGGAACTCATCATGTGAAACATGGTCCTACACTGCAATAGAACTCCGCAAGCCCTAAGATCTTCCGAAAAAGTTCAGGATGAGAGCTTTCCTGGAGCAATCCAGGGCGGGAGATCTGAACCGTTCGCATGGGGCTTCGCGGAAACCCGCTCTAATACCGCTGTCTCGGCGGTCCGGATCCGGCGTCGCCTTGGCATCCAATCTTCTATTCGTTAGGATCACCGTTATGAACTATCGCGCGCTCGGTCGTACGGGTTGGAAGGTTTCAGAGATCAGCTTCGGCGCATGGGCCATTGGCGGCGCGTGGGGCCAGGTCAGCGATGAAGAGTCGCTCGCCGCTTTGAACAAGGCGGTTGATTGCGGCATCAACTTCCTCGACACAGCCGACGTCTACGGCAGCGGCCGCAGCGAGCGCCTGATTGCCAGATTGAAGAGCTCGCGGAAAGAAGAGATCATCGTGGCGACCAAAGCCGGCCGCCGTCTGCCGAAGCAGACCGTGGAAGGCTACAGCCGCGAGAACCTGACTGCTTTTGTCGAGGAGAGCCTGCGCAACCTACGTATGGATGCGCTGGACCTGCTGCAGCTCCACTGCCCCCCGACAGATGCCTATTACCATCCTGAGATATTTGGCATGCTGGAAGATCTGGTCAAGGCAGGCAAACTCCGTTATTACGGCGTCAGCGTGGAACGGGTGGAAGAGGCGCTGAAGGCCATGGAGTACGAGAATGTGCAGACGGTCCAGATCATCTTCAACTGCTTCCGCCAGCGCCCCGCGGGGCTGTTCTTCGAACAGGCCCGGCTCAAAAAGGTAGGAATTCTGGCCCGCGTTCCCCTGGCCAGTGGTTTGCTCACGGGCAAGTTCCGCGCAGATACCCAATTTGCCCCGGATGACCATCGCAACTTCAATCGTCAGGGCCACGCCTTTGATGTCGGAGAGACCTTCTCGGGGGTGGATTACAAGGTGGCGCTGGAGGCCGTCGAGGAGATCCGCGCCCTGGTTCCCGAGGGCGTCAGCATGAGCCAGTTCGCTCTTCGCTGGATCCTCATGTTTGACGCGGTCACCTGCGCCATCCCCGGAGGTAAGCGCCCGGAACAGGTTGCCGACAATGCCCACGCGTCGGACCTTCCGCCGCTCAGTCCTGAGGTCATGGCCAGAGTCCGTCAGATCTACGACGCGAAGATCCGCCCGCTCGTCCACCAGCGCTGGTAAGCGGACGCATTCGGATCCCATGCTTGCAAGGCCGCGTCCTCGCAAGCGCGATGGAGACGATCGTAATCCTGCCGCGTTTCGCCGCGTGAACCCGGCGAACAAGATACACTGATCGCCCATGGGGCGGCTCGCCGCAATCCGCTGGCTATTCAGCTCCCAGCAGGGCGCGTCGGACCGCCTGATCGCCCGCTGGATCGTTCTCCGCGCGCTGGGCCTGATTTACTTCTCAGCGTTCTTCTCCCTGGTCCTTCAGATCCGGGGTCTCATTGGCCCCCACGGCATTCTGCCTGCCTCCGAGTATCTGCAGGCAGTCGCAAGATCATTGGGCCCCTTCAGCCGTCTCTGGTTTGCACCGACTCTGCTCTGGCTGGCAAGCGGCTCGCACATGCTTCTCGCGATCTGCTGGGCGGGCATGGCCGCGGCACTCCTGGTGGCGTTGAATCTCTGGCCCCGCGCGGCCCTCGCCGTCTGCTTTGTCTGCTTTCTCTCCTTCGTAAGCGCGGCCCAGGATTTCTCTGGATATCAATCAGACGGCATGCTGCTCGAGGCGGGGTTTCTTGCCCTCTTCTTCGCTCCGGGAGGACTGCGGCCGGGACTGGGCCGCACCAGCCCTCCCTCCCGCGCCAGCCTGTTTTTGCTGCAATGGGAGTGGTTCCGGATCTATTTCGAATCGGGACTGGTCAAGCTGCTCAGCGGCGATCAGGAATGGCGTCACCTGACCGCTATGGATGAGTACTATCAGAATGGGCCGCTGCCCACCTGGGTGGGTTGGTATGTCCAGCACCTGCCTCACTGGTTCCATGTCTCCACCGCCTTCGCTACGCTTGCCCTGGAGCTGGGAATCGTCTGGATGCTCTTTCTGCCACGGCGCTGGCGCATTCTCTGCTTCCTCATCGTCACGCCGTGGGAGCTGGGCGTGATCTTCACCGCAAACTACACCTTTCTGAATTACCTGGTCCTCACTCTCGGCTTTTTGCTTCTGGACGACACATTTTTTCTACGATGGCTTCCGTGGATTAAGCACCGGCTCTCTCCCGCTGCGGCCCCGTCCGAAGAAGAAGCGCCGGTACGAACCGAAGACGCACCTTCGATGCCAATCTCGGGCGTCCGGCGCCGTCTCTCCGCAGCGGGCACAGCAATCAGCGCGATCCTTCTCACCTGGGCCTTTTATGCAACAACAGCAGAACTGGTTCGGATGGCGATCCGCGGCTTTCCGCTTCCAGCCGAGCCGATTATGGCTCTCGAGCCGTTCCGTATCGCGAACCAATATGGATTATTTGCGGTTATGACTCACGGGCGGTATGAGATTGAATTCCAGGGGACGCGGGACGGCCGGAACTGGACAACGTATCCGTTTCGCTTCAAGCCGCAGGAATTGAACAAAGCGCCCGGGATCTACGCGCCCTATCAGCCGCGGTTCGAATGGAATCTATGGTTCGCCTCGCTTGGGCCATGGCAGCAGAACCTGCTGGTTCCCCGCACCGAGGAACGGCTGCTGGAGAACGATCCCCAGGTGCTGGCGCTCTTCGCGAGCAATCCCTTCCCGGGCTCCCCGCCTATCGAGGTGCGCGCGGTGCTCTGGCAATACTGGTTCACCACGCTCCAGCAAAAGCGGGAGACGGGGAATTGGTGGCGCAGAGTTCTGGTAGGGATCTACGCTCCCGTGTTAGGGCGCGAAGAGAACGGGAGGATCGGCGTCGTCTTCATGCCCGAGGAACTGCCTCCTCACGATTGAATCAGGCCGTCATAGCCAAACGCCGGAGTTCCGTTCTAATCATCGCTGCGTCTTGGTCTGGCGACCCCCTCGATGCTCAGTGAGCACGATCTCGTTCCATCGTCTTCCCAGGTCGATCCATTGGCATAGACCACCTTCATCAGGTAGACGCGGGCCCCGCTTGCAGTATCCCCTTGAAAGTCTTCATCCTGAACCCGCCAGATCGGCCGCGCCTCTTTCCGCGGTTTCAGGTTGACCGCCAAGGCATATGGCTCCGAAAAATCATGGGCATCGCGCGTGGCGTCCAAGCCGGTGAACCCGAACTTGACAGCAATGACACGCCGCTCGCTGGCGTTCACAAAGTGCACGCTCACGTCTGTTCCACCTCGTCCCGGAGAGCCGGCGTAAATTCCGGTCAGAGTGACCGGGCACGCGGGATTCAACATCGTGGTGTTATCGATGTTGGCCCTGAACGGGTTTTCAGCAAAGGCAGAGACGGTGAGGCTTAGCAGCAGAAGAATGTAAGGCTTCATAACCCAGAATTCCCCCCCTCTGGCGAGAGTTCAACTCTTATGCTCTGTCTATCGGCGGAGATGGCGCGAAGATAAGCGGGTTGCGGTTTCGCTCCACTGCGCCTCTGGGGCAGGAAGGGTATCGGGCATGACGATCGAAAGAACACCTCGCTTTTGCCAACGCGGTGTTGGCAAGTTCATGAGGATGCACGGCTACGGTCTTGGCCGAGCGCCTGCCGGCGCATAGCTCCAGATTTGGGATGGCGTCTCATTCTGATTCCATCCACCGGTTCCAACCTGTTCTGATCTGCGCCACTCCTCCTGCGCCGGGCGTCCCCGGAGCGGCTATACCTCTACCGTCTGGAGGCTCCGGCCTGCGCTGCCGCATCAGACGCCCGGCTTGCTGCCGCGAAGCGCCCTGAACATTCGAATGCAGCAGGAAGTTACTCCGGCACTCTATTTTGGCGGGATCGGAGATACTGGCGTCTATGCCGCAACGTGGAAAGCGGGTGAGGTAACCTGCGATACACCACTTTAGTTGTAGTGGCAGTTCGTACTTGAAATACGGGCCTTGGGGCTGATTTCCGCTGCTTCCGACCAAGGTAAGTGAAGGAAACGCGTGGATTCCGCGGAGTTTGCGAATTCTAAGAAGAAACCTGAGCTTCCCGACTTCGCCGGGTTGCGGAAAGCTTTGGACATCGACTACATTAACGATAAAGTAGTGGACCCAGCCTATCTGCCCTGAAATAGAAGTAAGCAACCGATTTACTTTTGGGTCCATCTCAGCAACAGAGACCTCCTCAAAGGCCCCTAATGAAGTCAGTGATTCTACTCGTGGACGACAACCTGATCCAGGCAGCAACCCGCAAGGCCGTCCTTGAGAGGACCGGTCAGGCCGTTCTGGTTGCTTCCGATGGGCAAACCGCCATTGAAATGCTTACCAGCCTGGATTCTCCCCTTGATATCGGTCTTGTCGTGACGGATCACCTGATGCCTGGCATGAGCGGCTTGGATCTGGTCATGGAGATCCGGCAGCGCGGCTATTCCCTGCCGATCATCGTTCTCAGCGGTCTGCCCGATGCTGAGACCGCATATGATGATCTGCGTGTTACGTTCCGGCTGAAGCCTTTTCCGCCCGATTCACTGATCGCTCTGACTCGCCAGTTGCTTGCCGAGCGCATGCCTCGGACTGCCTGAACGCTAGCGGAGTTCATTTTCTGCCCGGCGGGAGAGAGTTCCTTTCGTCCCGGTCCCGTGCCACCCCTTTCCCCTGGAAGGCGCCGCCGATCATTGCCGCCGCATGCCGGGGTCTGCGACAATCGTTGTAGAGAGTCGCAGAAGTCCTATGCCGGAATTTGGAAGTTTTGCTCTCCTGCTCGCGCTGGTCTTGAGCGGGTACACCTTTGTAGCTGGAGCGTTCGCTTTACGGCAGCTGGCGGCTCGCCGCTCCAGTCGTGTTTCCCCGGAGCGCCTTGCGGAAACTGCCCGCCGTGCGGGAATCGGGAGCTTTCTCGCGGTCAGCGGCGCCGGCTTCGCCCTGCTCTACGCGTCATTCACCAACGATTTCTCCGTCTCCTATATCCTGCACCATGCGAACCGGGCGCTGCCCCTCCCCTACAAGTTCGCCGCCCTCTGGTCCGGCCAGGAGGGCTCTCTGCTTTTGTGGGCTTGGCTGCTGACCGGGTATGGGTTCGTCCTCCGCCTCCGGCACAAAGTGGATGTCACGCTCACCGCATATGCCTCCACCATTCTTGCCGCGATCCAGATCTTTTTCCTGCTCCTGCTGAACTTTGCTGCGCCGCCCTTTGCCCTGGTGCAAGGCCAGGTGCCGGCGGATGGTTTTGGCCTGAATCCCTTGCTGCAATATCCGGAGATGGTGATTCACCCGCCCATGCTCTATCTCGGGTATGTGGGCTTCGCAGTGCCGTTCGCATTTGCGCTGGGCGCGCTGATGATGCGCTACCCCGGAGAGAAGTGGATTCACATCACCCGCCGCTGGACCATGGTGACCTGGCTGTTTCTGACCTGCGGCATCTTCCTCGGCGCTCACTGGGCCTACTCGGTGCTGGGCTGGGGCGGATACTGGGGATGGGATCCGGTTGAGAATGCTTCGCTGATGCCATGGCTCACGGGCACCGCCTTTTTGCACTCCGTCATGATGCAGGAGAAACGCGGGATGATGAAGTCGTGGAATGTCTGGCTGATCTTCAGCACTTTCATGCTCTGCATCCTGGGAACCGACCTCACCCGCTCCGGCCTGGTCAGTTCGGTGCATGCTTTTGCGCAGTCGTCGATCGGCACCTGGTTCACCGCGTTCCTGGTGATCATCCTCGCCGTCTGCCTTTTCACCTTCTTCCTGCAGCGCGATCACCTCAAGACCGAACATAAGCTCGAGTCGCTGGTCTCGCGCGAGTCCAGCTTCCTCTTCAACAACCTCGTTTTGCTCGCCGCGTGTTTCACCATCCTGTGGGGCACGCTCTTCCCCGTGATTTCCGAGTATGTCCAGGGAAACAAGGTCACGGTCGGGGCTCCGTTCTACAACCGGGTGGAGTTGCCCATCGGCCTCTTCCTGCTGCTGCTCACGGGGATCGGCCCGCTGCTGGCCTGGCGCAGTGCTTCCCTCAAGAGCATTCGGCGGAACTTTATCCTGCCCGGGATCGCGACGCTGGCAACGGCGATTGTGCTGATCTCGGTGGGGCTAAGACCATGGCGCGATCAGGCGACCTTGTATTCGCTGATGGCCTTCTCCCTGGGGGCCGGAGTGACGACCGCGATCTTTTCCGAGTTCTTGCGCGGCGCCAATGTGATCCGCAAGCACACCGGCAAGAACCTCCTCGCCTCGATGGTCCAGCTTACGCGTCGGAACACTCGGCGCTATGGCGGCTATCTGGTCCACTTCGGCGTGGTCGTGATCTTCATCGGCATCGCCGGGGGCGCCTTCAATCAAAGCCACGAGCAGGAGATGAATGACGGGCAGAGCATGACGATCGGGCCTTACCGGCTGGTCTGCCAAAGCTTTACCCAGGACTCGAACGCCAACTACGATACTGAGTTTGCCCTGCTGGACGTCTATCGCGGCAGCCGCAAGATTGGCCAACTGGCGCCGGAGAAGCGCTTCTACACCGCTTCGCAACAGCCGCTGACGCTGGTGGCGAACCACTCGACGCTGGCCTGGGATCTCTACGTTATCTATGCGGGCAAGAATCCGGACACTGGCCTGCCGATCATCAAGGTATTTCTGAATCCGCTCATCGCCTGGATCTGGATCGGCGTCGTCGTGGTTGCCCTGGGCACTCTGCTGGCGCTCACTCCAAACCTCAGCGCCGCCCTGGCGCAGAGCCGCAATCGCGACAGCGCGCCGCTGCTGGCTGACGAAAAGCAGGCCGTAGCCGCCGGGGGAGGTGGAGCATGATTTCCCGCCGCAACCTCATGCGAACCGCCCAGGGCTTGCTCTTTTCCCTGCTCGCGATTGCCGGACTCGGGGCCAGCGATGCCGCCGCGCGCTACGACAAAGACAGCCATGCCATGATGTGCGTGTGCGGCTGCAATGAACTGCTGGGCGAGTGCAATCACGTGGGATGCACCGACTCCGATGCCATGCGCACTCACCTGATGGCGAGCATCGCAAAAGGGGAGAGCGATAACGCAATCTTTCACGAATTTCAGGACCAATATGGCCCGGTGGTGCTGGCAGCTCCCATGTTTACCCGTTTCAATCACGTCGCCTGGGTGATGCCTCCGCTGGTGCTTTTCCTGGGGATCGCCGGCACGCTCGTCCTCGGGCGCAAGTGGAAGTTTCGCGGAGCCGCCCATCCGTCGGCGATCCCTGCCCCGGATCATGACGCGCTGCGCGACCGCATCCGCCGCGAGACTCAGCTATGAAGGCTCTCCCTCGCTCCATTCTCTCGTCTCAGCAAGGATGCTTATGAGTACGATCGCTTGCGGACTCCTTGTCCTCGGTATTTTCGCTTATGTCTTCTTTCCCGATCGCCATGTGGAGCGGCAGAAGATCAAGACCCGCCTCGACTTTCTCCGCGAGCAGAAAGACGTCCTCTATGAGAACCTTCGCGACCTCAATTTTGAGTACCACGCCGGCAAGTATCCTGAAGAGGATTACGCCTCGCAGAGGGCAGCTTTAGAAGATGAGACTGCCGCGGTCCTGGCTGAGATCGATCAACTGGAACGGCACGCTCCCCTCCACGCTTAGCGCTTTTTCACCTGGACCTGGACAAAGTTGCAGCGGCGTTCTTTTGGTCTACAGACGAGCCCTGCAGTGAGGCCGCGGAACTGTAGCAACCGGGAACAGAACCAAGATGAACCTTAAAGGCGGCGCTGCGCCGAACGGAAAGATTGAAGAACTGACGATGAAACGGATTTCCCTCTTGAACCAGCATCGCCCTCTCGCCAGGGCCTGGGTTGTCTTCGCCGCGGCACTTGCGCTCACCCCGGCTCTGCCTGCTTTCGCTGCTGCCATCACTGGCATGGTCACCAACGGCACCACGCAGAAGCCCTCCGCCGGTGACTCCGTTACGCTGATCGCTCTCGCCCAGCGCATGCAGGAGATTGCCCATACGAAGACGGATTCCAAGGGTCATTTCTCCATCGACTCCCCCGATCCGGGGATGCATCTGATCCGCGTCGACCATCAGGGTGCTGCTTACTTTCAGCCTGCGCCCCCCAACACGCCCGTGGTAAACGTCGATGTATTCGATGTGGCGGCCGCAGTCGCCGGCGTGACCACAGAAGCCAACGTCCTGCGCGTGGAGACCGATCAGCAGGGACTGCGGGTGACCCAAAGCATCTTCGTGAAAAATGAGTCCACCCCTCCCCGCACGCAGTTCAGCAGCCATTCCTACGAGATCTATCTTCCGCCGGACGCGCAGATCGAAGGCTCGGCGGCCATGGGCCCGGGCGGGATGCCGGTGCAGTCTTCCCCCATGCCGTTGGGCGATAAGGGCCACTACGCCTTTCTCTTTCCGATTCGCCCGGGAGAGACGCAGTTTCAGATCAGCTACCATCTGCCCTACTCCGGCAGTCTCAAATTCACTCCCCGGCTGGCGACGCCTGAGGCGAACTTCGTCGTGATGCTCCCCAAGAGCATGACCTTCACGCCGGACGCCGGCGCCTCGTTCCAGCCTGTGGACCAGCCTGCCGGGGTGCAGACCTTCCTTTCCCGCAATGTCACTCCTGCCCAATCCGTGGCCTTTACGGTCTCCGGCTCAGGAGCCATGCCGCGCGAGACGCAGAATGCTGAGGGAGAGGCCAATCAGGCAGGGGCGGCCCAGGGAGCAGAAGCTCCAGGCGGGGCGAGCACGGATACCCGCCCGGGAATTGGTCTGGGCACGCCGATTGACACCCCCGATCCGCTGAACAAGTACAAGTGGTGGATCCTGGGCGGCCTCGCGCTGCTCTTTGCCATCGCCGCAGGCTTTTTCCTGCGCAAACCCGCGGACGCTGCTCCGGGAGATTCGAGCGATGCCCTGCCTTTGGGAGACCGCTTGAAAGCTCCGCTCGCGGGCTCACCGGCGCCCGGTGCTGCGATCTCCGGTCCCAGAAATACGCTGCTGGCTGCTCTCAAGGACGAGCTTTTCGCCATCGAGACAGACCGGGTCCAAGGACGGCTCTCAGACTCCGAGTATGTCGAGCTCAAATCGGCGCTCGAGCTGGTGTTGCGCCGCGCTCTCAGCCGACAGCCTGCCTGAACCCCTCGATCTCCCAGGGTTCAGGCAGACTCGAGAATGAGGTTCCCGTATGGCGTGGTATCCGCCGTGCGGATGAGCCCGATGGCTTGCGGAACACGCCTTTTGAACTCCACATGCGGCTCATAGGAGACCGGCACGCCGGCCAATGCCGCCGCAAACGCGGCTTGCGTCCCCGCAGGATTGTGCCTTTGAAACTCTTCCGCCATAAAGGCTTTGCCGATCATAAAATTTTTGCTCAAGGCCCCGAGCACGTCCAGAACCCGTGGGATATCGTCCACCAACGAGATATCAATGGTTTCAATTTGCGGCCAGAAGGGAAAGCCCCGGTCGGCGATCACCAGGGTATTGGTGTGCCGAATTCGGCTCACAAGCGAATTGATCGCGGGATTCAGAATTCCTGTCTTGAGCACCCTTGCCTCTTTTCTCGATGTGCCAGCGGACTTCCTTTTTGCAGACTGGCGGGATCCGCTCCCGGTCAAAGGATAAATGCGAGTTCCTCTCCTCGCAGGCAACCCGAACCTCTTTGGCTATTTTGTAGCATGCAATAATCGTTCCGTAATGAGCGTGACGATGAAGGACATCGCCCGGGATCTGGGCGTCTCGGTGGTTACAGTTTCCAAGGTGCTCCGGAACCACTCCGACATCGGCGAAGAGACCCGCCAGCGCGTTCTCCAGCGAATCAAAGAGCTGCGCTACCGGCCCAACCTCAGCGCACGCAGCCTGGTGACAGGCCGGACCTTTCTCGTCGGGCTGGTGGTTCCCGACCTGTTGCATCCATTTTTCGCGGAGATTGCCAAGGCTCTTTCGAGCACACTGCGAAAGAAGGAATACTACCTGATCATCTCGTCTTCCGAAGAAGATCCGGAGCTTGAGGAGCGGGAGATCGATCAACTGCTCGGCCGCCGGCTGGACGCCCTCATCATCGCCTCCGTCTCACCCGGCCCCGACATCCTCCGCCGCATTGAAGACCAGGGAACTCCTTACGTGTTAATCGACCGAAGGTTCCCGAACCTCTCCGCGAGTTTCGTGGGCGTCGATGATGAGGCAGTCGGCAGGCTGGCGACAGAACATCTGATTGAGGCCAGGTGCAAGCGCATCGCCCATATTCGCGGCAGAGAGAACAGTGTCGGAAATCAGAGGCTGGCGGGTTACAGGCGCGCTCTCGAAGCCCATGGAAGGCGTGTGCCGGAAGAATATGTTGTTGTCCAGAACAATGTAGATGTGGATAGCCGCGAGAGCGGCAGGCAGGCGATGGAGCGGCTATTGCGCCTGCCTTCTCCCCCCGATGGGGTCTTTTGCTACAACGATCCCCTCGCCATGGGCGCCATGGATTGCATTCTCGACGCCGGGTTGCGGATTCCCCAGGATATCGCGGTGATCGGGTGCGGAAACCTGCACTACGACTCATCGCTGCGGGTACCGCTGTCGAGCATCGATCAACACAGCGTAGAGATCGGAGAGCGTGCGGCAAAACTGGTCTTGCGCATGGTCGAGAACAAGACCGCTCCACCCCCGAAGAGCATCATTCTCCAGCCATCGGTGGTAGCGCGCCTTTCGACACAGCGCCCGACGAGGTCGAAAAGCGGGCCAGCCGCGAAAACTGAGCGGGCAGACCACGTTTCGGCTCTTCCTCAGACTCGAAAGTGATCCGGCCGCCAGACCCCTATCCGCTTCTTGATCTCTTTCGGCTCCAGGTGTTCATCCAGAGTCTGCGCCGCGAGCCTGGGCAGCTCATCGTCTGAAGCGAAGCGCAGAGCAACAAGCTGATCCTCCCTCAGCTCGGAGAGGCGCGGCCGCAGCGCTTCGGGCGCCAGCAGGGTGAGCCGGAGGCGTTCTTCCAGGCGGATGACGCGATCCTGTACCTTCAGCGGATAGAGCCGGACCTTGAACAGGAGCAGGATCAACGCGAAGGAAAGCACGATGACCCATCCGCTCAGCCAACCGGGGGCACGAACGAAGGAAACGATCGAGAAGATCAGATTCAGCGTAAAGATGCCGAATAGCACATAGTGGAAGACAGGATCTGTCCGGGCGTGATTCTTGAGATTCTGTTCCGACGCTTTCATGCTGAAGCTCCTCGAAGAGTACGCCTGCAGACCCTCTTCTTCATTCGCCTGACACATCCTGCGCAGTACTGACGTCCCTGGTTAGAGCGAGATTCCGCGACGCCAGGGGATAAAGTCATTTTGGCCAAGCTGTTCCGCTTTGGTCTCGACCCTGCCGCTCGCCACTTTCAAGATCAGCTCCAACATGGAATCGCCGATCTGCTCGACACTCGCATCTCCTTGTACGATGGGTCCCGCGTCGAGATCGATAATGTCCGACATCTTGCCAGCCAGTTTCGTATTGGTGGATACCTTGATGACCGGGGCAACGGCGTTTCCCGTCGGAGTCCCCAGGCCGGTGGTAAAGACGACGACATTGGCCCCGGCTCCCACCTGGGCAGAGACAGCTTCAATGTCGCTGCCTGGCGTGCAGAGCAGATTCAGCCCGGGGGCGCTCGAGTATTCGGGATAGTCGAGGACGCCGCGGACCGGAGAGGTGCCGCCTTTACGCGCGGCTCCGGCCGACTTCATCGCATCGGTAATCAACCCGTCCGCAATATTTCCCGGAGAGGGATTCATCTCAAAACCGGAGTGCACCGCCTTGGCCCGGGCCGCATACTCTCGCATCAACTGGATGAAGCGCTCTCCATCTGCAGGGTCCTGGCAGCGATTGATCAGGTTCTGCTCTACTCCACACAGCTCGGGAAACTCAGACAGAATCGACCGCGCGCCCAGAGCGGCAAGGATGTCGGAGACATGACCCAGAGCGGGATTGGCAGAGATTCCGGAGAATCCATCGGAGCCGCCGCACTTCAGTCCAAGGGTCAGCTTGGAGATGGGAGCGGGTTGGCGGGTCAGGCGATCAGCCTCAACGAGCCCTTCAAAGGTCGCGCGAATCGCCTGCGCCAGCATCTCCGACTCAAGGCCGGTCTTCTGCTGGTCGAAGATCAGCACCGGCTTCTCCAGATGCGGATCGCGCTTGCTCAACTCCTCCATCAGGAGGGAGGCCTGAGCATTCTGGCACCCCAGGCTCAAGACCGTCGCCCCGGCAACGTTGGGGTGATGGATGTAGCCGGCTAGAAGTCCGCAGAGATCTCTGGAATCCTGCCTCGTTTCGCCACACCCGCCCTGGTGCACGAGAAACCGGATGCCGTCGACATTGGGAAAGATGCGCTCCTGCGCCGCGGTAGTCACGGCGCTCGAAGAGCCTCCATTGGAGCTCTTGCGATGCTGCTCGACGAGCGCTCGAACCTGCTGGCTATAGAGCCTGGGCCGTCCGTAGCCGAGCTCCTCCTCAAAGGCGTCGCGAAGAGCCTCCACATTGCGGTTCTCACAGAAGACCAGAGGAATCACCAGCCAGTAGTTGCGCGTGCCCACCTGGCCATCCTTGCGCAGGTAGCCGTCGAAGGTCCTTTCCGCCCAGCGGGAGATATCCGGAGGGATCCACTGGACGGTCGCGTTCTTCGAGGAAAAACCGGTGGTGTCATGCTGTACGTTCCGCGTTGTCAGCAAGCCGCCCCTTGGGATGGCTTCGCGAACGCGTCCAACCTTGCCGCCATACATGGTGACGTCGTCGCCCACGGCCAGATCGACAATAGCGAACTTCTGTTTGGCCGGGACCTTCGACACGGGAAGATAGACTTCCCCCGCAAAAGAGACGGCTTCGCCGCCCGGTAAATCGGTTAATGCAACCAGGACATTGTCCCGCGGATCCACCTTCAGCACTTTCTCGACAGCCATTCCTTGAAGTCCGTCCTTTTGTTTACCTCAAACATTCTACCTTCCACTTTGCCAGGACCCGTTAGAGCGGAGCAGCCCCGGATCTTGAACTTACTTTATCGTTTACTGTATGGTCTTTGTGGTGAAAGTTCGTTTTCTTCTGCGAAGATAGATCCCTATGGACAATTCTCTCTTTGATTTGCGCGGCCGGACTGCGGTCGTCATCGGCGGGACGACCGGGATCGGTCATGCTCTTGCTCTCGGGCTGGCGGATGCCGGCGCAGATGTAATCGCCTCCTCCCGGAGGCCGGAACAAGTAAAGCAAACCGCCGCAGAGATCGAGGCAAAAGGCCGCAAGACGCTTCGGCTGCCCTCGGATGTCAGCGACCGTAAATCGCTGATGACGCTGCGCGACAAGGTGATCAAGGAGTTCGGGAAGGTAGATATCCTGGTCAACTGCGCAGGAATGACGAAACGCGCTCCCACGGTTGATTTTCCCGAAGAGGCATGGAATGAGATTCTGGACACCAACCTGACCGGCACCCTGCGCGCCTGCCAGATCTTTGGAGAACACATGCTGTCGCGCGGGTACGGCAGAATCATCAACATAGCCTCTCTCTCGACGTTCGTGGCCCTCTTCGAGGTAGCCGCCTACGCAGCGAGCAAAGCAGCTGTGGGCTCGTTGACCAAGTCCCTGGCGATCGAGTGGTCGAGGCACGGCGTGCTGGTCAATGCAATTGCGCCCGGGGTCTTCCGGACCGCCCTCAATCAGAATCTTCTCGACAACACCGAGCGCGGACAGGAGCTCAAGCTTCGCACCCCGATGGGCCGCTGGGGCAAGACGGAAGAACTGGTTGGCGCGGCCGTTTACCTGGCTTCAGAAGCCGCATCTTTTGTGAGCGGCGAGATCATGGTGGTGGATGGCGGATTTCTTGCGAGCGGTGTCAACCAATAAGGACGGATCCACAAAACAGCCGTTGGCCCGGGAGCGCACGCTAAGCTCTCCCCGGCACCGGCGATTGGGCAGGACGGATCTGCAGGTCTTTCCCATCGGGTTTGGAGCCTCACCTCTCGGCGACGTCTTCGGGACCACGGATGCCGGCGAAGGCAAGAGGGCGGTCCACGCAGCCATCGATTCGGGCATCAACTTTTTCGACGTGGCTCCCTACTATGGGAGGACCCTGGCCGAAAAGCGGTTGGGCGAAGCTCTCGCCGGAAGGCGTCACCAGGTCCTGGTGGCGACCAAATGCGGCCGGTACGGACAGACCGAATTCGACTTTTCTGCCCGCCGGGTGACCGCAGGCGTCGACGAATCGCTCAAGCGCCTGCAGACCGACTATGTCGACTTGCTTCAGGTTCACGACGTGGAGTTCGGAGACGCACAGCAGATTATTGACGAAACCCTCCCGGCGTTGCGCCTGCTTCAGGAGCAAGGCAAGGCGCGCTACATCGGAATCACAGGTTATGGACTGAAGCTGCTTGTGCGCATCGCGAAAGCCACGCCCGTCGACACTGTGCTGAGCTACTGCCGCTACAACTTGATGAACCGCGACATGGACGAGATTCTGACGCCCTTTGCCAGCGAACGCCAACTCGGCCTGATCAATGCATCTCCCCTGAACATGGGCGTCCTCACAGCGGAAGGCGCACCGGCCTGGCATCCCGCTCCCCCGCAGGTGCTCGAAGCAGGACGCAAGGCTGCACAGCTTTGCCGGAGCCGCGGCGCCGACATCTCCGCGCTTGCCCTGCGGTTTTGCCTCGATCATCCCTACGTCTCGACGACGCTGGTCGGCATGTCCACCGTCCGGGAAGTTGAGGCAAACCTGGCGGTCATGCAAGGCAAGATCGACAGCGAGCTGCTGGCGGAGGTCGAAGCGCTTCTGGCGCCGGTCTTCGGCAGCACCTGGCCTTCAGGGAAAGAGGAAAATCGTGACTGAGCAACTTATCAGCTCCGAGGGACGCCGATGAAAGCCTTTGTCATGCAGGCGCCGGGTAGTGTCTCCATTCGATCCGTATCCGACGCGACTCAACGAGAGGGCGAGGTTCTCCTCAAGGTGCGCAGAGTCGGACTTTGCGGAACCGACCTCAACTCCTTCCGGGGAAA
>DASYYO010000265.1:0-8039 GCA_035933805.1 Acidobacteriaceae bacterium | reverse complement strand
GGGGAGAAAGCGGTAGTGGTAGTCGCGTCCCTCCGCGTGGACAGGGAGACCGAGGCTGACAATGCCCTTCACGCGCGCATCTTTGCAGCAGGCCCGCAAACCGACGTTAGATCCAAAAGAAAAGCCGGCAAAGAGAATGGGCAGCGCAAACTCCCGTTCCAGCCAGTCCAGTGCAGAGCGCACATCCTCAACCTCTCCGCGGCCCTCATCGTGTTCTCCTTCGCTCAGTCCCGTGCCTCGGAAGTTGAAGCGCAGCACGGGAACTCCAAAGGACTGGAAGACCTTCATCGCATGATAGACGACCTTGTTATGCATCGTCCCCCCGCCGAGCGGATGAGGATGAGCCACCAGCGCGGAGTAGGGCGCATCGGTCCGGCCCTCGCCGCCGGATGGCCCGGCGTTCAGGAGCGCTTCCAGGCGGCCGGCCGGCCCGGCAAGATCGTCGATGCTTCGCACGCGGGAGAGGGATGGGGTTTCGTATCTCATGGCGCTCCTTCATTCTATGGAACCTTTGCGCTTGCAGGGGAATCGGCCGGCCTCAGGTATGCTGAAAAAACCATGACGAAGATCGATCCCGTGCAACTCACCCGCAGGCTGGTGGATATCGAGTCCATCACCTACAACGAAGGCCAGGTCGGCTACTTCCTCGCCGGGTTTCTGGAGGAGCGCGGGTTTCAGGTGGAACGGACTCCAGTGCCGCAGCCGAATCTTCGTTCGCCGGCACGGCCGGCCGAAAAGCCACTCGCCGAGCGCTTCAATGTCTACGCCGGCATAGGAGAAGCCCCGGACGTGGTGCTTTCAACCCACATGGACACAGTGCCGCCGTTCATCCCCAGCAGTGAAGACGACGAGTTCATCTACGGCCGCGGGGCCTGCGACGCCAAGGGCATTATCGCCGCACAGATCGCAGCCGCGGAGCAGCTGCGCGATGCCGGCATCAGGGTCGGGCTGCTCTTTGTCGTGGGCGAGGAGCGCGATTCGGCGGGAGCCTGCGTGGCCAACGAACATCCCAAAGGAAGCCGGTTTTTGATCAACGGCGAGCCCACCGGCAACAGGCTCGCTCTCGCATCCAAGGGAGCCCTGCGCGCGGAGATTCGCGCCCACGGAAAGATGGCGCATTCGGCCTATCCGGAGCTGGGCGAGAGCGCCATCGACAAACTGGTGCACGCTCTGGAGCGCGTGCTCGCCCTCCAGCTGCCCGAGGTCGACGATGTGGGTCCGAGTACGTTGAACATCGGCGTCCTCGAAGGCGGCCGGGCGCCGAACGTGATCGCCGACGCCGCCGAAGCGCACCTGCTGATCCGGTTGGTAGGCCCGTCGGAGGAGACGCGGCGCAGGTTGGAGCAGGCCGTGGAGGGGCTCGCCGAGGTCGAATTTACCCTGGAGATTCCATTTATTCGCATGAAGAAGGTAGAAGGCATGGAGACCATGGTTGCCGCCTTCACCACCGACGTGCCCGCCTTGTCGAACTGGGGCGAGCCTCTTCTCTTCGGTCCCGGCTCCATCCATGTCGCGCATACGCCCGGGGAAAAACTGGCAAAGAGCGAACTCCTGGAGGCGGTCCGCTTGTATACGGAAGTCGCCGCGCGGCTGCTTCAATGAGATCGGGTGCAATGAGGCCGTTCAGCTGGCTGAGCCGTTTGAAATATGCTGCACTGGCCGGGGTCGCAGGCTGGCTTGCCGGCGTCGCTCTCACTATCCCGTTCGAGTACGGCGTTGCCCAGCGCTATGTCAACGGCAATGCCGGCGAGATCCCGCGAGTGCTGGCCGAAGGCCTCCTGGTCTGGAGCGCGTTTACCTTCTTCATTGCGTTTGTGGCCTGGGTTCCGCTGGTGCTCCCCGTGTTGTTGCTCGTTCCGCCGGCGTGGCTGGTTCGCTGGCGGCGTTTGCTGGTTCCATGCAGCGTGCTGGTTGCGGGATTTGCCATGGGGGTTCGCCTGAATCTCTTTCAGCATAAAAACTTCGTCAGCGAGAAGGCCTTTCTATACGCCTTCGGGACCGCGCCGTATACCTTTTCGCTGGCCTTCGCCCTGGTCCTCGCCGTGGTCTACGTGAAGATGGCCGCGCGCAGGCTCGCCCGCGGCTAGGAGCCTGAGTTCCCGTCGACCTGGGCCTCTGTCCCATAGGGGTAGAAGCACTACACTAAAGGAATCGATGAGCCATCCTACAAATTCGCTTGCCCTTTCCTCCTCGTCTTACTTGCGATCCGCCATGCATCAGCCGGTCGACTGGCACGAGTGGGGTGCACCGGCCTTTGCCCGAGCGGCCGCCGAAGACAAGCCCATCCTGCTGGACATCGGAGCGGTGTGGTGCCATTGGTGCCATGTGATGGACCGCGAAAGCTATGAGGACCCCGGGCTGGCGCAGGTGATCAACGAGCATTTTGTCGCAGTCAAGGTGGATCGCGACGAACGGCCGGATGTAGACAGCCGCTATCAGGCCGCAGTCTCCGCCATCAGCGGGCAAGGCGGATGGCCTTTGACCGCAGTGCTGACTCCCGAGGGCAAGCCGTTCTTTGGGGGAACCTATTTCCCGCGCGAAGACCGCTACGGCCGTCCCGGCTTTGATCGCGTTCTGTTGACGATGGCAGATGCCTGGAAGACCCGCCGCGCGGAGGTCGTCGAATCGGCGGCGAGCGTCATTGAGGCGATCGAGTACAACGAGAGCTTTGCCGGGCGCAGCGGCGCGCTCAGCCTCGGCGTGGTGGACAAGATGGTGGCCTCGGCGCTCGGCCAGTTTGATTCCCGTTATGGAGGCTTCGGTACCCAGCCGAAGTTTCCCCACCCCGCCGCTCTCGATCTGCTGCTGGACGTCGCCGGGCGTACCGGCAGCGAGACGGCACGGCAGACGGCGGTCGTCACCCTCGAGCGCATGGCGCAGGGCGGAATCTACGACCATCTGGGCGGCGGCTTCCATCGCTATTCGGTCGATGAACGCTGGGTGGTGCCGCACTTCGAGAAGATGCTCTACGACAACGCAGGCCTGCTGAAAAACTATGTGCATGCCTTCCAAAGCTTTGTCGATCCGCGTTTCGCTCAGGTCGCCAAGGACATTCTGCGCTGGATGGATACGTGGCTCTCAGACCGGGAGCGCGGCGGCTTTTTCGCCTCTCAGGATGCGGATATCAATCTCGACGACGACGGCGACTACTTCACCTGGACTCGCGCCGAGGCGGCGGAGGTCCTATCTCCCGAGGAGATGGCGATCGCCGGACCGTACTACGACATCGGCGACCTGGGCGACATGCACCACAATCCGCAGAAGAATGTTCTGCACATCAAGCACACGCTGGAAGAGGTAGCCAGGCAGGCAGGGAAGACAAGGGAGGAGGCCGAGGGACTGCTCCGCTCCGCCCAGGCCAAGCTCTACGCCGCGCGCGGCGCCCGTCCCACGCCCTTCATCGACCAGACCGTCTATACGAACTGGAACGCAATGGCTGTCTCTGCGTATCTGGAAGCGGCGCAGGTCCTGCGCCTCCCTCAGGCGCGGGAGTTCGCCCTGCGCACCTTGGACAGGATCCTTGCCGCTGGCTGGGATCCGGCAAAGGGTCTGGCGCATGTGATCGCCTACTCCGGGAATGCGGCGCCTGAGAACGGTGGCCGCCGATGGGTTGCCGGCCTGCTCGATGACTACGCCTTCCTGGTGCATGCGTGCCTCGACGGCTGGCTGGCCACCGGGCAGATCCACTACTATCTCGCGGGTGAGGCCGTTGCGGAGCGGATGATCGCGAATTTCTACGACGCGACGGGAGGCGGCTTTTTTGATGCCGCGCCCGAGGATGGCGCTACGTTCGGCGCGCTGACCGCGCGCCGCAAGCCGCTGCAGGACTCGCCCACCCCGGCAGGCAATCCCACTGCCGCGGCTGCGCTGCTCCGCCTGGAAGCGCTTGGCGGCCGGGCCGATTTCCGCGAGAAGGCCGAGGACACGCTGGAGACCTTCGGCGGAGTCGTAGAACACTTCGGCCTCTATGCCGGAACCTACGGGCTTGCCCTGGAGCGGCTTCTGCTTCCGCCATTGCAGATCGTGGTGATCGGCGAGGATGAGCGGGCCGAGCAATTGGAACTGGTGGCGATAACGCGGTATGCCGTCAACAAAAGCGTCATCCGGCTGACCCGTGCCCAACTCGCGGGCAAGCTACCGCCGGTGCTCGCCGGAACACTGCCCATGCTCCCACAGCTCCAGGAGAGCGCAAGCTTTGCGGTCGTCTGTCAGGGCAATGCCTGCCTGCCGCCGGCCAGTGATCCGGAAGAGCTGCTGACGATGCTCTAAGAGGGGCGCTACTGGCCGGAGAAGGGATTGACCTCATTCGGCTTGGCCATCGTTGGGTCAACAGCAGCCATCGCGCCGGCCGTCTCTCCAGCCAATGCGGCGCCCGCTTGTCCGGGGTGCTGCAGGACGCGGTAGGGACTGCCCGGCAGCATACGATGAGCTTCGAGCGCGAGGCGAATGCGGCGCTGCATCTCGCGAAGAGCTTCGAACTGCTGCCGCGCCTGCGTCTTGACCTGAATCAGATAAATGACCTCCGAGCCCTTGATCGAGTCGATGCCCAGCACCTTTGGATCTTCCATGAAGACCTGCCGGTATGCAGGCTCATTGCGGACTTCCATTGCGATCGCGCTCAGCAGCGGGATCACCTCATCCGGGCTGGCGGAAAAATCGACTGAAACGCTCACCGAGGAGGAGATGATCTCCCGGCTCTGATTGGCGACATTGGTGATCTGGCTGTTGGGGATTACGTATGTGGTGCCGTCGAAGCCCTGCAGGGTTGTCTTGCGCAGCGTCATGGAAGTGACAATGCCGGACATGCCCGCCAGGGTCACCACGTCTCCCACAGTGTATTGATCCTCGACCAGGATCAGAATGCCATTGAGCATGTCCTTCACGATCGTTTGCGCAGCCAGGCCGAGCGCAATGCCGGCCACGCCGGCGCTGGCCAAGAGCGGCGCGAGGTCGAAGTGCAGAACGTTTTCCATGATCTGCAGCACAGCCAGAAAGACCACGATGGTGATCCCGGTGGCGCGCACCACGGAGGCCACCGTTCGTACCTGGCCGGTTCGGACCGCCGCCAGCCGCTTGCGTTGCTCGGCCACCTGGATGATTTTGGCAGTGACAAAGTTGACGGCCAGGATCAGGCCCCAGGCGCCCGCTGCAATGAACAGCAGCTTGGGCAGACCAACGTGCAGAAATTGCTGCAAGTCCGAGAGCCACTCCTGCCCCAGGTCGCCAAAAAAGGTGTGAGGTGACCAGATGAAAACCATAGAGAACGCGCTCCATCGCCAAGCGTAGAATGTAACTCGTTTCTATCATGCAGCCATGAGCTCTGACGGAATCAAGCCCCGCAAAGACTGGCGCCTGGCGGCTCTCGCGGCCGCACTGTTCGCTCTTGCGGCATGGCTGCTCCCGGCCGTTCCGGCGCTGCCTCAGCGGCAGCCGCAGCCGGTGCAGCCGCTGCAGCCCCCCGGCTTTCCTGCGCCGATTTTGCCCGGAGGACCGGACGAGCAGCACGACCGGGCGATGGAGCAGATGCAAAAGCGGCTGGCCACCTTGCGCAACCGGGAGAGGCAAAAAGAGATTGTGCAGGATACCGACAAGCTCCTGGCGCTGGCCGCCGAGTTGAAGAACAGTGTGGCTAAGGGCAGCCGCGAGCGGGCATCGGCGGACGATATTAAAAGGATGGACGAGATCGCCAAGCTGGCCAAAAACGTGCGCGACAGGATGAAGTCGGAGTAGGCCGAAAACGAGATGAGAAGACGAGGGAACAAGCCGGCAAACAGAAGGACCTCAGCCCTCTTCGCCGCGGCTCTCCTTGCCGGGATGGCCGGGGCGGCCACCCACGGCTCCGCGATATCGCAGATGCAGTCCGGTTCCGCAGCGGCTTCCTCCACCCGCCCCGCGGCTCCGGCGGCGGTAACGCCGGCATCGCCGCTGCGAGAAGAGGCTGTACTGAATCAGGAGCCGGACTCGCTAACGGCCGATACTGACCGCCTGTTCGCGCTTGCCACAGAGCTGAAGCGCGAAGTCGCCAGGACGAACCAGGACACTCTTTCCATTCAGGTGATCAAAAAGGCGGATGAGATCGAAAAGCTGGCCAAGAACATGCGCGAAAAGATGAAGGCGCAGTAAATGGGCGGCTGAGGTTCAGGAGCCGGCAACACGGCCGCCGAGGCCCTGCATCAGGCGAGTCCAAGATCAGACCTTTTGCGTTTTTTCGCAAACGGCTGAGTCACCCGCAGCACGGAATTCCTTGAATCCATAATTGAGCCAACGTATACTCGCACCGACCGATATTTGGCCCCCCAGGCTTTGCTTCTTCTCATCCGAGGTCGGTTTTATGCGTAACTTTCAGGTCTGCGCTCTTCTGGCGGTCACCCTGGCCGCTCCGCCCTTTCTCTTCGCCGATTTCAGCTATCAGCAAACCACCCAGATCACGGGCGGATCCCTGCTCGCAATGCTCAAGATGGCGGGCGCGTTCAGCTCCGAGGCGCGCAATGCCGGCGCTCCCATTACGACGACCGTCTATCTGAAGGGCAACCGCATGGCCCGGGTAGCTCCCGACAGTATCGAGATTATCGACCTGGACAATGAGACGATGACTCACGTCGATGTTCTCAAGAAGGTGTACAGCGTAACCACCTTCGCGCAGATGAAAGAACAGATCGCTCAGGCGCGGCAGAAGATGGAAGAGAAGCAGGCCAGTCAAGCACCCGGGACTCCCGCGTCGAACCCGAACGCGGACAACGTCAAGATGAGCTTCGACGTTCATGTACGCAAGACGGGCGCGCAGAAGGATGTGAGCGGTCTGAACGCCAGTGAGGCGATCCTGACCATGACGATGAATGCGACCGACCAGCAGAGCAAACAGACCGGGAGCATGGCCGTAACCAACGACATGTGGGTGGTCCCGGAGATTCCTGGCTACGCTGAGATGCGTGATTTTTCCACGCGGCTGGCAGAAAAGATGGGAGACGTCTTCTCCGGTTCCGGAACGCAGATGAGCGCATTGCTGGGCCAGCGCCCAGGCGCGAACCAGGCGCTCTCCAGCATGGCCACTGAGATGGAGAAGATCCATGGCGTGCCGGTGCTGCAGATCACGCGCCTGGGTACCACGGCCGATGGGCAGCCTCTGCCTGCCGCCTCTGAAGCTCCGCTCCCGGCGGATAATTCTCCGGCCATGCCGAGCGGCAAGGAGATCGCCAAAGAGACAGCGGCCTCTGCCCTCAGCGGGGCTTTCGGCGGCTTCGGCGGTTTCGGCCGGAAGAAGAAGCCGGCCGCCGATCCTACGCCGGCCAGCCAGAATGCGAGTGCCGCGACTCCCTCCAGCGCCGTGCTTATGGAATCCCAAACCCAATCCTCCAACTTTTCATCGGACCCGGTGGACCCCTCGCGCCTGCAGGTGCCGGCTGGTTACACACAGATTCAGTTAGGCATGGAGAGCAGCAGCCGCTGAGCGTGGAGGAGAGAGTAAGACGGCTCGTCTATGTCTGAAGAACTGCAAGGCATGGGGCCGGACGACGGCACGCATTCCTCCAGCCTTGCTAAGTTCCGGAGATAAGACCGCTTTGGTTTTGCTTCGATATACTCGGGCATGGCTCTCAGTAGAAGATCATTTCTTTCGGGAATCCTGGCCTCTCCACTCGCCATCGCATATGCGAAAGCTGCGCACGCGCTGGCTCCCATGAAGATCACGCGCATCGAAACGGTCTACTGGAAGTCGCGTGAGGACGCCCCATTTTGGCCGCATTGGACCTGGGTGAAGATCGATACCGATGCCGGAGTCTCTGGAATAGGAGAGACGTATCCCCGCAATCCGGTAGAAGCCGCGATGGTTCACACCCTGGGGCCGTCCCTGATCGGCCGCGACCCGCGCGACATCGAGCGAATCTGGGCGGATCTTTATCGAGCCTTTGATTTTCAGATCGCCGGCGGCACAGAGATGCGCGTGCTCAGCGCCGTGGACCTTGCGCTCTGGGACCTGCTTGGCAACTCTCTCAACTCGCCCGTTTACCGCCTGATCGGAGGCAAGGCCAATCCCACGGTCC
>DASYYO010000257.1:0-5565 GCA_035933805.1 Acidobacteriaceae bacterium | reverse complement strand
GATCGGCCCTTCTTCCTCTTCTTCCTCTTCCGTCTCTTCGATCTCTACCTCCGTATCGAGAGCGGCGCCCTCTTCCTCGTCGAGTTCGCTCTCTTCTTCATCCTCAGAGGGAATCGCGACCTTGACTTTGGGCTCGCCTTTACGCGAGGAGCGGGTGCGGCGTACCGTTACCGGCGGGGGGGGTGCGGGAGGGGAGTATGGCTCCAGAAAGGCGCGGATCTCGGCCTCGGTCTCCAGCTTGCCGTCGATGGTCTGGAAGAAGAGCTCCTGGATCATCTCCGCATAGCCGGGTAGCTCCTGGGTGATGCGCAGCTCCTGCATCAGGGCATGTGGAAGCTTGTGCCGGGCCTCCGGCCAGACGGTGAAGAAGTTCTTGTACTTGGCCTGAATCGGCGCGGACTTGGAAGTCAGACCAAGCCAGAGAACGGCCTGAGGATCGGCTGAGGTGAAGAGCTTCCAGGTAGCCGAAGGAGTCGCGGCATCCTTTCCGCCCAACTGCCTGGCGAACTCCTTCGCCGCCCCATCGAGATGGTTCCATTCATCTACGAAACCCGGGCGCACAAAGGACTTCTTGAGCGCGGCCAACTCCTTGGGCGTGAGCTTCGCAGTGAGCAACTGCATCGACGCCGCGGAAGCGTCCGGATACACGCCCTGCATCTGCAGATCGGTCACCAGCCGGTGCATCCGCTCCAGTTCGGCGGTATCCGCCTTGGAGGAGGTCCACGCCGGATCGAGATGCTGCATCCATCCCTCAGCCTCCAAAGCCGCCAGGGTGCGGAGCCCGTCCTCCTCGTGCCCGATCTCTTCCAGCTCATACCCTCTCAGGTACTGGGAGAGCGCCTGGATCGCTCCTTCTTCCTTCGCGTTCTGGTAGCGCGTCTTGGTGCGCTCCTCAAGCTCCCAGCTCAGCCTGGTCGCCAGGCGCACGGCCCGGATCAGCCGCGAGGGATCTTCCAGAAAACCATAGTTGCTGGCCAGGCGGAGATGGCGCGCCTCAATGTCCGCGACCCCGTTGAGCGGGTCCATGAGCAAGCCGTAGGAGTGCTCGTTCAAGGAGAGAGCCATCGCGTTTGCGGTAAAGTCCCGGCGGCGCAGATCTTCGAGGATGCTATCCCAGTGATAGATGGGGTGGCCAGGGGTGGGATACTCCTCGCGCCTCGTACTCGAGACCTCGACCCGGACGCCTACCGGAAAGCGGAAAAAGAGAGTGCGCGTGGCGTCGTGCTCACCCCAGAGCGTTGCTCCTGTTTTCCGCAATGGTTCCTTCAATTTGAGAGCATTTCCCTGAACCGCTACATCCAGATCGCGGACAGAGGACCCGCTGGTAAGATCACGGACCGCGCCCCCCACGAGAAAGAGGTTCATTCCGGCGGCACGAGCAGCGTGGCTGATCTGCCGGAGCGCGTTCTGCTGATCCGCTGAGAGACGGTTTTCGAGGAGGTAAATGTAGTCTGGCATGCCTTACTCGTCGCTCCAGCCGCGCCCAGTCGTGCGGCTAACATTCGCCATCTGAATACCTTAGGGAGATCCGGACGCTCGACGCAAAGGTTTAAGGTATCATATGGGGACTCGCTTGGCTACCGTTTTGCACAATTTACGCTGCTCCTGTTGCGCTCTTCCTATCTCGCGCTCCTCCTCAAAGACCGGCACGCGACATTCCCCCGGCAGCCAAGTCCGCTCCCTCGAACACGGGCCCTGCGTCCCCTCAACGAGCACCTCTATCAGCCGGAAGCATGACAGCCAGCCGTAAGAAGGTCATAGTACGAAAATCAAGCCGCGACTGGGTTGCCGGTTACCTGCCGCCTGCCAACTTCGTCCTCCAGGGAGAGCTTCATCTCCTTGACCTGGAAGGCAAGGTGCTGCCGATTCGCCTCGCCGAAGTCAAATGGGTCTGCTTTGTCCGGGAGTTCAGTTCCGGAGACCCCGGCCAGCCCGAGCGTCTGCTCTCCAGGAGTTTTGCGCGCCGCCCCCGGTCCCAGGGTCTGTGGATGCGCGCCAGACTCAAGGACGGCGATGTGATTGAAGGGCTGGCCCAAAACGATGCCAGCCTGCTCGACGGGGACGGGGTCTTTCTCATCCCTCCCGATGGCCGCTCCAACACGCAGCGGATCTTCCTGCCCAAAGCTGCCATTCAGGAGCTCGAGATTCTCGCGGTCGTCCGCTCAGGGGCACCCAAAGCTCCTCCGGAGATTCTCCAGGGCAGCCTCTTCAAGCCGCAGAGCTGAATCTCAAAGGCCGTCTTCGCGCCTCTGTTCGATCAAAGACCGCGAAAGCATACAATGCCCCCATGAGGCTTGCTGACCTGGCTCACGTTTTGGGCGCCGCCTGCGACCGGGATCCGGACCTGGAGATCACCTCGGTGGCTGGAATTGAGGAGGCCGGGCCGGGCCAACTCACCTTTGTCGCCAATCCCAAGTACGCCCCGCTGGCCAAGACGACCAGGGCATCCGCGGTCCTGGTGAACAACGAATTTCCCGAGATTCCGGCAGCCGCCCTGCGGACCGCCAATCCTTACCTCGCCTTTGCGCGAGCCATCGAGATCTTTTACCATCCGCCGGAATACCGGCCGGGAATCCACCCTACCGCGGTCGTCGACCCCACGGCCACGATCGGCGCCAATGCCCATATCGGCGCTTACGTGGTGATCGGCGCCGGCTCCGAGCTCGGCGACTCCGCGACTTTGCTTCCGCATGTCGTCATTTATCCCAACGTCCGGATCGGCAGCCATTTTTTTGCCCATGCACACGCCGTGGTGCGCGAAGGCTGTACGCTCGGCGATCATGTCATTCTGCAGAACGGCGCCGTGATCGGCTGCGATGGCTTCGGATTCGCCAAGGAAGCGGACGGCAGATGGTACAAGATCATGCAATCCGGACCGGTAGCGGTCGAAGACCACGTCGAAGTCCAGGCCAACTCCTGCATCGACCGCGCCAGCGTCGGCAGGACGCACATCGGCCGCGGGGTGAAAATTGATAATCTGGTTCAAGTGGGCCATGGGTCGAGCGTCGGAGAGAATACCCTCCTCTGCTCTCAGGTGGGCCTGGCGGGGTCGACCCATGTCGGCAAGAATGTGGTTTTAGCAGGGCAGGTCGGCGTTGCGGGGCACTGCACGATTGGAGACGGCGTGATCGCGACCGGACAAACCGGCCTTCACGGAGATATACCTCCGGGCAAAATCCTCAGCGGATCGCCGGCCATGGACAACCGGCGCTGGCTCAGGGCCACTTCCCTCTTCAGCCGTCTCCCCGAGATCCTGAAGCAAGTGCAGAAGGCCGGCGAGGGTTCGTGAGCGATTCCAGCGCCTGGCCGTCTTTGAGGTGAGTGTCCCTCAACCGCGTCCGGGCTCGAACGGCGTTGCCGCATGCGGCCGAGTCAGGGCTGGCGGCCAGCTATCCCGCAAGACGTTCTCTCACCTTCTGCGGCACCAAAGTTAAACGCGGAGGCATCTTACAAATTTCATGAACGACGACGAAATGCCCGGCCTGGAACAGGAAAGCAGTACCGGTCTGCAGTTGGTCGCAGATCCGATTCGCGTGTTGCTGCTCGACGATCATCCCGAGAACCTCCTGCTGCGCTCTACGATCTTGCGCAAGTACGGATATCTGGCGGAGACCGCGACCACGATCGATGAGGCCGAGAAGTTGCTCGACAACATTGATATCGCGGTGCTCGATTATCACCTGGGCGCCGGCCAGTTCGGTACCGACGTCGCCGCCAGTCTGCGCCGGCGCAGGCCGGAGGTTCCCATCATCATCCTCTCCGCAACCCTGGAACGCCGGTTCGGTGGAGTGGAAGATATGCATCTGCTCAAGGGCTACAGCTCGATCGACGATCTGGTCGCGGCGCTGCGCTCCTTTGAGTCGAAACGCCGCGGCAAGCCGGTCGTAGTCGATGCGAGAGAGTTCTTCTACTCACGAATCAACATGGCCATGGGCGAGGATGTCATCCTTGAGATTCTCGACCGGGAGGGCACCTGGCAGTACGTGAACGACTCCTGCGCCCGCCTGCTGGAAAAGCCAAGGGACTGGTTCGCCGGGAAGAATGTCTTTCAGGAGATGCCGGATTTCGCCGCCGACTGGCGGGAGATCCTCCGCACCGTGACCGAAAAACGCGAAACCTACATTGACCGGAGCTATCGCGGCTTGCTCAATCTTCCCCGCAAAGGCGAAACCTGGGTGTGGAACGTGCTCGCGTTTCCTCTCACCCTGCATAACAACGAGACGGGCGTGGTCCTGACGGCGCGGATCATCGAGCGCAAAAGCTCTCTATGAGCCGAAGAGGATCTCGAAGAGTCCCGGCTGCCCTCTTATCGCTGCTCGCCCTCGGCTTCGGCCTGAGCGCCTGCCGCTCGCGGCTGATCGACACCACCATCGTGAACCAAGGCCCCACGCTGCATCTTCTGGAGTTTGACTATCCCAGCGCCAGCTTCGGCGCCGAAATGCTCTCCTCCGGGGGCCGGTACCACTACCGGTTCCAGATCCAGGGCTCCGGGCCGGTGACGCTGCACTTTGAAGACAGCGCCGGCAAAAGCCACACCTCTGAAGGTCCGTCCTTGCGCCAGGGGCAGGAAGGAACGTTGACGGTTACAATTGACGCCGCCAACCAGGTGCACTGGGCCCTGAAGTAAACAGAACGGCGACCTTCTGCTACTTCACCACCGTCTGGAAGAGGTCCGACTGGAGCAGGCTCGAAAACTGGCTGTCGGACGAGGCGAAGGTTACATCCAGAACGCCTCCGGAGGAGTCGATGGTGGTGTTGTCAATCGCTGACTTCTCGGCATCCGTGCCGCTCATCTTCTTGTAGAGCGCCGCGGCGTTGAGCAGAGACGCCATTGTCGCCGCCGAGATGGTGTCCGGCGTCACCACGTCGAGCTTGAACTTCACGCCGTGATCGAAGTCCATCGAGTAACGCGAGCTCAGCAGGCGTTTTTTGACCGTATCGTAGTCGGTCAGCTGCGAGGCGTCTCCCAGGACCGCGCGCATCATGGTCTGTGTGCCCTCCTGGTCGAGGATGCTCCACACCGCTTCGCTGTCCACTGAGCGCATCTGGTCCAGCATCGTGCTGTTGTTCAGCAGGCTCGGCGCCAGCCCATCGCGAGCGTCGAGCGCGATCCTCAGTCCTTCGTTCTGCCCGAAGACCATGGTCGTGGGGTTCAGAAACACAACCTGCATTCCGGAGCGGCCCATAGGATAGATCCGGTTCTGGCGAACGATCTTCGGAGTAATCTTCTGCTTCTTGAAGCCGGCCAGGACGTCCTCGAGCGAGAACTGGCCCTGGGCGAGCCCAACGGTCTGCGTGCCCTGCCCGGTCCGGAACGCGGCAAACGCGAGCTCCTCGATATCGTGATTTTCATTCAGCCCGGAGTTCTTCAGGGCCTCCTCCAGAGCCTTCAGCTCCGGCGGCAGCACACGCGCCTTGAGGTCCATCGCCGATTGGGAGTTTTGCATCGCGCGGTAATCGACCACAATCAACTGCTGCACATCTTTCGGAATGGCGGCGCGCGCATCCTGGTCGAGCTGAGCGGCCATGGCAGGCAGAGCGAGGGCGAGCGTAAAACCCGCAAAC
>DASYYO010000136.1:0-12680 GCA_035933805.1 Acidobacteriaceae bacterium | reverse complement strand
CCAAACATAACTCCAGGCGCCTCGCATGGGGGATCGGCATCGGCCTTGCCCTGGCCCTGGCCGTTGGCGCAACACTTTGGCGAACCCATCAGCAGAACTCGATCAGTTACGAATCCGTCCCGGTGGAGCGAGGCCCGATCCAGGCGAAGGTCAATGCAACCGGCAACCTCAACGCGGTTGTCGATGTCCTGGTGAGCAGCCAGGTATCCGGAAATATCAAGGCTCTTTATGCGGACTGGAACAGCAAGGTTAAGAAGGGCCAGCTTGTCGCTCTGATCGACCCGCAGATCTTTCAATCGCAGTTAGACCAGGCCAGCGCTTCCTATCGCTCCGCCAGCGCTGCCACAATTTCCGCCCGGGCCCAGGTCGAAAAAGCCAAGTCGGACCTGAGCTCGGCAATTGCAAGCGAAAAGAACGCCGAAGCCATCGCGGCAAAAGATCTGGCGAACGAAGTGAACGCCCGGAGCCAGTGGAAGAGAGCCGAAGCGCTCCTTCAAGAAAAGATCATGAACCAGCAAGACTACGAGCTTGCGAAGGCGAATTATGCCGCCGCCCGAGCGCAAGTCACTGCCGATCGTGCTCAGGCGGACGCTGCGAGGCAAAACATCCTCTCCGCCCAGGCGTCCGTCCGGGTAGCGGAGAGCCAGGCGGCCACGGCCCTGGCTCAGGAGCATGAGGCGCAAGCCGTAGTGAAACAGGCGCGGATCAACCTCGACCATACGCGAATCATGGCTCCTGTGGACGGGACGGTCATCGCTCGACGGATGGACGTGGGTCAAACAGTAGCGTCAACGCTCAATCCGCCGACAATCTTTGAGATCGCACAGGATCTGACCAAGATGCAGGTAGACACCAATCTGGATGAATCGGATGTCGGCAGTATTGCCAAGGGTCAACGGGCGGCCTTTGTCGTAGATTCCTATCCCGAGACCACCTTCGAGGGCGTGGTTGCCGACATTCGCAAGGCCCCGATCATCACTCAAAATGTGGTCACTTACGATGTGGTGATTTCCGTGAATAACTCGGAGTTCAAGTTGTTTCCCGGCATGACCGCCAATGTCACAATCCAAACGGGGCGCGTCGAAGATACATTGAAGGTCCCTACCTCCGTGCTGCGCTTTCGCCCCTCTGCGGCTGTGCTGAAGAAGACAGGCCTGCCGCCGCCGCAGGCAGACAAACCACAGGTCTATGTACTTGCTGCAGGAAAGATCAGCGCTGTCCCGGTAAAGTTTGGACTCACAGATGGGAAATACATTGCCGTTCGTTCGGATCAGCTCCGGCCAGGCGAGCGGGTTGTGATCCGAGCGATCGTTCAAGGGAGCGCATCCAGCGGCGCATCGAGCGCTCCGCCGCCTATGGGCCCGCGGATGTAAGGCGAAACCATGCCAGAGATCATGAAAACGAGCCGCCTGACTAAGATCTACAGATTGGGCGAAGTCACCGTGAACGCTCTGCAGGATGTCACGCTTACGATCGAGCGCGGATCGTTTGTCGCTATCATGGGAGCCTCGGGCTCCGGAAAATCCACACTGATGAATATTCTGGGCTGTCTGGATCGTCCCACCTCGGGGCGCTACTGGCTCGACGGCATTGCCGTGGAAGGGCTGGATCGCGACCAGCTCGCCGAAATCCGCAGCCAGAAGATCGGCTTCGTCTTCCAGAACTTCAATCTTCTGCCCCGCATGAGCGCTATCGAGAACGTGCAATTGCCCTTGCTTTACAGAAGCGGAGATACGAGAGATGCCGACGAAGCGGGCAGGAACATGCTCGGCCTCGTTGGGCTGGTTGGACGGGAACGGAGTCTTCCGACGCAACTCTCCGGAGGTCAGCAGCAGCGGATCGCAATCGCGCGGGCGCTCATCAATGAGCCGCAGATCCTGCTCGCCGACGAGCCGACCGGCCAACTCGATTCTCATACCGGCGCCGAGATTATGGGAATCTTCCAGCGGCTGAATCGGACGCGCGCCATTACTGTTCTCGTGGTCACGCACGCGGAGGAAGTCGCGCGGTATGCGAGCCGAACCATCACCTTTCGCGACGGACGCATCGTCGAAGACAGTCTGCGTCCTCCCGGAGCGCATGCAGACGCCGAAGGCCCATTTGCCTCTACCGAGGTCTCCCCGTGAGGCACTTGATCTCATCGATGCGCATTGCCTTCAGGGCATTGGAGGTGAACAAGCTCCGCTCCGCGCTGACCATGCTGGGGATTGTGATTGGGGTCGCCGCGGTGATCGCGACGGCGGCAATCGGATCCGGTGCGAAACAGCGCATCCAGCAACAGATCGCCAGCATCGGCAGCAACACGATCATCGTGATTCCGGGCAGCCTGACAAGTTCCGGGCTGCGCCTGGGAACCGGCAACGCAATCACCTTGTCCGAGTCGGACGCAAGAGAGCTCCCCTTGCAATGTCCTGACATTGCGCTGGCCGTACCGGTGGTGCGCGGCAGCGGACAGATCGTTTACGGCAACAGCAACTGGGCCACCCTCCTCTTCGGCACCACCCCCGATTATCTCGAAGTGCGCGACTTTTCTCTGGTCGAAGGCTCCCCTTTCTCCCAGCAGGACGTCGTTTCCGGCAACAAGGTCGCATTGCTGGGAAAGACGGTGGCCGCCAATCTGTTTGGCGAGATCGATCCCATCGGGCAGTCGATTCGAATCAAGAACGTTCCATTCACCGTCGTCGGCGTCCTCGCTCCCAAGGGGCAGTCGCCGACAGGACAAGACCAGGACGATGTCGTTCTGATGCCGATCTCCACCGGCAAGCGTAAGGTGATCGGGGTCAAATCCGCCAATGCCGACGCCGTCGATGCCATCATGATGCAGGCTAAGAGCGGGGAGCGGATTCAGGCTGCCCAGGAGGAAGCGCGAGCGCTTCTCCGTCAACGCCACCACCTTGCCCCGGCCGAGGACGACGACTTTTCCATCCGCAACATGACGGATATCTTCGCCGCGCAGGAGGCATCGTCTCGCATCATGTCCATCATGCTGGCGGCCGTCGCTTCGATTTCGCTCGTCGTCGGCGGCATCGGCATCATGAACATCATGCTGGTCTCCGTCCGCGAGCGAACGCGAGAGATCGGCCTTCGACAAGCGGTGGGGGCCAGGACGCGTGACATTCTCGCTCAATTTCTGGTCGAAGCAGTCATCCTTTCCAGTGCCGGAGGATGCGCGGGAATCGTCCTGGGCGTCGCCGCCTCGATCATCATCTCGCGGCTGGCGAATTGGAACACGGTGGTGAGTGCGGGTGCGGTCGTGCTGGCGGTCTTCTTCTCCGCCCTGGTCGGCATCGGCTTTGGATACTACCCGGCACGCAAGGCGGCGTATCTCGATCCGATCGAAGCTTTGCGTTCTGAGTAGCGCTCATCCTTCGGAGATCCTTGCGACCCCAAGCCTGGCCAGACTCCCCTCCACTTCGAGTTACCAGGCGGAAAGTTCACATCGATCGTCCTGCTGCGGCAGGAATCCTTCCTCTGGCGGTATCCTGATCCATGTTGAGGCGGCTGAAACACAACAGAGCCCTCTCCACACTCCAAACAGGACTGGACCCACGATGCTCGACCATACCGCAAACGGCGTCTATGCCATCGCAGTTACTCCCTTCACTCCGGATGGCGCAGTCGATACCAGCTCGGTCGATCGCATGACAGATTTCTATCTATCCTGCGGCGTGACCGGCCTGACCATTCTTGGCATCATGGGCGAGGCCCCGAAGCTTGACCCAGCCGAGGCCCTGGCGATCTCCAATCAGGTCGTGCGCCGCGCTGGCGTGCCGGTCATCGTCGGCGTCTCCGCGCCGGGCTTTGCGGCCATGCGGTCGCTGGCCCGCGGAGTGATGGATGGAGGCGCGGCAGGCGTGATGATTGCGCCTCCCCCGGCCTTGCGGACGGACGATCAGATCATCAACTACTATGCTCAGGCGGTGGCTGCGATCGGCTCAGATGTGCCCTTCGTGATCCAGGATTATCCCCTCGCGCTGACCGTCGTCATGACGCCGAAGGTCATCCGCCAGATTGTGATGGAGAACCCATCCTGCGTGATGCTGAAGCACGAGGACTGGCCGGGCCTCGAAAAGATCTCCGCTTTGCGTGGATTTCAACGCGATGGATCGCTCCGGCCGCTCTCCATCCTTACCGGCAACGGCGGCCTGTTTCTGGATTTCGAAATGGAGCGGGGCGCCGATGGCGCAATGACCGGCTACGCCTTTCCCGACATGCTGGCCGATGTCGTCAAGCTGGCGCGAGCAGGAGTGCGTGACGCTGCGCACGATCTCTTTGACGCGCATCTTCCCCTCATCCGTTATGAGCAGCAGCAGGGCGTCGGCCTGGCGGTGCGGAAATATGTTCTGCAGAGGCGAGGCGCCATCGCCCATGACACGCAGCGGGCGCCCGGAGCCTCATTGAGCGCGGCGGCACGCGCCGAGATCGAGTATCTCCTTTGCCGGCTTGCCAGGCATGATCCACGCGCCAGGCTTTAGGCGAAAGCCGCTCCCCCTTTATCCTCGTCCGGCGGCCCTTGCTCCGGGAAAGCTCATGCAGCCGATGCATCAGGAGAGGTCGCGGGTCGGGCCGGCCCCATAGCCTGTCCGGTGCGCATCGCCATCTCACAAAAAAAAATCTTCCATCGGCGCAACTATCGGTACGGGCCGGGTATATAGGGAGTGTCAGCCAGTCTGTTTCCTCTCTTCCCCACCTCACGCGAACTGGCGGCCGGGCTCTCATTTTTCCGGGAGGTGGAGTGTGCGTCGAGCCACCATTGTTCTGCCATGTCCGCAAGTTCTTGTTGCCGCCTGTTTCGCCCTCGGAGCCATGACGGCATGCTCCGGCGGCGGCAGCAGCGGATCGTCTGCAACCGCCACCCAGGTGCAAGTGACGGTGACCGGCAGCAACCAGGTGCGTCTGGGATCGACGGCACAGTTCACCGCGGTCGTGAGCAATTCGATGAACCCCGGCATCACCTGGCTGGTAAATTCCGTCGCAGGCGGCAACTCCAGTAACGGAACCATCAGCGCAACTGGCCTCTATTCTCCGCCGGCAAAAGTCCCCAATCCGAATACGGTCACGATCACCGCGGTCAGCACGGCCAGCCCAAGCGCGACGGGGTCAGCCACGGTCAGCATTCTCAATCCAACTCCGGTCATCAGCACCGCGGATGCAACGCTGGTTTCCGGCACGAGTTATCTGCTCGATGTCCAGGGAACCGGCTTCATCCCAGGCTCGCAGATTGAAACCGGCGGCCAGACGGTTACGACCAATTACTTTTCGCCCACCGATGTGCAGGCTGACATCACAGTTCCGGCCGGAGTCAATTCCGTCGGAGTGACGGTGGTGAATCCGGACCCTGGAGGGACAGCCTCCGGGCCGGCGAGCGCGAAGGTTCTGCAGGTAACATTGGCAGCGGCGGCGCGATTGCTCGATCAGGCGACCTTCGGCCCGGCCATGAGCGACATTGCCCATGTGCAGCAGGTGGGGATCAATGGCTACCTCACCGAGCAGTTCAACACTCCGGCCACCCTGTTGCCGGATATCCCCGCGACCTTACCGGTTATCTGCGCAAGCTCCAACTCGTCTACGCCCTGCGAAGAGTCCGAGTGGTGGCAGACGGCGCTCACCGGCAACGATCAGCTGCGTCAGCGCGTTGCATTCGCTCTCAGCGAATTGTTTGTGATATCGAGCGACACCGTCAATGCGCGGACCATCACCTATTACCACAACATGCTGGCCAAGGATGCCTTCGGCAATTTCTACAACTTGATGCGCGATGTCTCCCTCTCGCCGGGGATGGGCGCATATCTCGACATGCTGGACAGCGCCAAACCGCCTGCGGGACAGATAGCGAACGAGAATTACCCGCGTGAGCTGATGCAATTGTTCACCATCGGGCTGTTTCTGCTGAACCCGGATGGGTCGCTGCAGACGGATTCCAATGGAAATCCGATTCCGGCCTATACCCAGGCCCAGGTACAGGCGTTTGCCCGCGCCTATACCGGCTGGACCTATGCAACAGCCAGCGGCGGCTCACCTACAACCTATCCCAACACGACGGCGAACTACTTCGCCCCCATGGCGGCGGTCGAGAACGAACACGACATGACCTCTAAGACGCTGCTGAACGGGACGGTCCTGCCCTCGGGACAATCTGCCGAGCAGGACCTGCAAGGCGCATTGACCAACGTCTTCAACCATCCGAACGTCGGGCCATTCGTCTGCAAGCAACTCATCCAGCACTTAGTGACCAGTGCGCCAAGCGCCGGTTATGTATCTCGCGTCGCGGCGGTCTTTGCCAACGACGGGAGCGGAGTGCGGGGAAATCTGCAAGCTGTAATCGCTGCCATTCTGACCGATGAAGAAGCCAGAGCGGGAGACACGAACCCGGCCTTCGATGGAGGACACTTGCGCGAGCCGATACTCTGGATCACGAACGTCCTGCGCGCCCTTGGATTTACCAATATCGATCCAAATAGCTCCTACTACTCGCTCTCGAACTACTCGAATGCTCTGAATGAGCGGCCGTACAGGTCTGGCAGCGTGTTCAACTTCTTCCCTCCAAGTTATGTCATCCCCGAAACGCAGCTCAACGCGCCTGAGTTCGGCCTGGAGAATACCGCCAGCGCCGTTCTCGAGCTTTCCCTGGCCAATAGCGTTGTCTTCAACAAGATTGCCGGTTTCCAGGTAGATCTGAGTGCGGCCAGCCCTCTCGGGGTCATTGCGGCAAACAGTCCGGGCAACCTGGTCGATACGCTGGGCATGATGTTCATGCACGGCCAGATGCCGGCTGAGATGCGTACAGAGCTCGTTACGAGCATCAGCAGCCTGACCGATCCGGCACAGCGCGTAAGAGTGGCCACCTACCTGGTGATCACCGCTCCGCAATACAAGATCATGCATTAACCGGCACAGATGGGGAGAGTGGCAAGATGCGAATGACACGAAGGAGCTTTATCAACTACGCCGCGCTGGCGGCAGCCGGCAACGCAGTGGGATTGCGGCCGTTTGGGTCGATGAACGCCCTCGCCCAGGCGGCGACCGGCTACAAGGCTCTGGTCTGCGTCTTCCTCTATGGCGGAAACGACGCGAACAATACCGTCATCCCCTTTGACACGGCAGGCTATCAGAGCTATTCGGCCATCCGCGGACCGCTGGCATTGGCGCAAAATACCCTGCTGCCACTGTCGAGTGCGCCCAACTTTGCGCTCAATCCGAATCTTCCTGATATCCAAACGCTCTTCAACAACAAGAATGCCGCCATCATCGCCAATGTCGGTACATTGGTGCAGCCTTTGACGCGAGCGCAGTTCCTCGCCGGGCAGACCGCGCCGGTCAATCTCTTTTCCCACCCCGACCAGCAGCTGGAGTGGCAAAACGCTGCCGCCAGCGCGTCGACCCCTACCGGATGGGCGGGTCGCATTGCCGATGCACTGGGTTCGCTCTACAACGGGAGCGCGCAGATCCCAATGATCACCTCCGTCGCAGGAGACACCCTCTTCTGCAATGGAAGCGGTTCTACGCCGGTTTCCGTCAGCCCGGGAAATCTGGGTGCAGCGGCATGCTCGGAAGGCTCAGCAGAGTGCGCCGCCCGGCTGCAGGCGGCGCAGGCGCTGCTGACCTTCAACTCCGGAATCTCGCTGGTGCAGGCCGACGACACCATCGCCTCGAACGCCTACACCTACGCCAAGACACTCTCCGATGCGGTTCAGTCCGTCTCTCCATTGCAGACCGTCTTCCCAGCCAACAATGCTCTGGCTGCACAGCTCAAGCAGATCGCGCAGATCATACAGGTGCGCGCAGCCCTGGGGGTGGAACGGCAGATCTTCTTCGCCGGCATCGGTAACTTCGATACCCACGGGGCCCAGCTCCCGCAGCAAAACGGCCTGCTGGCCCAGGTTTCGCCGGCACTGGCAGCCTTCTACCAGGCGACCCAGGAGCTCAATCTCGCCGGCGAAGTGACGACCTTCACCATGTCGGATTTCAGCCGCACCTTCCAGCCTAACTCGAACAGTGGGAGCGACCACGCATGGGGATCTCATCACATCGTTCTCGGCGGCGCGGTTCAGGGAGGACAGATCTATGGGACGTTTCCCACGCTCGCCCTCGGAGGCCCCGATGACTCCGGAAGCAATGGGCGTTGGGTGCCCTCGACCGGAAGCGTTCAATATGCGGCCACTCTGGCCCAATGGTTCGGCGTGAGCGCCAGCCAGATGGCAACCATCTTTCCGAATATTGGGAGCTTTCCAACCGGCAATCTTGGATTTCTGGGATAAGACCTAAAGGAACCCGGCGCGCGCTGCGTGCTCCTCGCGCCGGCGCCAGCGGAGCGCGCAATGGCATGGGGGGTGCCGTTTGCGCGCTCTGCCGCTGGTGGCGGCCCTGCCTGACGGCGGGACGCAGTTATTTGCCGGTCGAGCTCACTCTCCAGATGGAGTTGGAGCCATCGTCGGTGACCAGAAGCGAGCCGTCGGGTGCGACCGCGACGCCAACTGGCCGTCCCCACACGTGGTCGTTGTCCACCACGAAGCCGGTGAGGAAGTCCTCGTATTCTCCGCTTGCATGCCCGGTCTGGTGCAACGGGACGCGGATTACCTCGTAGCCGGCGCGGATGGCCTTATTCCAGGAGCCGTGCTCAGCAGCGAAGACATCTCCGTCGTACTCCGCGGGAAACTGCTTGCCGTCGTAAAAGGTCAGCTCGAGCGAAGCGTTGTGCGGCTGCAGAATGACATCCGGGGTAATGACTTTTTCTTTCAGCTCGGGATGCTTTCCCGCATGCCGCGGATCCTGATGGCCGCCCATGTACCACCAGGGCCAGCCGTAGAAGCCGCCCTCCTGCACATGCGTGATGTAGTCGGGGACCAGATTGTCTCCCAGTCCGTCCCGCTCATTGACTGAGACCCAGAGCTCGCCGGTCTTCGGATTCACGGCCAGGACCACCGGGTTCCGGATGCCGTAGGCATACACCCGCATGTTCGATCCGTCAGGATCTGCGGCGAGCACATCCGCCCGGTTCTTCTCTGCCGGGGTCGTATCGGGATCGTCGACATTGGAGCCGGAGCCGACGCCGACCAGCATCGTCTTGCCATCCTGGGAGAACTGGACGTCGCGCGTCCAATGGCCATGATTGCCGCTCGGCAGATCCATGATGTGCTGCGCAGGCCCGCTCGCCTTCAGGTCTCCGCTGTGATACGGAAAGCGCACAACCGAGTCGGTATTTCCCACGTAGACCCACTGAGGATCCGGCCCGGCGGGATAGAAATTGATGCCGAACGGCCGGTTGAGGCCGGTGGCAAAGACCGACTGCAGCTCAGGCTTGCCGTTCTTCGTCATGCCGCGGAAGATGAGGATCTTGCCCGCCATGCTTTCGCTGACGAAGAGGTCCCCATTGGGCGCTCTGCGGATCTCGCGCGGGCCCTCCAGTCCGTCTGCATACAATCCAACCTCGAAGCCGGCGGGCGCCTTCGGCCACGCTCCCTCCGGACGGGCGACCACCTGAGGTGCATTGGGAGCCGAAGGAGTTGCGTAGGGCTGCGGGAGATCGTTGAGGGTAATCTTGCGAACGGTGCCGGGCTTTTCGAAGCGGTAATCAACAAACGGGGCGTGAGGCGGAGGCGCTTCCACCGTCGAAGCTGCGCTGGCGGGAGCGGCACTTGCCTGGGCAGCCGGAGCGCTTCCAAAGGATTTCAGGTAGCTGACGATCTGCCAGCGCTGCTCTTCCGGCAGACCTGCCCACGGAGGCATGCCGTTGTCGATCTCACCCTTGGTGATGAACCAGAACAGCTCTCCTGAGCTCACTGACTTGATCCTGTCGTTGTTCAGCGGCGGAATGTTTCCCGACCCCTGCCCATTCATCCCGTGGCAGCTTCCGCACTTGCTCTGATAGAGCGAGCCGCCTTGGGCGGCCTGGCCCTCATAAGGATTCTTCTGCTGCTTCGCGGATGCGGGAGCATTGTGGAATGTGGCGTCCTGGGCTCTGAGCCCGGGAACCACCAGCAACGCCGCGGCCGCAAAGGCCGCGAGAGAACTTGAAAACGTGCACACGTGGATCTTCAAAAAATTCTCCTCCATAGAACATCCGGCCCGATTCAGAATACCCGCGCTCTCAAAGCTGCCAGGGATCAGCCGCAGGCGTTCTTACATAATGATTCTAGTCAACTCTCCAGGTCGCAGGCAGTCAGCGAGGCTACCGCGCAAGATCTCCTTCTAAATCGAGCTCTTCTCTAATCAATCTCCTCCTGAGACAAAGCCCAGTAAATGGCGCCGGCAGCCTGCACCGCCCCAAGGACACGGGTGAGCGCCGGGCGCCGGTGAAGGGCACGCATCAGCTTTCGCCAGGGACGGGGACCGCAGGCCCACGCCGTGGTGTCATGTTCCGGCCGGACCACGGCCAGCATTCCATCACCGATCAGAATCATTGCGGTGAAGTGTTTCCAGCGATTCGATGTCAGAAGCATTCGATGAACCTCACAGGGGATTGCTCACCCTGAATACGATGCATCGGCAGGATCGAAGGAAGTCAAGGGATGCCGCGGTTCAAGCCCGCGCAGGCGCTTACAGGTTCTTGACCTTGATGACAAAATAGGTCACGCCCGGCGACCCCTCAAGCAGGAGTTGGTGAGGCACTCTCGGAGGAATGCGAACAATATCTCCTGGCGCAAGCTTTCGCCGCTCGCCACCCTCGATCACGCCGTTGCGCCGCTCGTCGGGAGCAACCGTCTCAGCGCCCACCATCGTGCCGCCCACGACGAGCGTGGCCGATCCGGATTGCACGAAGAAGATATCCGCCTGGGTCCCGTGCCACTCCGGTGCGCCGTCCGCATCCCGATAGGTCAGCATCGTGGCGTCGTTCGCATAATTCGACAAGGGGCGCACCGCCGCGTGCTTTGCGCCCGCGGCCGCCTCCTCCTGGAGCGAGCCTCCCCATTGCCTGAGAGACTCGCCAGTCCATTGCTGGAACTCTTCCGGCTCCGCGCGCACTCATTCCCTCCGTCTGCTGTCACGACCGGTGCAGACGTCCACGCCGCCCGCCCATCGAGGCCTTCCCTTGTTCCCCAGCCAACCGGCTCAGGCGTTGCTGGAGAGCGGCAGATTGCGGATGCGCTTGCCGGTCGCCGCGAAGATCGCATTGCAGAATGCCGCGACGAACGGCGGAACACCCGGCTCTCCGGCGCCGGCCGGCGGAGCGTCACTCTCCACGATATGCACGTTGGTCTGGTACGGAGCATCTTTCATGCGGGCGACCCGGTAATCCCCAAAGTTCGACTGCCGAATGACTCCGTTCCTCGCCGTGATCTCGCCGGTGCGCACAATGCTGGTTCCAAAGACCGCCGCGCCTTCAAACTGAGCGCGCACCGCCTCGGGATTCGCCACCAATCCTGCGTCCACCGCAAAGTCTACCCGGGGAATGGTGATGTTGCCGTCGCTGTCGGCATTCACCTCCACCACGGTTGCCGCATAGGTAAGAAAGCTGCGATGCACGGCAATGCCGAATCCCGTGCCTTTGCTCTGCTTGCGCGTATGCCAGCCCGACTTCTCCGCTACGACTTCCAGAACATGACGCAGACGGCCAACATCGACCGGGTAGTTTTGAGGAGAAGCGCCGTAGTTGGAGTAATCCACACCCTTCAGGTCCAGAATGCGCGACGGCCCCAGCAGCCGCATGAGGTTGTCGTAAGGGTCCACGCCGCAGGCGCACGCGATCTCATCGGCAAAGCACTGCACGGCGAGCGCGTGATAGATGTTCGCCACCGAACGCACCCAGCCGATGCGGACATGGGCCTTGGCCGGCCCGTTCTCCACCCGCAGGTTGGGGATGTCGAAGGGAATGTCCGTCCAGCCCTGTGCCAGGGACGACGCCCCGCCATAGACGGCACTGGCGTCAAAGATGGAGGCAATCGGAGGAAAGACCGACCGCTGCAGCCACGCGGTCGGCTTGCCGCTCTCATCGATCGCAGCCTTCATGTACATTGCGGCCACCGCGTTGTAGTAGTCGAACTTGATATCGTCTTCCCGCGTCCAGACGACTTTGACCGGCCGGCCCACCTTCTTCGAAAGGACAGCGGCTTCGGCCACATAATCGGGCTTGGACTTGCGGCCGAAGGCCCCTCCGAGCAGCGTAACGTGGCAGATCACGCTCTCCTTGGGAATGCCGAGCTGGCTGGAGACGATCGCCTGAACCGCCTGGGGATTCTGCGTGGGCGCCCACGCCGTGACTTTGCCATCCTTATACTCGGCCAGCGCGACGATCGGCTCCATGGGCGCGTGCGCCAGCAACGGCACGTAATAGTCAGCTTCCATGATCTTGCCGCCCTTGGCGAATGCGGCATCGACATCCCCCTGCGCGCGGAAGACCTTGCAGGGCGCGTGCGCCGTGGCCATCAACTCGGTCTTGTACGAGTCGGAGTCGTAGCTCGCGTTGGCCCCGTTGTCCCAGTCGATCTTCAACTTCTTTCGGCCCGGGAAGGCCGCCCAGGTGTTGTCGGCGATTACCGCGATGCCGCCCAGCGGCTGAAAAGCGGCCGGAGGGGTGAACGGATCCATCGCGATCGTCTGCTTGACCCCGGGAACATTCAGGGCTTCGCTGTTGTCGACCGACCTGACCTTTCCGCCAAAGACCGGAGGATGTTCGATCGAGGCATACACCATCCCATCGAGCCGCGCGTCCATGCCGAAGACGGCCTTCCCGGTGCAGATGT
>DASYYO010000107.1:0-4831 GCA_035933805.1 Acidobacteriaceae bacterium | reverse complement strand
GCGACGTTAAAACCGTTCTCCGGCAGCAACTCGTCGAGGTTGTAGCCGGAGACGCGCCGGGGAATCTTAGGGAAGCGGGCGCGAATCAGATCGGCATAGGTATCGCGGATGCGGGCGAGACCCGCATAGATCTCTCCCCGTCTGCCGCCGACGGCGATGATCCTGCGCAGCTCGTCCTCAGAAGTGGCGCCGACCGTCATGCGGGTGCCGTCATAGAGGAGCACGTCGAGCGATTCGATGTTGTCGACGGTCTTGCCTCCCATGAGCGCGTGCACCCCGCAGGAGTTGTTGCCGATCATTCCGCCCAGCGTACAGCGGCTGTGGGTTGCCGGATCGGGAGCAAAGGTAAGCTCGTGCTTTTCCGCGGCGTCCCTCAATGTGTCGAGCACGATGCCCGGCTCGACCCGCGCAATCCTCTTTACCGGATCGAGCTCGACAATGCCGTGCAGGTACTTCGAAAAGTCCAGGACCACGGCGGTGTTGCAGCACTGCCCTGCCAGGCTGGTGCCGCCTCCGCGAGAGAGCACCGGCGCTCCCAGTTCGCGGCATACGGCGATCGCGGCCTCGACGTCCGCGATGCTGCGGGGAACCACCAGACCGATCGGAACCTGGCGATAGTTCGAGGCGTCCGTCGAGTAGAGTGCGCGCGCGCCCTCGTCGAAGCGGACCTCGCCGCGCACCTTCTCCCGCAGTCTTTGCTCCAACTCCCGGGAGGCGGAAAAATCTTCATGAACGTGCGAGGCGCGAGAGATGGGCGCACCCGCGAGAATCGGGAAAGGATCCGCAACTGACATCACGAACTGATGGTATCAACTGATGGTATTCAGGGAGCAAGCACCTCGCAGGGAGACAGACGGGCCTGTTCCCCGCTGTCTGAAAGGCGGGCCTCCAGTACAGCGACTGCAGAGCAGAACCATGGCCGGAGGCTTACCAGTTGGTAATCGACCCGTCCGGCCGGAAGTAGGTTTGAGCGCGAGCCGTCACCGGCTCGGTAATCTCCGCAATCTGCGTCAGGTGCTTGAAATCGAGCTCGACGCCAAGGCCTGGACGCTCGTTGGGGTAAAGCTTGCCGTCCTTGAAGTCCAGGCAAACCGGCAGATGCGGCAAAGTGCGGCCCTGGTAGTTGTATTCCATTAGAACCGGGCCGGAGAACGTGCCCAGGCTGTTGACCAGAGCGGCGGTCGCGATCGGCCCAGTGAAATGCGGAACGATTCCGACGAAATGCGTCTCGCAGAGCGCTGCGATCTTCATCATCTCGGTAATGCCGCCTACGTTGGGAAGCGTTGCCCGGACGAAATCGATGTCGTGGTTTTCCACGAGCTTGTTGAAGTCCCAGCGATTGCCCCACTCCTCGCCGGCGGCCAGGGGGACGTTCACCTTGCTGCGCAAGATCGGGAGATCCTGCTGGAAGGCCTCAGCGCGAACCGCGTCCTCCACAAAAAACGGAGCCAGGTCTTCAATCTCGTTGCAGCCGCGAATGGCGTCGGACAGGTCAAATCGCTGGTGGAAGTCGATGACCCAGTCGCCATCCTTGCCGACGCCTTCGCGGGCCTGCGTGCACTCATCCCGGAGATGATTGATGCGCTCCCGGGTATTGAATGTGGTATTTGCAGGCAGGTCCATAGCACCGAACCGGAAGGCACGGTAGCCAGCCGCAATCGTTGCCTGTGCCCTCTCCTTGATGCTCATTCCCGGGGTGATTCCCGGAATGATGCCGGCGGTGTTGTAACACTCGCAATATTTGCGCACCATGCCGCCCAGCAGCTCATGTACGGGCAGACTCAACACCTTCCCGCGGATGTCCCATAGCGCAAGATCCAGCGCGCCGATGGCGTCGGTCTTCTCCCGCCCGGCGGGATAAAAGAAGGCCCGGTTCATGTCTTGCCACAGCCGCTCGATATACTGCGGGTCCCGGCCGATCAATCTCCCGGCCGATTGCGAGAGGGTATCCTTTGCCCCGCCTTCGCCGATCCCCATGATTCCAGCATCCGTTTCGACGGTGACCACTACATCACTCTGGTTGAAGAGCGGGTTCGGGTTCGGTGGCTGATACGCCCGCACCCGGGTAATCTTCATCTTCGGAAGTGCGGCTTCCAGAGGCAAGGCGCTGGCGCCGCCCGCAATTGCGGTAGCCGCCAGGGAACGAAGGAAGGCCCGTCGATTCATACTTTCGTGATTCTCCATTGCGGCCGTCGGCCGCCCGAGGGAGTATAGAACAGCGAAATCGATTCCGGCCGCAATTTTCGCTCGCGGGATTGCCACGGGCCGGTTTGCAGAACGATTGGGTTAATTCGCACTGAACCGGAGGTCTTATGTCCGCGGTTGCCCTGGCTTCGAAAGTCGAGCACGTCTTTGTTCTCATGCTGGAAAACCGCGCGTTCGATCACATGCTTGGGTTCTCCGCAATCAGCGGGACAGACGCCGCGACTGGCGCGCCGACACAGTCCGCCGGGCTCTCCGGGACGGAGGCCAACAGCTTCAGCGGCAAAAGTTACCAGGTCTCGCACCCCGCGGACTATGCGATGGCCGTCGATCCGGGTCACGAATTCCTCGACGTGTTGTGCCAGCTCTCCGGCCCGGCAGCCAGGTATCCCTCGGGCGGGAGCTATCCGGCGATCGACGGCAGCGGATTCGTCGCCTCCTACGCCGCCACGTGCGCTGCCGCAAAGCAGCAGCGAGATCCCGGCGAGATCTTGAAGTGTTACGGTCCGGAGCAGCTTCCGGTTCTCAATGCCCTGGCCCGGGAGTTCGCTTTATGCGATGGCTGGCATGCGTCGATGCCCGGGCCCACATGGCCGAACCGGCTCTTCGTTCATGCCGCCTCCTCCGGCGGCCTCGATCACAGCCCCACCAATGCAGAGATCGCCCTCTGGGAGGTTCTCAACGGCTTCAGCCTCAGGAACGGAACCATCTTCGATCGGCTGGCGGCTCAGGGATTCACTCGCCGGCTCTATGCGGGCGATTCGTTTCCCATGATCTCGGCCTTGAAGGGGATTCAACTCGGCGACGTCCGGGACTATCAGCACTTCGCTCAGGATCTGGCGGCCAACGTCTTTCCTTACGACTACATCTTCATTGAGCCAAGCTACTGTCTGGAGGATGACTTCAGGGGCAGTACCTCGGAGCATCCGCTCGCCGACGTCACCCGCGGAGAGGGTCTCATCAAGAGCGTCTATGAGGCAATCCGCAACTCGCCCCATTGGAGTTCCAGTTTGCTGATCGTTACATGGGACGAGCACGGCGGATTTTTCGATCATGCCGTTCCGCCGGCCGCAGCCGCTCCCGGCGACACCGTTCCCGGACAAGGCAACAACCGTTACGGATTCACCTTTGAGCTGCTTGGCCCGCGGGTGCCGGCGGTCGTGATCTCGCCTTGGATTCCAAAGAACATTGTCGATCACCGGATCTATGACCATGCTTCGATTCCCGCAACTCTCGAAGCGCTCTTTGGCCTTCCGGCGATGACCGCACGAGACAAAGCGGCAAATACCGTCCTGCCTTTATTGACTCTCGATACATTCCGCACAGATAGCCCCAGCACTCTCCCGGATCCGGCCGATTCAGGCATCCGCCCAGAAGCGCATGCGGTCCCCCTCCTGGAATCGGTGGCCGAAGGCGCGCCTGTGGCGGAGCCGATCGCCAGACCGGCCGACTCCGTCAATGACGGGAACCTGCCCGTGGTCCTCTATGCGGCGATGCGGCAGGATCTGGAGCTCTCTCCGCCGCAGGAGCGCCCGAACATCCTCGCGCGGTTTGCGGCTCTCAGAACCAGGAAAGACGCTGCGGAGTACATGGCGTCGGTAAAGAACAAGATTGCCGCCGCTCGTCTGGCCGAAACACCGGCAAGACCATGAAATCCGGGAGGACAGCGCATCCGGGAGCGCGATTTAGAGACTCAGCGCCTCGTCTTCCAATGGAGAGGCGCTCCTTGCCCGCGCCTCACCTGGGCTGTGCAACCACATCGACCCGATCGCGGCAACCGCCAGGTTGAGCGCCAAGGCTGGCAGGGCGGCATAGATCGCGAAGTGGCGGCCGGCGAAGTGGAACGGGAAGACTGAACTCCTGAAGCCCAGGGACGCGACCATGGCTGTCCCGCCGGTCATACCTGCCGCCCATCCCAAAAGGAGTGCCCGGCCGTGAAAAAAGCGGGTGAACAGGCCGCATACGACGGAGGGAAAGAGCTGCAGAATCCAAACGCCTCCGAGGAGCTGTAGTTCGATAGCGTATTCTGCGCGCGCGAAGAGCACGAAGGCGAGAGCTCCGAACTTGATCACCAGTGAGACAAGCTTGGCGTTGGCCGCCTCCTGGTGCGGAGCCATGGCTTTCCCGTGCAGGCGGCGGTGGACCAGCTCGCCATAGAGATTGCGGGTGAAGAGGTTGGCCGTGGCAATCGACATGATGGCGGCGGGAACCAGCGCTCCGATAGCGATGGCGGCCAGGCAGAAACCGGAAAACCAGGCTGGGAACATGCGCAACAGAAGCAGCGGAACGGCCCCGGAGGAGTTCTGCGGATGAATCGCCGCGGCGATCGCCATGTATCCGAGCAGCGCCACCAACCCCAGAAGCAGGTTGTAGGCGGGCAGCAGCGCAGCATTGCGACGAAGAACCTTATCGCTGGCCGAGCTGAGCGCGCCGGTGATGGTATGGGGATAGAAGATCAGGGCCAGCGCCGATCCCAGCGCCAGCGAAGAGTAGCCGAGATATTGCGGCGGCAGCAAGAGGATGGAGGCCGCCGGCTTGTGCCTGGCCAACGCATCTGCCGACACGGCAAAGATATGGCCAAAGCCGCCCAGGCGTATGGGAATGACCACGACCGCCGTAAGCACCATGA
>DASYYO010000089.1:0-1614 GCA_035933805.1 Acidobacteriaceae bacterium | reverse complement strand
CGTTTCGAGCGGGCCGAATCGAATCGGCTCACCCACGCGTACCTCCAGTTCTCCTGAGCGAAACCAGCCTCGACCTTTTGCCTTCAACTCGCCCAGGCCGACAAGTGCAACCGGCAATACCGGAGCGTGGGCCTGTTTTGCGAGGAGACCGATACCCGGCCGGAACGCGGCCAGTGTGCCCTCAGGCGAGCGCGTCCCTTCCGGGAAGATCAGCACGTTGTATCCGCGATCCAGTGCCTCGCCGGCATGGGCAAAGCTGCGCTGAAAGTCTCTTCGCCGAGGCAGCGGAAACACGTTGTAAAGAGCTGTAATCAGCCAGTACGCTGCCGGTCCGAAGAGCATGAACCGGCGCGTGTCGGGATTGCGGAAGTGACGGAAGTCTTCGAGCATCTCCCCCGACATTGCCGCGGCAACCCATCGTCGCATTCGCCCCGGTAATGCATATTCCACAAGCGCCCCATCGTACGCCGTCACGTGATTGCACACGATGATCATTGGTTCCTGCGCCCGCGAATTGCGCGGCCTGGAAACTCTGGGATTGCCGAGGAACCAGACAAACGGCTGCGCTACCAGCTCCAGAAATGCGGCACGCAACCATTGCGTCGGTTTCCACCAGGGCCAATGCGGATATGCAAAGTCGGACTTCTGTACGCGAGGAGCATGGAACTGCGCATCTGCCGCCAGCCCCTCGGGATTGACGGCTTGTGAAGGAGCCGCAGACACGCGATGCTTCAGGTCCGGTTTTCGAATCGCGGCGCCCTTATCTCGATCTGTCAGATCTTCAATCTCTCGTCGCTCGGCCATCTTCTGATCACTGATCCGTGACCCCTGATCCCTGGTTGCCCCTGAACCCTGGCCACCGCTTGTAAGCTTTCGCAGATCCCCCAGAGTTTTTGCGGTATCTACAGCGCCCTCTTGCGGTGCATCGGCGAGCCGCTCTTCCAGAGCCGCCGCGAGTTGCACACGGCCGAGACTGTCGAGGTGGAAATCCTCGCTTAAGCGCAGGTCATCGCCGCCCTGTGGCCTCTCTGCCGCAATCTCCGCGACCAGCGCGTATAGCCAATCTCGGCTGCTTGCCGCTCCCGGGTGCGACCCGTTCGTCGATATACCTGAACCGTCAGATTTGGCCGCAGCCCATTCCGCAACAGGTTTGCGCCGCACCTTACCCGTGGATGTCCTTGGCAGATCCGGCTCCGGCCAGACCAGCCATCGCCGCACGCGCTGAAAATCAGCGAGTTTTGCGTTGGCTCGGTCGATAGCCTCTGAGGCCTCCTTCGCACCGCCTCGGATAGCCAATACCGCACACGGTTCCGGACCGGCAGCCGTTTCGAAGGGGACAACAGCGCTTGCAGTGATCTCCGGCTGCTCCTCCAACACTGCCTCCAGGTCTTCAGGATGGACATTCACTCCAGCCGCGGTCACAATAGTTTCGCTTTTTCGTCCCATGAAGCGCAACTCGCCGGTTGCCTCTTGTTCGGCCAGATCGCCAGTAGCCAGCCATTCATCTTGTCTCTGCCGAAGCTGGCCGCCGCTCCAGGTCGAGCTTGAGATCATCGGCCCCTTGACGAGCACTTCTCCGTCGGGCCCGATCTTCACGTCGCGACCGGGGAGAGG
>DASYYO010000055.1:0-4081 GCA_035933805.1 Acidobacteriaceae bacterium | reverse complement strand
GTTCCGTCCGGAAGGAAGCTGGGACCTCGCAGGCCCGGCTGCTCCGAGGCGGTCTGCTCGCCGGAGGCGGCGTGCGCGCCCCCTTCCTGGCCTGGAGCAAAGGGACTGGAAAGGATTCCAAAAGCGACCGCAGATAAGCCTACCCAACGCGGCACCGCACTCCAAAATGACATCTGGCTACCTTTTCGCCGAAACGCAAACGTTTGCGTTTCGTATTATGCAATTCCTGTTTCTCGATTACCGCGAAAAGTTATCACGCGCGCAGAAACACAGTCAAGAAATCTCTCCTCTTCCCGCCCCCTTCGATCTCCGCGAAGTGTGGATTCCACAAAGGCCTGGTGTCCATCGTCCGGGAAAGAGTCTCTCGACCTGATGGGAACATTCATGAGACGGCGTCTCGCGAATTGATCCCCATCGCGCTGAGCGATACTGTTTGTAGAGCAGCAGCAAAGGGGGATGGATGGAGCAGCAGGCAGTGGTTCTTGCAGCGGGAGATCTCTCAGAGGCGCTGGACCGATCCGCGCGGCAGGAGCAGCCAATCGGTGGGTTGCCGGTTCGGCCCGGGAGTCTTCGACAGCGCACCAGATGCCTCCTCTTCACCTTGTCTCTCGTGCTTCTTCTTTTTCTCTGCCCGGCGAGCCCCGCGCAGACCTCTGCTGTGTCGATCGCGGGCACGCTCATCGATGCCAGCGGAGCGCCGGTGGGCGGGGCGCAGGTGCTGGGCTCCGGAGGAAAGCTCTTGGCCGTGACCGCTGCGGACGGGAGCTTCGCCGTGCCGGAGGGGACGAATACGATCGAGATCCTCGCCGCGCACTTCGCACCGAAGACCGTAACGGTCAAGGGACCGGGCCCGCTGAACATATCGCTCGACCGGCCGCTCGAAACCGTGGAGGTGACGGCCTACCGTTCTCCGCTGGCCTCGCTGGACAGCCCGGTGAGCACCCGTATTCTGAATCATCAGACTCTGCGGCAAGGAGCCTCGGTGGAACTCGACGGCAAGCTGCGCCAGGTACCCGGCTTCGAACTCTTCCGCCGCTCCAGTTCCCTGGTCGCCAATCCGACGACCGAAGGCGTCTCCTTGCGCGGACTGGGATCGACGGCAGCCAGCCGGTCGCTGGTCGTCTTTGACGATGTGCCTTTGAATGATCCCTTCGGAGGATGGATCCACTGGGAGGAGTTGCCTTCTTCCGCGATTGAATCGGTGGAGCTGGTCCGGGGCGGAGCCTCCGACCTTTATGGCTCGAGCGCCATCGGCGGCGTCATCAGCATCACGCCGGTGCGTCCCACGTCCACACGTCTTGAGCTCTCCTCGACCTACGGTTCGGAGAGCACAACCGAAAGCTCCCTGTTGGGATCGGTGCTCAAGAAGAAATGGTCCGGGCTGGTGAGCGCGGGCCTGGTGGCAACCGATGGCTACACCCTGATCGCACCGAGCGTGCGCGGGCCGGTGGACCAGCCATCGAACGTGCACGCTCCGACTGCCCTGGTCCAGTTCGGCCGAGATTTCGGCAAGGACGGCGCATTCTTTCTTCGCGGCAGCACGCTCGATGAGTCTCGCCACAATGGCACGCCGCTGACCACCAACGGCACTCGTCTATGGCGCTACGCCGGCGGCGGAGACTGGAGCAATCTGGTGGTGCGCCTGTACGGCGACAACGAGCACTATCGCCAGACCTTTTCGAACATCGCCGTCACCCGCAAGTCAGAGGTGCTGACCCGCTCGGTTCAGAACCCCGCGCAGGAGCTGGGCGCGGCGGGGCACTGGCATCAGCCGGTCGGCTCGCACCTGCTGCTGCTGGGAGGCGCCGACATTCACGATGTTCGCGCCGGCGACAATGAAGTCGTCTTCACCGGCGGGGGCAGCTTGCTGAGCACCACCGACCGTCAGCGTCAGACCGGCGTTTACGGCGAAGTGCTCTATACGCCCAAGGCGTGGACCATAAGCGGCTCAGCACGAATCGATCACTTCTCCAACTTCGACGCATTTCAGACCAAGACGCCCGGGAGCACGGCGCAGCTGCCCTCCTTCAGCGAGACGGTCTTCGATCCACGGCTGGGGATCTCGCGGCGAATCACGCCGAACTTCGCGCTCAATGCATCCGCCTTTCGCGCCTATCGCGCTCCCACGGTAAACGAGCTCTACCGCACCGGACAGGTGGGCCAGCAGATTACCCTGGCGAACAGCAACCTGCGCTCGGAGCGCGCGACGGGATGGGAGACCGGCTTCCAGACCGACCTTCCGCGTTTCGGCTCCAGTCTGCGGACAAGCTACTTCTGGACGCGGATCAACCGCCCCATTACCGCGCTTACGTTAAGCTCCACGCCGACTTCGTCGCTTCTGCAACGTGAGAACCTCGGGCGAATCGAGAGCCGCGGCCTCTCACTCGATTACGCGGCGGTGCCGGTCTCGTGGATCTCGATCGAGGGCGGTTATCAATTCGCTTATGCCACGGTTACGCAATTCCAACAGGAGCCGCAGCTTGTGGGCAAATGGATCCCGCAGGTCGCCCGCAACATGGCGACGGCCCAGGTCCGTTTCACCCGCCGGCGCCTGGGCCTGCTCAGCCTGCAGGGGCGGATGAGCGGACGCCAATACGATGACGATCTCAACCGGTTCCTGCTGCATCCTTATTTCCGTTTCGACGTTTATGCGTCGCACGATCTGCCACATCACGTCGAGGTTTTCGCCGCTGGAGAAAACCTCTTTGACAGGACGATTGAAGTCGGCAAGACTCCCCTGCCGACCCTGGGCACGCCACGGGTGGCGCGCTTCGGGCTGAGAGTCGCCTTCGGAGAATAGCCGGCGCAGGAGGCCAGACCCGGGCTCCAGGCCGGTTGCCCGCCCCGAGGTTTCTGCTTAAGATACGCAACAGTTGAATCCAGCATCCCCGCGGGATGCTCACATCGATGTACGATCTGCGCAAACCGTGTTCCAAAAGACGAGGGCCGTGTGCCGGTTTCCGCTTTCCGGAGATGCTTCGGTTCGGCCTTTATCTCGCCGCTCCTTTCTTATCCCTGGTTGCGCCTGCGCAAACCGCACAGCAAGTCCGCGAACGCCTGCAGGCCGCGGAGACGGACTATCAGCAGCGGCAATACGCAAAATCGGAGAGTGAACTGCGCTCCATCCTGGGGCAATCTCCGGAAAACGATGCTGCCAATGAGCTGCTGGGGCTGGTGTTATCGGCGGAAGGACGCGATGCCGACGCGACTGTGTTTTTCTCAAAAGCGGTCAGACTGAATCCAGCGTCTGTAACGGCTCGCGAGAACCTCGCAGCCAACTATGCGAAGCGCGGGCAGAACACGCTTGCTGAAGCCGAATTCAAGAGACTGGTCCAGCTGGATCCGGAAAACTTCGACCTCAACCACAACTTCGGCGAGTTCTATCTCCGCCTGGGAAAATTGCAGAGCGCCATCCCCCTGCTCCAGGCGGCACAGTCGCTGAAACCAGCCGACTATCCGAACGGCTACGATCTCTCGCTCGCAGAGATGATGTCCGGAAGGCTGGCGGATGCGGAGACTCAGATTCGTAGACTCCTGGAGGTACAGGACACGGCCGAGCTGCATTCGCTGCTCGGCGAAATCTATGAACGGCAGAATCAGTTTCTTCCCGCCGCGAAGGAATTTCAGACCGCGGTGCGGATGGATCCCACCGAGGACGCAATCTTCGATTGGGGCACGGAGCTGCTGCGCCACCAGAATTTGCAGGAAGCCTCCCAGATCTTCACCAGCGGAGTCCATCTCTATCCGCGATCGTGGAGTATGAACGTCGGCCTGGGAGTTGCCGAATTCCTGTTAGGAAATAACTCTGCCGCCGTGGCCTCCCTGCTCCGCGCGGTCGATCTCGACCCGGAGAATCCCAAGTCGTACCTTTTCCTCTCCAAGATCGACCAGATACCCGCTTCGCAATCGGCTGCGGTAACAGACCGTTTCGAACAGTACGCGATCCGCAATCCAAAGATGGCGCAGGCGCAGCTTTATTACGCAGCCAACCTGTGGCAAGCCGATCAGGCCGCAAACGGAACACAGCATCTGGCAAAGGTCGAGAGCTTGCTGAAGAACTCGATTGCGCTCGATCCGAAGC
>DASYYO010000051.1:0-23991 GCA_035933805.1 Acidobacteriaceae bacterium | reverse complement strand
GGCTCCGATGGCGGGAGCGTGTCCTCCGGCGCTGTCGATTGCCGTCGCCAATGCTGGAGGGTTGGGAGCCTGCGGAGCCCTCCTGACTGCACCGGAAGGCATCCAGGCGTGGTGCGACGAATTTCGCCGGCACAGCACGGGCGAGTTTCAGATCAATCTATGGATTCCCGGGCCGCCGCCGGTGCGGAATCACGAACTGGAAGAGCGCCAGCGGCAATTCCTCGCGACCTGGGGACCGCCGGTTCCACCGGAAGCGGCCAATCTTTCGCTGCCGGACTTTGCCGCGCAATGCCAGGCGATGTTGGCGGCCGCGCCGAAGGTGATCTCCTCGATCATGGGGCTCTATGAACAGGACTTCATCGCGGAGATGAAATCTCGCGGAATCCTATGGTTCGCCAACGCGACGACCGTAGCCGAAGCCAGAGCGGCGGAGGAGGCGGGCGCTGACGCCATCGTCGCCCAAGGCATGGAAGCCGGTGGCCACCGGGGAACCTTCGACGCCGATCAGGTAGAACGTCAACTGGCAGGCCTCTTTGCTCTGCTGCCGCAGATTGATGATGCCGTCGCGGTCCCCGTCATCGCCGCCGGCGGGATCGCCGACGCACGCGCTGTGGCCGCCGCAATGATCCTTGGCGCGAGCGCTGTGCAGATAGGAACCGGCTTCCTGCGAACTCCGGAAGCATGCCTACATCCCGCCTATGCCGAAAGGCTGGGCCGGACAGAGGCTCATGAAACGCTCCTTACGCGCGCCTTCACCGGCCGCCCCGGCCGAAGTATCGCCAATGCATACGCCGTGGCCTCGGCCGCGCCGGATGCTCCTCCTGCGGCCCCTTATCCCATCCAGCGCGGCCTCACTCGCCCCATGCGAGAGGCGGCGCTCAAGGCCGGGGACACCGACCGGATGCAGCTATGGGCCGGGCAGGCGGCCAAACTGGCGCGAACCGACCCGGCAGGCACGATCGCACAACAACTGTGGGAGCGAGCTGGCGGCCTCCTGCCGTAAGACAAGTTTGCAATTCCTTGGTCGCCTTGCAGTGCCACTCTAGAACATTTATCTCAGGTGATACATTCATTATCTTGCGCATATTACGCATCGTGCTTTGCTTGGCATTTGTTTAATGGGTAGATGGAGGCCATCTGGCGGGCCGAATCCATTTGAAAATCGGCACTACGTTTTTGGCCACGTAGCCCTATCGAGATTTGGAGCTACGCGGCCATGCCTACCGCCTCGGAATGTTCTTTCATTGCCTGAGTTGCTTCAGTATGATAACCAAGTTGGCGTGCTGCGGACGATCAAGACTTACGAATACCGGGACGCGGCGAAATTGCTCGCTGATTTTTGGGCGGCGTTCGACGCGCTGTTACGCGAGAGAGGAGTGATCCGATGACGACGCTGAAGGTGGGCATCGCCAGCTACGAGGAGATGAAAGCCCGCACCATGTCGGCCGCGCACGGCGAGCGGCGTGCCGCACCCAACGAGCCGAAGGTTTGGTTCCCCTCGACAGAATCCTTCGCCAAGGTCCTCTCGGCCGGCAATCGCGAGTTGCTGCGGGCCATCGCCGAGAAGGCTCCCAACTCGCTCGACGAATTAGCGCGGATCACGGGCAAGGCGAAGTCCAATCTGTCACGGACATTGCGAACGATGGAAGCTTACGCCATTGTGCGCCTCGAACGCGGCAAGCGCGGACGGATCACGCCCAAGGTCATGCACGATCGCGTGGAACTGGATCTGCCGCTCGCGCTTTCGCGCAAGGGAAGCTGAGCCATCGGCGCGTGAAGGGAGCGGCTGCGCTCATCCCGAACCATGACAGCTCGCGCCCATACCTGACTCGCCGGCAAAGAGAAGGCCGTTGCCGGACCGAGCGTTGTAATTGGTGCGGCGCAGGTCCGCAGAAATGGCAATATGAAAGCGGGAGTGACGGCAAATGTGCCTTGACTGCGAAACACCAGTCTGAACCGCTTTCTTGTCGGTCATCTTAGATTAAGAGCGCCATTGTGTTTTTGCGAATACTCGACGAGACTCCTCATGAGATGGAAAAGCTGCGGCGGTCTGGGCTGTGGGGATGACGAGCCGACCTAACAAGACCCTGTGCAGCACTCGACGCGATTGCCTGGAGAACCATCCATCAGGAAGCAGGCTGGATTGCTGACAGGGAAACCTGCCGGATATGCAATAATGCAGCCAATATGCTCTCCCGAGAAAAGCTGAAGCCTGTTCTGGCGCGAATTTTGCCATACCCAATATACTTCCACCTCAATTCATGGGTCGCCACCAGGGAGATTCTTTCCGGAAGGCGGTCGGAGGTCGGCCTCGATGTCGTCTCCAAATACGTTTCATTGGGTGACACAGTAGTCGACCTAGGTGCAAACTTCGGCTTGTACTCCCATCATATGGCGCGCCTCGTGGGTCCGACTGGACGGGTGCATGCCTTCGAGCCGATTCCTCCGACGCTAGCGATCCTCCGTCGTACACTTCGCAGGGCTGAGAACGTGTCCATACACCCGGAGGCGGTAGGGGAGAAGAGCGGCCATGCTGATTTCCTGATGCCGGTTGGTAATCACGTACCGCTGATGGGAGAGACGCACCGGGGAAACGGGGAGGAGGGAATTCCTTACCGGTGTCAGATGTGCACGCTGGATGAAGTTCTGAAGGATGAAGTCTCGTTCATCAAGGCGGACATCGAAGGCGCTGAACTCTTCGCTTTCCGTGGCGCGGAGCGGATTTTTGCGCGGTCGCGCCCCACGGTCTACTGTGAGGTCATTGCGCGTCATCTGGCCCGCTTCAGCCTAACCCCGGAGGACGTCTTCTCCTTCTTCGAGTCGCGAGGATACTGCACGATGACGCACGATGGAACCCCACGCGGCGGGGATGCTGCTTACCTCTTCATTCACAAGTCTCGGGGCTAGTCTAGGCGGGTCACACTTGTGACCGCTGACCATCGAATTCGGCTAGAGGAAACGCATGGCCGTTCTCGCGGTATTAGGCATGGAGGTGAGCTTCGTAAAAGTTGGTACGACCGGCACCCTCGATGAGCCTAGACGTGAATGGGCCGGCGCGTGAAACTTTCAATCTATCTGCATGGCCGCGAGGTCGCCGCGGTGAAGTCGGTGGGAGACTTCAAGAGTGCGCTCACCTGCATATCTGATACTGCCACAGGCCATTTCGTCTCTCCCACTATGCCTGTGCGCACAGAGTCTTACGTCTGGGGCGATCAGTTTCCTCGGTTTCTTCAAATAAATTTACCGGAAGGCCATCTGCTTCAGTTGCTTCAAGAGCAGTCATGTCCGCGTATCTTGAGGATTCAGAAGGCCACGTTGCTGACCCGTCGGCACATCATTCAAGGTTCATCCGGAAGGCTACCGCTCGCTGCGCGCAATGAACATCTCTGTATGCAGGTTCTGGCTTCGTTCTTCCCGGTGCCAGAACGGAGGTATCGCGAGATGGCAATGCTTTGGTGGTATATCGCTTCGAGCAGTCAAAAGATTGAATCCTTCCACCATAGTGACTAAACTACGCGTCTAGTTGTAGCGTGGAGTGAAAAGTCTGCCCTTTCACGGTAATACTGAAGAGGCCGTCGCTTTTTGAGATCTATTTTTGAAGAAATCGTGCGCTACCCGGCCGGCACGATAATCTCTGGAATCCAGGAGGTCACATGGTGATTCAGACGCTGAAAGACAGGATCCTTAGTCTCGGCCCAGAGAGCGCTGTTGTTCACTCTGTCCTCAAACTTCGGGCACGCATGAAGGGGCTCGTCTTAACTTTTGATGATTCAGTGATAACCCTGTCTCGAAAGGGCGAGAAGCTGGTCCTTCAGAAGCGTCACCTGGTGTACGTCCCGCTTTTCATCGACGGATATGAGGAGACATTTCAGCACTTCGAGCCGATTGTCGTGAACGGAATCAACACTCTTGACTTTTCAGTTCCAATGCTCCGCACCTATAGGGGAACCGGTCTTTCTCTCTACTGCGCCTCCTTGCCGGAAGAAGACAGCATGGATACTTATACGCGATTTCACAAGCCTTCCGGCGGTGAGGTTGTATGGGATGTTGGAGCCAACGCTGGTGCGACGACTTATCATTTTAGTAAGGCAGTTGGGGACGGGGGACGAGTTATTGCCTGGGAGCCGGATCCGTTTAACTTTTCCTACCTCCTGAAGAACATTTCTCTGCATTCTCTTAGCAATGTAACGTCTGTCAATAGAGCGCTATCCGGAACGACGGGCATAGAGCTCTTCGATACGGATGGCAGCACCGGAGCCGGCCTTTCCGCGCATTTGGTGTACAGCCAAACAGCAAACCGATCGACGGTAGAAACGCTCTCTTTCGAGGATGGTTGTGCCGAATTCGGAGTTCCTGACTTTGTCAAGCTGGATATTGAGGGGGGAGAGGTGGACGTGATACGCGGAGCGCTCCCTTTCTTGGAAGCGAATCGTAATATACATTTGTCTGTTGAAACTCATAGGATGCGGGATGGAAGCTCAACAGAAATCCCACTGAAGTCTTTGCTCAGTTCTATTGGATATTCTGTAATCTGCTCTGAAGACGGTTATGGCCAGCACTTCTTATGGGCAACTGGTCGAGAGAAAGCCAGTTAGCAGGAAATATCGCCATCCAACCCCCGCTCTCATGGGGTCATGTTAGCTATCTTAGTAGCCGGTAGGTGGCGCCCTGCCATCCCACCGGGGTCTTGAATGGCATGGATGCACTGTTGGGCGATCGGGAGCTGCCAACGGCAGCGACGAGCAGTCGGACGACATCGTGGACTAGCTCCAACCACACCACGACGGTCAAGTGAAAGCGGACGGCGCAGAGGAGCTGAAGATCGCCCCGAATTGTGCCGAGCAGTGCGAGGCCAACTGGCTAAACCTCACAATCTATGATGGGTTACATGTAACCGCTTTTGGAGAATTGCCATGGCCCCGGCTTCGAAGTCCAAGCCCTCCCGCACGAAGGTGCGGCAACATCGCGAGCGGCTGCGCGCGCAGGGTCTGCGCCCGATCCAGATTTGGGTGCCGGATGTGCGCTCGCCGTCCTTCCGGTCGGAGGCGCATCGACAGCCAATGGCCGTGGCCGCAAGCGCGCATGCCCGGGACGATCAGGCGTTCATTGACGCGGTATCGGATTGGGGCGATGAATGAAGCGCGGCGACATCTGGACCGTCGCCGGCGGCAAAGACTACCTCGAGAAGCCGCGCCCAGTCGTCATCATTCAGGACGACAGTTTCGACGCGACTGACTCGATAACTATCTGCGCCTTCACCACTGACGAGACGGACGTCCCGCTGTTCCGCCTGGCGGTCGATCCGAACGAGCGCAATGGATTGCGAGCGGTGTGTCGCTTGATGGTGGACAAGATTACCAATGTCTCAAAGACCAACGTGGGCGCTCGCGTCGGTAGGCTGGACGCCGAAGATATCCTGCGGCTCAATCAGGCCGTGTTGGTGTTCCTTGGGCTGGCAGTCTCGCCGAGGACGAAGCAGAAAGTGTGACGAACGATGGTGTCGAGTGTAGCCGCCGTTAGAAATGCCTGCATAACCGGCCGGTGGGACGGAAGCGGTACAGCTTATTTTCTCTGCTTGTAAAAACCTTATGGGCTGGCGGAGAGAGTGGGATTCGAACCCACGGTACCTTGCGGTACACACGCTTTCCAAGCGTGCGCCTTAAGCCACTCGGCCATCTCTCCGGCTCTCGAAAGCGATTCCCCTGGGCGATGCCGGCCGCTTGGGCATAACGGGGAATGCTCTGGCTCGATCGCGAGGCTGCGACGGAACCAACGGCACAGCATTCAATCTACCATAGACGGGTGGCCCTCCGGCCTCAACGCGGAGCCGCGCCACGCCGCCAGAAAATCACCGTACAACCGTACAAAGGAAAGGGAAGCGCTCGAGAATGCAAACCGCCGGACCATCTGCGAGCACTCCCGGGGCTGCCAGCACTCCCGGCTCTGCGAGCGCGCTGCAGCCCGTCCGCTGGGCGGAGGAGATGCGCGGACTCCTGCGCCTGGCCATTCCGGTCGTGCTATCCGAACTGGGCTGGATGGCGATGTCCATCGTCGATACGATCATGGTGGGGCGGCTGAGCCCCGAGGCGATCGGAGCCGTCGGCATCTCGAGCGCCATCTATTACGCGCCGGCGCTCTTCGGCCTGGGCATTCTGCTTGGACTGGATACGCTCGTCTCGCAGGCCTATGGCCGGGGCGACTTCGACGACTGCCATCATTCGCTCTCCCAGGGTGTTTATCTCGCCTTCGCCTACACGCCGGTCTCCATGCTGCTAGTCTGGCTGGCTCCGCGATTTTTTCCCGCCCTGCAGCTCACGGAGGCGGTACGCGGGCCGGCGACCGAGTATCTCCGGCTGCTCAACTGGGGAACCCTGCCGTTGCTGCTCTATGCCGCCTTCCGGCGCTACCTGCAGGGAGTGGGCAAAGTGCGGCCCGTAACCTTTGCGCTGGTCTCCGCTAACCTTGTCAACTGGCTGGGAAACTGGGCGCTGATCTACGGCAAACTCGGCCTGCCGGCCATGGGAGTGCGCGGATCGGCTCTCTCCACCTGCGTGGCCCGCCTCTACATGGCAGGGGTGCTGGTCTGGTGGGCCTGGAAGCACGAACGGGAGCGCGGCCATCCGCTCTTTGCCCGATGGCAGGGAATTCGCCTGCGGCGCTTAGGCCAGCTTCTGCGGATCGGACTGCCCTCCGCCTCTCAATTGCTGCTCGAGGTGGGCGCCTTCGGCACTTCGACGGTGCTTGCCGGGCGACTCTCTCCGGACGCGCTGGCTGCCCACCAGATCGTGCTGAGCAACGCCAGCCTGACGTACATGGTGCCCCTCGGGGTATCGGCTGCGGCGGCGGTCGCGGTCGGCCATGCAGTGGGCGCCGGCGACCACGCCCGCGCGCGCCGCTCCGGTTGGATGGCCATCGGAGCCGGCGTCCTCTTCATGGCCTTCGCCGCGCTGCTGTTCGTCTGCGCGCCGCACGCTATTCTTGGCGTCTACACCCGAGACCCCGAGGTGATTGCCACCGGCACGCGTCTGCTCCTTCTGGCCGCCGTCTTCCAGATCTTCGATGCGATCCAGACGGTCTCAACCGGAGCGATGAGAGGATTGGGACGAACCCGCGCCCCCATGCTCATCAACCTTGGCGGATATTGGTTCTTCGGATTGCCGCTGGGATACTTGCTTTGCTTCCGGGCCAGGATGGGGATCTATGGCTTGTGGCTGGCGCTGACTCTGGCTCTCATCCTCGTAGCGGGATTCCTGTTGCGGGAGTGGTCCAGGGACTCGCGCGCAGCATCAGGATGAGCCGGTAAACGTGGAGCGAACAGCCGGACCGCTCAGTTCCATCGTGTCTGATAACGGATATTCTGTAAACTACGCGCGTAAACGCAGAGTCCTGGCTGGGGTTCGCACACAGGATCTCGACGTTCCACCCGGCCAGCGAATCGACCGAATTGCGTCATGCCCTTTCCGCCGTTGCCTCCGGCTTGTTGATGCGGAACACCGAGACTTCGCGGACAGGCCGCTGGAGGTCGGATGGAAAGGGCTGCTGCTTCCCTCCCGTATCTTGAGTAAGGATCAGCGTGTCAGCCCACACCGCCATTCGTCGAGAACAAACGCCTCGGCCATGCGTCAGTTCCCGTGAAGTCGCACTGGAATGCTCGATGGGTGCCTCGGCGGTTTTGCGCCACGTGATTCGAACCTATCCTCAGCCCATTTTTGCGGCCAAACTCTCTCCTCTTGCTTACCGAGGGGAGTTGCGGTACATTGTCCTCGGTAACCGAGAGGAATATGAGCAAACCACCAGATTTTGTCCAAGGGACGCTGGACGTTCTGATTCTCAAGATTCTTGCACTTGAGCCGTTGCATGGCTGGGCGATCAGCCAGAGGTTGAAAGCTGTCTCCGGCCATGTGCTGCAGGTGAGCGAAGGTTCGCTGTATCCGGCGCTGCATAAGCTTGAGGTGACTGGGTGGATCACTGCAAAGTGGAGGCCTACGGAGAATAACCGGCGGGCGAAATTCTATTCGCTGACGCCGAGCGGACAGAGGGCGCTGAAGGATCAAGTCGCGGATTGGGACCGGCTGTCGGGGGCGGTGTCGCTGGTTCTGCGGCTAGGAGAGGCAAAGTGATGAAGATCAGGCACCGGCTCTCTTCACTTCTTTTGCGGGTGCGGACGCTATTCGACAAGAGGCATGTTGAGGAAGAGCTGGATGAGGAGCTTCGGTTTCATTTGGACAGTCAAGTGGAGCAACTCCTTTCGCAGGGAATGTCGGCGAGCGAGGCGCGTTCGACTGCGATGAAATTGCTGGGTGGGATAGAGCGGCAGAAAGAGCAACTCCGCGAACTGTGGCAATTTCGGGCAGTGGAGAACTTTCTGCGCGACATGAGCTTTTCGGCGCGCCTGCTAAGGAAGTCGCCCGGGTTCACGGCAGTGGCGCTGCTGACACTGGCTTTAGGGGTGGGCGCGAACACGGCAGTCTTCTCATTGATCAACGGGCTACTGCTACGCCCGCTTCCGGTACCTCATGCCGGGCAGTTGGCAGTGCTGCGTATCGAGGAGGGTGGTCCCGAGCCCAACTATAGTTTCTGCACGCCATTCTTCCGGGGCCTGGAGAACAGACACGACGTTTTCGCGGAAGTCTTCGCTTACAACGCAGACACGCTGCAGGTACAGGGAGGTTCTGGGAACGAAAACATTCGCGGAATGCTCGTAAGCGGCCAATTCTTCCCGGCGCTACAGACGACGCCGCTGATGGGGCGCTACCTGACGCCAGAGGATGACCGGACCGGCGGCAGTGCGGCGGGACTGGCGGTGGTCATCAGCGAACGCTTCTGGGAGAACTGGTTCAACCGCGCTCCGGACGTCCTGGGACGTAAGCTGGTCATCGCCAATGTTCCGTTCACCGTGGTGGGGGTGATGCCTAAGCAGTTTATAGGAGCCGATCCCACGCAGCGGCCAGAGATCTTTGCTCCGCTATCGGCCGACCCGATCATCGATGCGCCAAGGAACCACATCGATGCCGGAATCAATGCATGGTGGCTAACCGTGGTCGCTCGCTTGCAACCGGGCGTCAGCCTGGAACAGGCAAACGCAGCGCTGCTTACGATATCTGGACCGATTCTGCATGAGGCGTCAACCGACTCCAGTTTTATTGCAGATGAGGAGAAGGGGCATTTCCATTTCGCAGCCGAGCCAGGGTCCCGTGGGTTTACCTACGCCCGCATGCTCTTTCGCAAGGCGCTAGTGGCGATGTTCTCGATGTGCGGAGGGATCCTGCTGCTGGCCTGCCTGAACCTGACGAGTCTGTTGATGGCGCGCGGCGCAGCCCGGGAGCGGGAGTTGGCGATGCGTTTGGCGATGGGGGCGACGCGGCGACGGCTGATCCATCAGCTGCTGGTCGAGAGTTTGTTGATCGCAACTGTGGGGACAGCTTTGGGGCTGGCAGCGGCGCCGCTCGTAAGCCGTTCGCTCGGAGCAATGCTGATGAGCGGCAGCGCTTCACAAAGCGTGATGCTCGATACATCGCTGGATATGCGTGTCTTCCTCTTCGCCGCGTTCATCGCGGTAACGGCAGCGGTACTGATAGGGCTGGTTCCAGCGTTGCAGGCGACGGGCGGCGACCTGAACGACCACATCAAGGAAGGCCAGCACGCGAGCAAGACACATGAACGGAGAAGGATTCTCCCGCGAGTGCTCATGGCATCTGAGGTTGCTCTCGCTCTCGTCTTGGTCGCCGGTGCTGCGCTTCTCGCGACGAGCCTCGTGAGGCTCTATAAGTCAGGTGCGGGGTTCGATCCCACGGGCGTGGTGAACATCGCCTTCAGCATGGATAAACAGCAACTCGAAGGCGATCAGCTGATGCAGATCTATCGGCAATTGGGCGAAGGATTGAGCCACCAGCCGGGCGTGAGAAGTGTGAGTTTCCAGTTCATTGTGCCGCTGTCTGACAGAGGCTGGAACGGAGTTTACTCTGCGCCGGGCGGGAGTTCCCATCTCATTTTTCTGAACAGCGTGGGGCCGAATTACTTTGAGACCATGCGGATTCCTCTGCATCTGGGACGCGAATTCCAGTGGAGTGACACCAAGGATTCTGGGCTGAAGATGATCCTCAACCAATCGGCGGCAAAACTACTCTTTCCGCGCCGGAACGCATTGAGACAACAGGTAGTCAATCCAAGAGAGAAGACCTCATATGAGGTGGTGGCAGTCGTTGGCGATGCGAAGTACAGGGATATGCGTAGCCCCCCGCCGCCAGCCGGCTACGTGCCGATCACGCAAGATCTGCAGAAAAAGCCTTCGTTGAATGCGGTGGTGCGCGTGGATGGGTCGCAGGCGCCGCTGGCGGCAGCGGCTCGCTCCATAGCTGCCCGGCTGGCGCCAACCATCCCGGCCCCGGTAATGACGACATTGGACGAGGTGCTGAACAATTCGATCGGCCCGCAACGGATGATGGCGCTGCTGGCTCTGTTCTTTGCCGGATGTGCCCTCCTCGTAACCGCAATTGGGCTTTACGGAACGCTGGCCTACACCACCGCGCGGCGGACCAGCGAAATCGGCATCCGCATGGCGCTGGGAGCGCAACGCTCAGGAGTCGTGGCGATGATCTTTCGGGAAAATGCTTTGGTTGCGGGTATTGGTTCGGGAGCCGGACTCGCCGCCGCAGTCCTCGCGTCACGGGCCTTGGCCAGTTTCCTTTACGAAACCTCACCACGCGATCCGTGGGTTCTTGTGGCATCGGTAGCGACGCTGACCGCGATCGCCAGTGCAGCCTCTCTTCTGCCTGCGCTGCGAGCAGCAAGGATCGAACCGATAACGGCAATCCGATGTGAATAATAAGTGGAGAAGAACCACCTGCTATGGGCGCTTCAGCCTTGCGCCAACAAAGCGGGTCGTCCGCATGCAATGCTGTTTTTCGCTTCAGCTCACCTGCTCCCAATCGCTTCCCTCCGGACCGCGCAGACCGGCTCGTCGGTCAGGGCCGCCGCTGGCATACACTGCAGTTCATGCCCAAAGGTCAGAACCGCGTCTACGGAACCGGTCAACTCCACTTCATCACCTGCCGCTGCTATCTCGGCCAGCCGAAGCTCGGCGTCGAGAAACATCGCGATCTCTTCGTTCAACTGCTGGAGGAGCTGAGGGTGAAGTTCCGCTTCAAGGTCGCTGGATATGCCGTCATGCCCAGCCACTTCGACCTGCTGATGACCGAGCCGGGGGTCGATACGGCGGAAAACGCGATCAACATGCTGCGCAAGCGCTACGGCCGCCGCTACAACACGTCGGCGCGTTCCGATGAACAGGTCTGGGAGACGCGCTACGCGGATACGCACGTCTTCGATCCGGAGAGAGTTCAGGAGCGGCTGGCCTTCATGCATCAGGAGCCGGTCAAGGCGGGCCTGGCGGAGACCTCGACGGACTGGCTCTGGAGCAGCGCGCGGGCTTATGCCGGCATGGAGGAAGGCGTCGTGACGGTCGACTGCATGGAGAACAAGGCTACGGCTGCCGGACGCTCCCCAGGCAAAGCAGCATCCTGAAAGACTCCCTGAGGCGCGGCGCAGGAAAGGCCAGCTACATCTTGTAGCGGCCCAGGTCCTCGTCGTTGAGGCCCTCCAGCCAGCGGCGCAGCTCTTCCGGGCTGGTCTCCGTCATGCTGGGAGCCAGCTTGGCGATGCGGATGACCTCTTCACTGACGTAGATCGGGCAATCGGAGCGCAGGGCCAGCGCCAGGGCGTCGGAGGGGCGGGCATCCATGCTGACGACTTCCCCATCCTGCTCCATCCAGATGACAGCGTAAAAGGTGTCGTTCTTGAGTTCTGTGACCACCACTTTCTGCACGGAGGCGTTCAGGCCGGAGATCATGTTCCGCAGCAGGTCGTGCGTCATGGGACGAGGTGTAGTCGATTTCTCGATCTCGAGAGCGATGGCGTTGGCTTCATACAAGCCGACCCAGATCGGCAGCACGGTGTCTCCCTGGACATCTTTCAGGATCACGATCGGCATATTGGTAGCCGGATCCATGACTAAGCCTCGGATTTTCATTTCGACGTCCATCGGCGACTCCGTTATGCGATGGCCTGACCTAACAGGCTGTTGGGAAAACTCTGGGTGATGCGGACCGGAAGATAGCTCCCCGGCGCCGGCAGGATCGGGTCCCGGGGGAGGAAGTTGACCGTAAGATTCTGCGACGTTCTGCTGGCGATCTGGCCACGGCGGCTGTTGAATCCTTCAACCGCTACTTCCAGAACCTCTCCTACATGCCTGGAATAGCTTGACTTCTGAATCTCTCTCTGATGTTCAAGCAAGATCTGAAGCCGCCGGCTCTTCTCCTCTTCGGAGATGCTGTCGGACATGCCTACGGCCGGAGTGTTCGGCCGCGGCGAGTACTTGAAGGCGAAGACGGCATCGTACTGCACGCGATCGAGCAGCGAGAGCGTCTCTTCGAACTCGGCCATGGTCTCTCCGGGGAAACCGACGATCATGTCCGTTGTGATGCTGATCGGGCGGCGCGCGGCATGGATCCAGGAGATGCGTTCCAGGTACTGCTCCCGGGAGTACTCGCGCTGCATTCCGGCAAGCACCTGCGTGGACCCGCTCTGCACCGGCAGGTGCACATGATCGCAGAGCGCGGGAACGGCATCGATCGCTTCGACGATATCGCGGGTAAAGTCCCGCGGATGCGAAGTGGTAAAGCGCACCCGGCGCATGCCGGACAGCTCTCCGACCGCGGCGAGCAGCTCGGCGAAGCTCGCCTTCCCTTCCGGGTCGCGATACGAATTCACGTTTTGCCCCAGGAGCTGCACCTCGGTGTAGCCGGACTCAGTCATGCGGCGCGCCTCCTCCAGCACTGATCTGGAAGAGCGGCTGCGCTCCTTGCCGCGGGTGTAGGGCACGATGCAATAGGAGCAGAACTTGTCGCAGCCTTCGATGATGGTGATATAGCCGCGGTGAGGGTTGGAGCGCCTCGTAAACTCAGTCTCGAAGGTCTCGTCGGTCTGCCGGTCGTCGAGGCCGGTGATGCGCGTCTCTCCCGCCTCCAGCCGCCGGAGCATCTCGGGCAGCCTGCGGTAGGAGGCCGAGCCGGAGACGATTGAGACATAGGGCGCGCGCTCGAAGATGCGCTCTCCCTCCTGCTGCGCAACGCAGCCGAGCACCCCAAAGCGCTTGCCGGCGGCGTAGAACTTTTTGAAGTCATTCAGGCGGTTGAAGACCTTCTGCTCCGCCTTGTCGCGAATCGAGCAGGTGTTGTAGAAGATGACGTCAGCCTCCAGCTCGGAGTTCACCTGGCGATAGCCCTGCTGCTCAAGCGTGCCGATTACCTTTTCGGAGTCATGCATGTTCATCTGGCAGCCGAAGGTCTCGAGGTAAAAGGCCCTGGAGGCTTTCGCAGGCTCCTGGTTGAGGATCCTGAGCGGACCTGACTGGGCGCGATGCGCGGCTTTGACCGCAGCGCGTTTCGCTAAAGAGGCATTCTCCGCATCAGCAGGCATCGTCTGATCCGGGATTTTGCTGGCCGTCATATTGCGTTGAGTATAGCGCCCCGGGGGCTATGGGCAGAATGCGGCGGCGTGAGCCTTCTCCCGTTTTACAGCGCGGGATACTGATAAACTCAGAGTTTGGAAGCAGCGCGGCAGATTCCCGATCCCACCGGGATATGCGGGAGATGCGAGATATGGCAGAGACAAACGGAAGTTATTCAGGCTCCACAGGTTTGCGGTTGAAGGTCGGCCTGGCCGAAATGCTCAAGGGCGGAGTCATTATGGACGTGATGACGACGCAGCAGGCGCTCATCGCGGAGAGCGCGGGCGCGGTTGCGGTCATGGCTCTCGAGCGGGTTCCGGCGATGATCCGCGCCGAGGGCGGCGTGGCCCGCATGGCCAACCCGGCTCTCATCAAGCAGATCATCGGATCGGTCTCCATTCCGGTGATGGCCAAGGCGCGCATCGGCCACTTCGCCGAGGCGCAGATTCTTGAGTATCTCGGCGTCGACTTCATCGACGAGAGTGAAGTGCTCACCCCCGCCGACGAGGCACACCATATTGACAAGCACGCCTTCAAGACGCCTTTCGTCTGTGGAGCGCGGGACTTGGGCGAGGCGCTCCGCCGCATCGCCGAAGGCGCGGCCATGATCCGCACCAAGGGCGAAGCCGGCACCGGCGACGTGGTCCACGCGGTCAAGCATATGCGCCAGATCGTCAAGGAGATGAAGGCGCTCACCGTCCTGGGCGAAGAGGAGCTTTATGCTGCCGCCAAGGAGCACCGCGCTCCCTATGAGCTGGTCCGCATGGTGGCCAGGACGGGCAAGCTGCCTGTGCCGAACTTCTCCGCCGGCGGTATCGCCACGCCTGCGGATGCGGCCCTGATGATGCAGCTCGGCGCCGAGTCGGTCTTCGTTGGCTCAGGCATCTTCATGAAGGACGGAGCGACGCCGCTCAACGTCGAACTCGATGAGAAGGGCGCGCCGCGAAACGCAAAAGAACGCGAAGAGGCGGAGTCCCGCGCCAAGGCCATCGTGATCGCCGCGACGCACTTCAACGATCCCAAGGTGCTGGCCGAGGTGAGCGAACAGATGACCGGCTCCATGAAGGGCCTCGCCGTCGCGGCCCTGGAAGAGCATCAACTGCTGCAAACCCGCGGCTGGTAGCCGGGCGCTTTCGGGCTACAGCGCGGTGGATTGCCATTCGGGTCTGGGAGAGCCAGGTTCGAATCTTGCGGGCGCGCGGCTCGTCCCTGATTGCTCGCGCCTTTGTCTGCCTGCCTCTTAGGCCTCCCGCTCTGGATGCAGCCTCCAAGTCGGCAGCCCTGTGCGTGGGTAAAGCGCTCAGACGGGACGGCCCTTAAAGTATTGCTTGAGATTTCGCAGGTTTGGGTGCGCATGCCGGGCTGCCTGGTGCGGTCTCCAACGCAGCGCTTCTCTGCCATGGAAAGAACCAGGGTGCATTGGATGGGATCGGAAGGGACACTCGACGGCGGCGACATGCCGAGGATTGGCGTGCTCGCACTTCAGGGCGATTTTGCGGCTCATGCGGAGGCCCTGCGGGAGGCCGGCGCCGACGCCGTGTTGGTGCGCAAGCCGGAGCAGCTGGCCCAGATCGACGGACTCATCCTCCCAGGAGGGGAGTCCACAACGTTTCTCCGGTTTCTGGAGCGAGATGGCTTTCTAGAGGGCCTCGAGAGATTCGTCCGGGAGAAACCTGCCTTCGGCACCTGCGCCGGATGCATCCTACTGGCCAGGCGGGTGACGCATCCCGAGCAGCAAAGCCTGGGGGCGTTGAATATCAGCGTGGAGCGCAACGCCTATGGGCGGCAGATCGACAGCGCCATCCTCCAGGGGCCTACCAGCCTGCCCGGCGGGCCCCTGGAGATGGTCTTTATCCGGGCGCCGCGGATCACCGAAGTGGGCCCCGGCATCGAGGTTCTGGCGGAGCGGGAGGGCTTCCCGGTCCTCCTGCGGCAGGACAAGCTGATGGCGGCAACCTTCCATCCCGAGCTCTCGGCCGACCGGCGCGTTCACCGGTTTTTTGTCGACCTCGTGCGCGGAGCCAAGGGCGGTCTTTGAGTAATCGTCGAGGACCTGGATTTATCCGGCAAATAGGATTTTTAATACAAGTGGGAGCCTGGGGCAAAACAGGAGTACTCTTTCGAGGAGGGAGTTGTGACCATGCCCGCTACCTTCACCCGCACCCCGACTGAGACCGAGCGCAAAGATACTGGGTTTGGCGGCAAGCCGCCCTTGGATCGCAGGCCTACCGGAGGTGGCGGGGACGGAGAAAATTGGGAGAACCGGCCGCCTGGCCGACGCGGCCCGCGCGAGATGCTCTCTCGCTATCGCATGCTTCTGTTTTTCGGCCTGGCCAGCGACCTGATGTTCTTCGTAGCCCTGGTCAGCACCTTCTTCGCGCGCCAGGACAGCGGCCACTTCACCGCTTCGAATAGCTGGGTGCTCGACTGGCATCCTCTCGCTATTCCTCCCGTGCTGTGGATCAATACCGCCGTCATCCTTCTCAGCAGCCTGACGATGGAGCTGGGCAGACGCCAGCTCTTCCACGAGATCGACGTCATGGAAGAGTGGCTGGGCCTGGGACGTCCCATGGTCCGCAGGGCCGCTCCATGGCTGGTGGCCACGGCTGTGCTCGGCAGCATGTTTCTTGCAGGACAATGGATCGCCTGGAAGCAACTGGTGGCCGAGGGCGTCTTCTTTGGTTCCGATCCAAGCAGCCACTTCTTCTATCTCATCACCGGCACACACGGCATTCACCTGCTGATCGGCGTCTTTGCCCTGGCCGCATCCGTCCTTGGACTGTTTGTGCTGCGGCGTGTGGAAGCCCGGCAGGCACTGGTCGATTGCGCCGCATGGTACTGGCACACCATGGGCATCTTCTGGATCTTCCTCTTCGGCCTGCTGGTCTTTGGCCAGTAGATCCAGGTCCATCGACCCAGGTGGGTCGCTCCCGGGTCTGCAGCCGTCGGATCAGGAACGCTCTTCAAGAACCCTTGGCAACGTGCGCTGCGAGCCCCTTCGGCTATCTGGCGTCGAGGGTAAAGCTGTCTCCCAGCTCCAGGCGCATCTTTGCTGTCTCCGGGTCCGCGACCCGGTACATTCTGGCCGCGGCATGCTTCCCTTGCAAGGTGAGGATCACGTAATTGAAATTAGGATATGTATGCGCCCGGTACATGTCCTGATCGCCGCGCAGGAAGACGGGATAGGGCCGCGCTCCCCCGCCCCCGGTGATCACATGGGTCACGCCGTTGACCTCGAAGCGTTCGTAATTGTGAATGTGTCCATTGAAGACGACAAACTTCGCGTGCGACCTGGCAGCCTGCGCCTCGATGTACCGCCGTACCTCGAGTGCTCCGGGGCTCGGGATGCCGAGCATGAATGCGGTCTGCAGATCGGCGACCATCGGCACATGGAAGAGAAAGAAGACGAAGTCTACTGAGGCGGGGAGATGCTCCAGTTGCCCATCGAGCCATTCGCGCTGCGGCCAGCCGGGGCTCCAGAAGGTCGCGCTGTCCAGCACGATGACATAAATATTGCCCGCGAGCACCGAGTACCAGCGAGAGTTTCCAATCTGCGGATAAGCGAGAAAGTAGTTCACCAGGCCGGCTCGCTCGGTGGGCAGAACCTCGTGATTGCCGATCGTGGGATAGACGAGCAAATGCTCCGCGCGCCAGGCCGCGGTCTCGCGGTCATACTCCTTCCAGTCCTCCGGGCTGCCGCCGCGGAAAGGCATGTCGCCGGTCAGCAGCATGAGATCGGGCTTCTCTTCGGCAACCTTCCCGGCAAGCCACTGCCGCACGAGGGGCCACGTGTCGCTGGTATTGCGTGGATCGGTGAAGCGCATATCGCCATAGACGACTACACGCAGCGGATGCCCGGAAGGAAGGGAGACGGTGAAGGTGGGTCCGTCGGGCCGCTGTTGGACGGCAATGGGCGGCGCGTTCTCCGCCGAAGCCACACCGCGGAGCAGGACGGCAGGAAACAAAAGTGAGATCAGAAAGGCAAGGACTGCGGACGTGCGCCTCCTTGCCAAAGAACGCGGGACGGGGCTCATCTCTTGGCTGACTATACCGCACCGGGAACGGAAAGGCCGAGAGCGCCGGGCGGACAAGTCCTGCGATGAGGCTGTCGAACAGATTTGCAACCGGAGAAGGATCGAGTGGAAAGAAGGAATTGGCGATCGGGAAAGACGCCACCGATCGTCTCGTTCGCAGCTTCGGAGGGTTTTCGAGCAGGCTGTTTATTCGTTCGCGATTGAGCCGCCGCCCACGAAGTGCACAATCTCCAGCTTGTCGCCATTCGCCAGTTGCGCCTTCGGCCATTCGCCGCGAGAGACGATCGCACCGTTGAACTCGACGGCCACGCGGTCTCCCTTCAGCCCGAGGGAGGCGATCAGATCGTCGATGCTGGAGCCTTCGGCCAGTTGAGCGAAGTCACGGGATTGACCATTGATAAGCAACTGCATCCTCGAAGAGTATCAGGGAGCCTCACTCTGCGGTGCGAGAGGGCGGCCGGTTTGCCTGCCGCGGCAATGCATCAGCCCTGGGGCTGGCCCGGGTAGCTCTCGGGCGCGATCACCGGCGAGCCGAAGAGCCGGCGGGCAATCCTCCGCAGCGCGGGTTCGATCTCGGGACAGGCGTAGTAGACCTGGCGATTGAGGGCCATGAGCGTCTGAATTGCCTCGATCCGCGGATCTACGCTATCGAGGATTCCCACCTCGAATACGTTCAATGCGTACTCGTCCGTCAGGTATTCGATGGCGTGGCCAAGAATCTCCAGCGCCCGGCCGTTCGCAGGAGAGATCCTGCGCAGCGGAGTTTGGGAGGAGCGGGCGGCCGAGGTTGCGAGGGATTTTTCTGGGGCTTGGAAAACAGCTTTCGTAGCCATGGCGTTCTCCGTTCAAGAACACTATCGGCGACGTCCACGCGGGGCTTGAAGCTGTGCGATCGATTGCGGAGACCCTGTTTCAACTTGAAACAGTTCAGGGGATGTTCTGCCCGTTTTGGGCCAGAAGGGGCGCGCGCCTTCAAAAGAAGGTGGATGGAGATTTCCAGGCTTATGCGAAGAGAACTTTTGTGAGCTTGACGAAGGCGGAGCGCACCGGCCACTGCAACCAAATTGCCTCTTCAATTGGTGTAAGCTAGGAGAGGTAAGGGATTCACAAACTTGTGGTCCCCTTGTCCTTTTCCGCCCGAAGCTTCGAGCTATCGAGCCGCTGGCCTGATAGCGCAGACCAAAACAATAGTTCAGACCGGATAAATTCGCATGCACGCGCCTGAGTATTTCTGGAATTATCTGCCACTCTTCTTGCAGATCATGGTTGCGGTCGGGTTGGGTGCGGGAATGGTGCTCGGCTCCCGCTTCATCGGGCGTCATCGCAATACGGCGGTCAAGCTGGAACCTTACGAGTGCGGAATCGAGGCCGAAGGGGACGCGCGCGGCCGCTTCTCGGTTCGCTTCTACATGGTTGCCATGCTCTTCATCCTCTTCGACGTGGAGGCGGTCTTTATGCTGCCCTGGGCGGTGGTCTATCGCGACATGCCCAGACTCTTCGGTTCGCGGATGTTCGGCTTCTGGGAGATGATCGTGTACCTCGGCTTTGTCATGGTCGGGCTTTTCTATGTGTGGAAGAAGGGGATCCTGGACTGGTCCTCGGACAAGGCCGATCTCTAATGGATATGGACTCAGCTCAGGAGAGAGATACAGTCCTGGCAGCGCATGCCGGGGATCCGGCGGTTGCAGCTCTCGAAGCCGCGATCGCTGGCTCCATCGTCAACGCCCGGTTTGATCGCAACGAGTTGACCTTGTGGATCGCCCGGGACGCGATCCGCGAGGCGGCGAGGACGGTCCGCGATGCGGGCTACAACTTCCTCGCGGATGTTACCTGCGTGGATTGGTATCCCGCCGAGCCGCGCTTCGAGGTGAACTATCACATCCTCTCCCACGGCCTCAGGCGGCGCATTCGCCTCTGCGTTCTGGTAGACAGCCTGGACCCGGAGGTCGCGAGTATCACGCCGGTCTGGCCCTCGGCCAATTTTTACGAGCGCGAGGTGTGGGATCTGTTCGGGGTGCGCTTCAGCGGGCATCCGAATCTGCGGCGCATCATGATGCCCGATGAGTGGGAGGGGCACCCCTTGCGCAAGGACTACCCGGTGGAGGGCTATCGCTAATGGACGCTGCGGATTTCGCCATTTCCCCGCTGCTCGAACCCCGTCCGGTCGAAGGCTCCAAAGACCGCACCATGATCCTCAACATGGGCCCCCAGCACCCGTCGACTCACGGCGTGCTCCGCCTCGTTCTCGAGATCGACGGCGAGACAGTGCTTCGCCTGGTGCCCGATATCGGATTTTTGCATACCGGGATCGAGAAAACCTGCGAGGCCAAGTTCTACCAGCAGGTCGTGCCTCTGACCGACCGCATCGATTATCTGAGCCCGATGTCGAACAATCTCTGTTACTGCCTGGCGGTCGAAAAGCTGCTGGAGCTGGAGATTCCGCCGCGGGCGCAGTTCCTCCGCGTTCTGTTGAATGAGCTTACCCGCATCCAGTCCCATCTGGTCTGGCTGGGCACGCACGCGATGGATATCGGCGCGCTGACTGTCTTTCTTTACACCTTCAGAGAACGCGAGGAGATCCTCAAGATCTTCGAGCACGTCAGCGGCCAGCGGATGATGGGCTCTTACTTCCGCATCGGCGGACTGAGTCTCGAGCCCCCGGTGGACTTCTACGAGCGGGTGCAAAAGCTGCTGCGCATGATGCCGGAGAAGATCGACGAGTACGAAAATCTGCTGAACGGCAATCCAATCTGGCAGAACCGGTTGAAGGGCGTGGGCTATCTGAGCGCGGCCGACGCGATCGCTCTCGGGGTAACAGGACCGCCGCTCCGGGCCAGCGGCGTCGATTGGGACCTGCGCCGCGATATGCCCTACTCCAGCTACGAGAAGTTCCACTTCAAAGTGCCGGTCTCCGATGTAGGCGATGTGTGGACCCGCTACGTCCTGCGCATGCAGGAGATGCGCGAGTCGGTCAAGATCTGCCAGCAGGCGCTCGATGGAATGCCCGAGGGCCGGCTCAATGCCGATGCTCCCAAGGTCGTTCTGCCGGACCGCGAGAAGATGAAGACCCAGATGGAGGCCCTCATCTATCACTTTAAGATCGTGACCGAGGGATTCGCGGTTCCTGCCGGCCGGGTCTATCAGGCGATCGAGTCGCCGCGGGGAGAGATGGGCTACTTCGTCGTGAGCGACGGCACGGCCAAGCCCTATCGCGTTCACATGCGCAACCCAACGTACGCCTCGCTGCAGGCGCTGGAGACCATGTGCGTCGGCCGGCTGCTGGCCGATGTCGTTGCGGTGATCGGATCGATCGACATCGTGCTGGGAGAGATCGATCGATGATGGACGCATCGAGCACGGTCGAGAGCGAACGAGCGGAGCCTGGCGCAAACCCGCAGCAAATCCGTGCGGAGATATGGGATTCCCTGCTCTCCATGCTGCGCGTGTATGCCTATGCGGCGAGCGTGAACCACGGCGAATTCCGGCTCACCTTCGTGCCTTCCGGCGGCCTGCGGATCGAGCATGAGCAGCTAACGCTGCTTCTCAGCCTGGATACCGCGAGCGGCGCGGGAAGCTGGCGGCTCGCCGAGGCCGCGATCGAGCGCTCCGGCGATCTCCGGATTCAGGATGATGGCCGCCTGCTGGTCGATGGTACGGAGAAGGCTCTGGATCAGGCCGCGATCGAATGGATCGAATGCCTCACCAAGGCCGCAAGAAAGCAATCGAGTTAAGAACCAGAGGATGAGCGCAGAAATGAAAACCATCTTCAGCCCCGAGCTTGCGGCGCGTTTCGATCGCCTGGTGACGATCTATCCGATACGCCGGTCGGCTCTCATTCCCATGCTGCTTTACGCCCAGGACGAGGTCGGCTATCTCTCCGACGCGGTGGTCTCCGAAATAGCGGTGCGGATCGGCATCACCGATCTCGATGTGCGGAACGTCATCAGTTATTACTCGCTGCTGCACACCAAGCCGCACGGCAAGTATCACGTACAGGTGTGCACAAATATCAGCTGCATGCTGCGCGGCGGCAACGAGATCTTTGGGCACTGCAAGGATAGGCTCGGCATCGGCCAGAAGCAGACCACTCCCGACGGCCTCTTCTCCCTTGAGGAGGTGGAGTGCATCGGAGCCTGCTCGTGGGCCCCTGCCGTGCAAGTGAACTACGACTTTCATGAAAATCTGACGCCGGAGTCGATGGACAAGGTTCTGGACTCCTACCGAACGCGGAACTAGGAACCGGACGGCAGGTTCGGCAGGCGAACGAGCGATCCAAGCGGAGAAAACATGGCACAACTGGTCTCCCATCCCGATGAAGTCAAGCTGGTCTCCTATCGCTTTGGGAAAGGGGCAGCCTCGATCGATCGTTATCTGGAGCTGGACGGCTACCAGTCGGCGCGCAAGGCGATCGAGCTCGGCGCCGACGGAATCATCGCCGAGATGAAGGCCTCGAACCTGCGGGGGCGGGGCGGCGCGGGCTTCCCCACCGGGATGAAGTGGTCCTTCGTTCCCAAGCAGAGCGAAAGGCCGAAGTACGTGCTGGTGAACGGCGACGAGAGTGAGCCGGGAACCTGCAAAGACCGGTTGATCTTTGAACACGATCCCCACTCCGTGATCGAGGGAGTCATCATCGCCGGGCTGGCGATCGGCGCAAAGACGGGCTTCATCTATCTGCGGGGCGAGTACCGGTACCTGCTGAAGATCATGGAGCGGGCGATCGAGGAGGCGTATGCCCGGGGCTTTCTGGGCAAGAACATCTTTGGCAGCGGACTGGACTTCAACATCCTCTCGCACACCGGCGCGGGCGCCTATGAAGTCGGCGAAGAATCTGCGCTGATGGAGTCGCTGGAAGGCAAGCGCGGCGTTCCGCGCATCCGGCCTCCCTTCCCCGCGGTGGTCGGCCTTTACGGCGGCCCGACCATCATCAACAATGCCGAAACGATCGCCACCGTTCCTCATGTCTTCCGCATCGGCGGCGCCGAGTATGCCAAGCTGGGAACCGAACGCAACGGCGGCACGCGCCTCTTCTGCCTCAGCGGACATGTGGAACGCCCGGGCGTCTACGAGTTGCCCATGGGCTACAACCTCAGGAAGATGATCTATGAGGTGGGCGGCGGCATTTTCCACGGCAGAAAGTTGAAGGCCGTCGTGCCCGGAGGCTCCTCCACGCCGTGCCTGCTGCCGGAGGAGATTGACATCGGCATGGACTTCGACCAGGTCGGTAAGGCGGGAAGCATGCTTGGCTCGGGCGGCGTCGTCGTCCTTGACGAGACCGTCTGCATGGTGGAGTTTGCCCTGCGAACCATGAAGTTCTATCAGCATGAGAGCTGCGGATGGTGTATCCCCTGCCGCGAAGGCACCGACTGGCTCAAGAAGACGCTGACTCGCTTTCACGCCGGAGCCGGGGTCGCCAAGGATATCGACAACATTCGTTACCTCGCGGAGAACATGATGGGCAGAACCTTCTGCCCCCTGGGAGATGCGGCGGCGATGCCGACCATCGCCTTCGTGAAGAAGTTCCGCAAGGAGTTTGAAGACCACCTGGACGGCAAACCGTGTCCTTACGCGAAGGCGCCGCAGGAGGCCCTCGCGGGCGCATGATCCGGGGCGAACCCGATGAAGGAATCTTATGGCTGACGTAACCTTTACTGTCGATGGCAAAAAGCTGACCGCACCTGCAGGCACGCTGTTGATCGAGGCATGCCGCGCGGCGGGCATCGCCGTCCCCCAGTTCTGCTACTACCCGGGGTTTTCGCTGCAGGCCGCCTGCCGCATGTGCCTGGTGCGCCAGGAGAAGGTTCCCAAGCTGCAGACCGCCTGCACCACACAGGTAGCCGAGGGCCAGGTGTTCACGACCGAGAGCCCGGAGATCGCGCAGGCGCGCAAGGCCACCATCGAGCTGCTGCTCGGCAACCACCCGCTCGATTGCCCGGTGTGCGATGCCGGCGGCGAATGCGAGCTGCAGGACATGACCTTCAAGTACGGCGCCGGCGAGTCGCTCTACACCGAGGCAAAGCAACATCGCGAGGAGCAGCAATGGTCGCCGGTGGTCTTCTTTGACCGCCCGCGCTGCATCCTCTGCTATCGCTGCGTTCGCGTCTGCGGCGAGGGTATGGACGTGTGGGCCCTCGGCGTGCAGAACCGCGGAGTAACCAGCGTGATCGCGCCGAATAAGGAAGATCACCTGGATTGCGAAGAGTGCGGCATGTGCATCGACATCTGTCCGGTGGGCGCGCTGACCTCAGGAACTTATCGCTACAAGACGCGTCCCTGGGAGATGAATCACATCTCCTCCATCTGCACGCATTGCGGGGATGGCTGCAAGACGACGCTGGGCGTGCGCAGTGTGAGCAGCGGCTCGGAGATTCTGCGCGGCGACAATCGCGACAAGAGCGGGATCAACGGCGACTTTCTCTGTATCAAGGGAAGATACGGCTTTGACTTTGCCAA
>DASYYO010000005.1:0-2756 GCA_035933805.1 Acidobacteriaceae bacterium | reverse complement strand
CCGTGTGCCGATGGGCTTTTTGTTCGCCGCCTTCTTCCTGTGGAGAGCCCGTCCGGATCTCTCGTCCCTGGCGTGGAGCCTGCTCCTTGTGGTTCCCGGGACTCTGCTGCGCGCCTACGCCTCGGGTTATGTAAAGAAGAACGCGGAGCTGACTATAACCGGCCCGTATGCGTACACGCGGAATCCGCTGTACCTGGGCTCGATGATGACGGCCTTCGGCTTTGCTCTGGCGTCGCGCAGCCTCTGGGTTGCTATTTTGCTGGCCGCCCTTTTCGGCGTCATCTATGGCCCCACGATCCTCTCCGAGGAGGCGTTCCTGAGATCAAAATTCCCTGGGTTCGAGGCCTATGCTCGGCAAGTGCCCCGGCTCTTTCCCCGGATGACTCCGGCGCGGAGGACGGCTGCGGAGAAAGGAACCCAAACCGGGGGCTTCTCCGCATCTCTCTATCGAAAGCACCGCGAGTACAATGCCCTTTTGGGCGCGTGCGCTATCTATGCTGCGCTCATTGCACGTCTGTTGCTTCGGCGCTGATGCCTGGATTGCCGCAGATGGAGCCGCTCGATCATCGCTGCTCCTGTTTCTATGGGAAGGACGCTAACTTGAAAGTTCGAGTGAGTCGATATTGATCCGGTACCCAAGACCCGTCGCCAGACTGACGCTCTTCCTTGCGATAGCCCTGCTCGCGGGAGCAGCTCAGACGGCTCCTCCGCTGCTGGCGCCATCTCATGATTTTTCGTTTCCAGCGAAGCAAACGCTGACCTACGCGGTGGACTGGCGCGTCTTCCCGGCCGGCATAGCCACCTTTCACCTGGAGCAGGTCGGCGGGCTGGAGCATATTGTTGCAACCGGCCAGTCGGTCGGGGCCGTGAACCTGCTCTACCGTGTGAATGACTGGTTCGAGTCCTACCTGAATCGCCAAACCGGCTGCTCAACGACCTTCAATAAGCGCTTGCAAGAGGGGAGGCGCCAGATCACCAGCAGCCTCCGGTTTCTGACGAACCCTGGCAGGCAGGTCTTCGACGAGAAGAACCTGGTTACGGGAACGGTCCAGCATAAAGAAGCGCCGATCCCTCCATGCGTGACCGATCTGATGTCAGCGATCTTCTATGGAGGCTCGCAGCCTCTCCAGCCGGGGCAGAGCTTCCACATGCCGGTTGCCGATTCCATGCGCGTGGTGGATGTGACCATGAAGGCGGAGGCTCGCGAGCCGGTGACGACTCTGGCCGGAACCTTCCAGACCATCCGGGTCCAACCCATGGCCGCTGCCGGCGTGGTGAAGAACCGCGGCAATATATGGATCTGGTACACGGACGATGCCCGTCGCCTTCCGGTGCAGATGCGTGCCCGGCTCTTTTGGGGCACGATCACCTTGCGGCTGACGAGCGCGGACCCGAAGTAGGCGAGGAGCATGGCCGGTCCGTCGGCTTCAGCTCAAACCATCCTCACTGGATGCGATACCGTTCGCGCATCAGCCGCTGCAGCCTTGGCTTGTAGATGAGGTTGTAGGCGAGTTCCTTATCCGGGAACATAGCGAGGGCAGCTTTCTTACTATCCGCTACCAGTTCCGCGGCCTCCTCCACTGTCAAGGTTTCATCCTGGCTAATGACGGAGGTAACCATGTTCATCATTACTTGGAGGCGTCGAATCTTCCGCCGCTCTTCCAGTTCTTCCTGGGCAGACTGGCGGACGGGTTCCGCCGGGGACGTATCGCGGTCCTGAGCGGTTCGCAGTGGAGCATCGGGATTCTGGCTGGAATGTTTGTTGATGTCATCGGCTTCGCGTGACCCCATGGGAAGGCATCCTCCGGATCCAGCTTGCATGGTCAGTTGTTGCGAATCGTACAACGTAAAGGATGCGAGAGAAATACAAAAAGCTGCGAGGGAAGCTACCTTTGATCGAGGGGCGCCGCTGTGACGCTCCTTCCGTCGAGAAAGAACGAGACGGCGCCGATTGCATCCGTGCGAAAGGTGCGGACATGTCCATCCTGCAGGCGGCCAAGGACTTCCATCCTGGGGTGGCCATAGGGGTTGCGGTGGCCGACGGATACGATGGCATACCTGGGATCCACCGCGGCAAGAAATGGCGGAACCGTGGAGGTCTTGCTGCCATGGTGGCCCACCTTGAGCAGATCCGCATGCAGATCCTCGCCGAGCATGCGAGCTTCACTGCGGGCCTCGGCATCGCCTTCGAGCAGGGCTGAGGTGCGCCCGTAGCTTACCCGGATGACCAGGGAGTCGTCGTTCGAGGGGGTGAGGCCGGGCTGATAATCGCGCGGCGGCGAGAGAACTTCGATTTGGGCGCCACCGAAATCGAAGGTATCTCCCGCTGCCCAGGTATCGACCGGAATGCCGAGGCTGTGGGCTTCCTCGATCAGTTCAGAATAGGCAGGGATCGGCGGATTCTTGCCGACCCAGAGCCCTCCCGGCCGGAAGTTACGCAGCACCGCAGGCATTCCTCCCATGTGATCGCTATGGGCGTGTGTCAGCTCGATCGCATCCAGATGGCGGATGTTGCGCGTCCAGAGCACTGGAGAGACGACATCCTCGCCGATCTCAAAGTTCGAGAGGGAGGATTGTGCGCCGCCGACCGGGCCTCCGGCATCGATCAGCAGCGTTTTTCCCAGGGGAGAGACGAGCAGCAGCGAGTCTCCCTGGCCCACGTCGATAGCCGTGATCTCCAGTTTGCCGGGGTGATAAATCAACGGGCTGGGATAGAGGACACAGGCAGCGGAAGCCGCCAGAGCAGCCAGGGGAAA
>DASYYO010000475.1:0-2201 GCA_035933805.1 Acidobacteriaceae bacterium | reverse complement strand
GGTTTTGGACTTTTTGATTTCGGCGGAGAGCTGCGCGTAGGCGTCGCGCACGCGGCCCTCGAAGTCGATTTTGCCGGAGCGGATGCGAGCGAAGAGCACACCGCTGACATCCTGCACGTTGCCGTAGGCGGCGTAGAGCGGCAGCTGCGGATCGTCAGGCCGGTCGCCATCCCAACTGGCCGTTGAGACGTTGCCGGTCTTGTAGTCGAGCAGCAGGCGGCTGCCGTCGGGCAGCAGGTCAATGCGATCGGCACGCAGGTTGAGCTTCAGGTCGCCGACGTGAACGTCGCGCAGGCGCTGCTCACAGGATTCGACGGCGAACGGCTGCCGCCCGGCTTCGAGCACAAGCCAGTCTCCGATGCGGATCATGAGGCGGCGCTTTTCCGCGGCGAGACAGGCCTGCTGCCAGGGATCGGTGACGGTTGCGCCGAACTGCGCCTGCATCGCGGCATCGATATGGGTTTCGAGGATCGCCGGCAGCTGTTCTGTAGCAATGGCGGTGACAATATCGTCGCGATTGCGAAGCGGGAGCGGCTCCGTGGAGGAAAACAGCCGCTGCATCACGGCGTGGAGCAGCTTGCCCTTTTCCGAGGGGCTGATGCCCCATTCGCTTTCGTCGAGAGCCTCGGCGCGGAGACGCTTGGCAGCGAAGGCCTGGAAGGGACAGGCGGCCTGACGCCTGAGAACCTCGGCTCCGCCCGCAGTCAGATCGTGCGGCCAGGAAAGGACGCCGGAATCGTCGGCGACAGACTCCAGTGCCGGAGCAGCCAGCGGTTCTACTGGACCGCGAACGTTCGCGGCGGGCTCCGGTTTTGCATCCGCGGGAAACAAGCCGGCGATCAGGGGCGATGGACGCAGTTCGGCATCTTTGTCGCGCTCCGCGAAGCTGAAGACAATGCGCGGCGCGGAATGGAGCAGGCGTGTGGTGACAGTGCCGGCAAGCTTCCAGTCGTCATCCGGTGCGGCGTGGGGCATCCCATACTGACGCTGGACAGACGGCGGCAGGAGCGGATGCAGGCGCCCGCGCTGCGGCCACGCGGTATCGTCGGTGCCCAGGAACCAGAAGGCGTCGAATTGCTGGCCGGAAGACTCGAAGGGGCCGAGAATCTGGATCGGCGCATCGTGCGATTCCGGCGCAAAGATCGTCTCTTCCGCCTGGTGCTCGAGCAGGTCGAGGAAATCGCGCCAGGAATAGCGGGCGCCGTCAAAGTCGAGCAGCGCGAGTTCGTCCAGGAGGCGCTGCCAGCGCTGCAGGGCCTGGAACTGGACCGAGTCCGCCGGCCGCTGTCCGGGCCAGGCGACGCGCTCAAGAAGGCGCGGGATGAGATCCGCAAAGGCCGAGGGCGGACGGGAAACAGAGGAGAGCCGGTTCTGCTCCGCCGCGCGCCCAAGATCGGTAAGACGGAAGCGGAGATCGTGCAGAGCGGGCGAAGAAGCCAGGGACTCGCGGAAGCTGTCGAGCGTGCGTTCGGTGGAGAGCACCGCGAAGCGGCGCAGGCGCGCATCGTGATGGGCTATGGCGATGGCATTTGTAACTGTGTCAGCGACAAATCCAGACAGCATGAGCCACGAGATCTGCTCTTCCGACAAGGGGCCGGCAGTCCAGCGCAGCAGGAGGAGCGCAGCGCGAATGGCAGGAATGTGGGAGAGCGGCTGGCCCAGAGAAAACTCCCAGGGAAGGCGCGTCGAGGGCAGGCGAATATCTTCGCTGGCGGGGGCAAGGATGCGGCGGAGGGTGCGGTCGAGGGCGCCGCGCGCGGACGATACAGCGGGGACGACAATGCCGATGCGCGCAGCCGGATTCTCGAGCAGGATATCGCGCGCCCACGCCGCTGCGGTTTCGATTTCTCCGCGCAGGTCGGCGGCGGCGATCCAGGATCGCTGGGATTGCGCCGGATCCGGTTCCGGCTGGAGCTCCGCAATCGTGACACCGCGGGAACGCAGGCCGTCGAGCAGATCTCGCTGCGCGGGAGTCAGGCGGTCGAAGCCGGCAAGGAGGATTTCCGTGGGCAGAGACGAGGTGGAAAGATGCGGAAGGAGCGCCGATTCGAGCTGGCCGGCGCTCAGCCATCCGTTGCGAGAGCAAAGCTGGTCGAAAGCGGCAGCCCAGTGGCGGAAGCGCTCGGCATCGGTGTGTTCCCAGGCGGAGCGGCGGGCCGGGTGAGCCTTGTAAGCGGAGAGCAGCGACCAGGCATCCATAG
>DASYYO010000461.1:0-1656 GCA_035933805.1 Acidobacteriaceae bacterium | reverse complement strand
CGATGGAGTATGATCATTCGCGCTGCGCAATTTCTCGCTTTTCTCGGGCTCGCCAAGCTGGTTTCGCCGTGGTTTCTCGTGGGCGCGGGGCTGATTGCACTGCGTTCTCTTCTGGCGCTGTGACAGGCCCATCCGTCCCGGCAGACTCTGCGATTGCCGGCCGCGCAGGACGTCGTTCGGAAAGGAATTCATCATGACAGTGGAACGTGGAGTTCGTCTTATGGCAGGGTCGATGGTCCTGATCTCGCTCGGCCTCGCTCACTGGGTTTCGCCTTACTGGCTGTTTCTCACACTTTTTGTAGGGCTGAACCTCTTTCAATCGAGTTTGACCGGCTGGTGCCCGGCGGAGCTTATCCTCAAAGCGGCCGGGCTCAAGGAAGCCTCTTGCGGGCTGGGCGTTGAGAGCAAGAAGACCGCCGCGGGCAGCGCGCTTTGAGGGAGCCTTCGATGACCGGCGGAATGAATGAGCGCACATTCCACGCCTCCCAGGCCCACAAGCTGGACGATCCGCAGAGAAAGGCATGGCTTCCTCCCCAGGAGGTTCTGGCCGCTCTGCGGCTGCGTCCGCCGAGCGTAGTGGCGGATATCGGCGCCGGGACAGGATACTTCAGCCTGCCTCTGGCGGATGCTGCGGAGACTGCGAGGGTCTATGCCGTGGATCTTCAGGCGGAGATGCTGCGCCTTCTGGAGCAGAAGTTGAGCCCGCAACAGGCCGCACGGATCACTCTGCTCGAAGGCCGCGCCACCGCGCTGCCCCTGGCGGACGCGAGCTGCGACCTGGTCCTCATGGCGAATCTCTGGCACGAGCTCGACGGCCGCCCTGCCGTTCTGGCCGAGTGCCGGAGGATCCTTCGCGAGCAGGGCAGGGTGGCGATTCTGGATTGGCGCCCCGGCGTCGCGCAGCCGCCCGGACCGTCGCTCGCCCACCGCATCCCGATGGAGGCCGTCGTTCGGGAGCTGGAGGAGTCTGGCTGGAAGAGGCCCGAGACGCGGACGATCGGCGAGTACAGCTATCTGGTCCTCGCTGAGGTATAGTTCGTTCCCGCCGGAAATCCCGGTCGCCCGGGCATCCCCGCCGCTCTTTGCATTTGCTTGAGTAACAATGAGTCAGTAAATAGTTGTCTGGTCCATCGCGGCGGTGAAGCGGTCGTATTCTTTCGAGCGGGCGGTCATTGAAGTTCTCTCCTACGCCATCACCAAGGACAGCTTGTGGTAGTCGAACAACGCTCCGCCCACGAATAGAGGCTTCATTTGGGCTACTGGCCAACGCGGAGGTCTGTCATGCTGGCCGTTCACGTGTTTGTTGGCTTCGTAGGCGAAGAGGTCTGCCGCCTGAAGCGGGCTAACATCTTTGGGACGTGCCCTGGTGATAGAGATTAGAAGACGACCGTTTTCGTGGGAAGCCTTTGCCGTGGCGTAAGCGTCCATGAGTGACTTGCTGGTCTTCGCTTTTTCGGCGAAGGTGAGCGCGACTCTCTCGCCCATCCATTTAGCGCTGGCTTTGTCAATTACGTCGATCATTGCCCACGTAGCGCATAAGGTATACGGGTTGGTGCCGGAGCCCATCTCTAATTTCCGCCTGATGAAGCCCTCAAGCCTTAACGCAGAACCGATCAAGGCGAAGTCTTCAATCCGGCGCTGCATGATTCCGACGAG
>DASYYO010000460.1:0-4596 GCA_035933805.1 Acidobacteriaceae bacterium | reverse complement strand
GTGCTGGTCTCAGACTCCGTGGAGCGCTTTCTCGGAATCGGCCGCAGAGAGATCCTCGGAGCGGAGCTGCACGAGATCTTCAGTAAGACGACGCGGCTCGGCAGCCTGGTGCGCGAGTCGTTCGACGCCCGCATGGTGCTTATCCAGGAGGAGATCACCACCGAAACCGGCCGGCGGGTCGAGATCTCGCTCGACTTCATCCATGACGACCAATCCAGAAGTCCCCATGGAGCCCTGGGCGCGCTTCTGACCTTGCATGACCTCGAATCGGTCCGAGAGATCGAAAGCGAGCTGGAGCTTTCCCGGAGGCTCGCCGCCATTGGCCGGCTGACCGCGGGCGTCGGCCACGAGGTCAAGAACCCTATCAACGCCATCGTGGTGCATCTGGAGCTGCTGCGCAACAAGCTCGGCCCCAACGACAGCAATGCGCATCGCCATCTGGAGATCATCTCCAGTGAGATTCAGCGGCTGGACCGCGTCGTGCAGACGCTGGTGGACTTCTCACGTCCCGTCGAGCTGCAATTGAAGGAGCAGGACCTTCGCCGCATCGTCTCCGGCGTGTTGATGCTGGCCTCCGCCGAATTGGAGACCCACAACGTGTATGTCCAGAGCACCTTGCCCGACCGTCCGGTGCTGGCCAAGGTGGATGCGGATCTCCTGAAGCAGGCTCTGCTGAATGTAGTGCTGAACGGCGCTCAGGCCATGGCCGACGGAGGCAAGCTGGAGGTCGGGTTAAGAGAAAACGGGCGCATGGCGCTGCTCAGCATCCGCGACGAAGGCACGGGAATTCCCGCAGATATCCGCGATAAGATCTTCGATCTGTACTTCACGACGAAAAAGGACGGCAGCGGTATTGGCTTAGCGATGACCTACCGAATCGTGCAATTACACAACGGTTCGGTTGAAGTAGAATCTGGTGCAACAAACGGCGGTACAACTTTTACTTTGCGCTTTCCACTCGCCTCTGCCGCCGAGGGCAGACCACGTGGATTGCTTGTATCCAGCGCAATCAGGCCGGAGGAGCCCACCGTGGCCGAGGAACCCAGGGGATGAAACCTCTTGGCGGAAGTCTGGCTTGCATGGCACTGCTCGCGGTGTCGATGACAGGCTGTTCCCATCTCCATAAACAGCCCTCCCCGCAGGCTCAGGCCCCCCCTCTCGAGACCGGACAAGGCGAGCTCGAGCAGCAGGAAAAGATGCAGCATCAACCTCCGCCGCCTGTGCCTACCCAGGCTGGGCAGACCACGCCGCCACCCCTGCCGCCGCCCAAGCAGCGCAAAGTCAAGCGCCCCAGGAAGCCCAAGACCGCGGAGCCCAGCGAGGCGCCTGCCGCGAATCAACAGGTAGCGTCGAGCGAAGCCGCGCCCTCCGGCGTGGCGGCCTCTCCGATCGGCCAGCTCACCACGGGAGACAGCGCGACCCAGGCGCAGACAAGGCACGATACCGAGTCGCTGATCACCACTACCGAACGGTCGCTGAGTGCTATCAAACGATCGCTCTCGACCGATGAGCAGACCACTGTGTCTCAAATTCGGACGTTTCTAAAACAAGCCAAGCTGGCGCTCGACAATGGGGACTCCGACGGAGCTCATACACTGGCCACCAAGGCCAAGCTTCTGGTCGACGAGCTGACCAACAAATAGAGCAGCTTTCCTATTGCTATGCCACGCCGAGATCTGAGAAGTGCGGCTTTTCTTGATGAAAACCCGCGTAGAGGGCAGCGGCCCCGGGTACGCCTATAGGAAATCCGCTCTAACCGCAATATCTCAAAGGCGCCGTATTGAAGCGGCGCCGCGCCTCAGCGCTCACCCCACTTCAGCTTCGAGCGGAGAACGTCGAAGAATCCGCCGCCTCCCATGCGCACCAGCTTTACGGAATATTCCGAGCGGCAGCAGCGCACCTGGTCGCCCACGCGAAGCTGCAGCGCTTCCTGTCCGTCCACCGTAACGAAGGTCTGATCGGGAACCCCTTCGATCGTCACCATGATCTCCTCGTCGCCGCGAACCACCATCGGGCGCAGCGTCAGCAGGTGCGGGCAGACCGGGGTGACCACGAGAGCGTCTACATTCGGCGCCAGGATCGGTCCATTCGCGGAGAGGTTATAAGCGGTCGATCCCGTGGGGGTAGAGACGATGACGCCGTCGGCACGGAATGAGGCGGCGAGCTGGTCCGAGAGATAGATGCTGAAGTCCCCCATTCGGGCGATGGCTCCCTTGGAGATGACCACATCGTTCAAGGCCTCGTACCGCTGGTAGACCTTGTCGCCGCGCAGGACCTCGGCGTGGAGCATGGAGCGCGCATCGATGCCGCAACAGTCTTTGTGCCAACCCTCGAGGGTGGTGTACAGATCCGCCAGCCGCACCTCGGTCAAGAATCCCAGGCTGCCGAGGTTGACGCTGAGGATGGGAATACCGGTCTTGGCAAAGACCCGGGCCGCGGCGAGCAAGGTGCCGTCGCCGCCCAGCACCACCACCAGCTCCGGTTTCTGCGCCGCCAGCTCATGGCGCGGAACCACTGGACCATCCTGGGTATAGTTGGCGCTCACCGGATCGAGAATCGGTTCAAAGCCATGGCCTCGCAGCCAGAGGACGAGCTCCGGAATCACGGCGGAAAGGTCGGGCTTGTGCGGCTTGGAGACAATGGCGATTTTGGGCATTGGGTAGGTTCTCAGTCTAACGGACCGCCCAGCTCCTGCAGATTTCCACAGCCGCGGCGGCTATGCGGGCGCGGCGCTCAGAATCGGACGTACAGCAAAAACTCCCGGTTCCCTTCCGCTCCCAGGAGCGGAGAATCGATCAGGCTGGTGAAAGGCGCTCCCAGCTCTTCCACCTGTTGCCGTACGCGGTGGATCGCCAGCCGGTGCGCTTCGGGATCGCGAACAATTCCGCCTTTTCCGACATGTTCCCTTCCCGCTTCGAACTGGGGCTTGATGAGGATGACGGCCTCCAGTGGAGCGCTCTCCGAGAACGCGCAGCCAATGGCGGCGAGAACCGGCGGCAGGACCAGAGTGGCGGAGATGAACGCGACATCGACGGCGAAAAAGCTGATCGCGCCGGGCAGCGAGCCCGGAGCGAGGTGACGGGCGTTGGTACGCTCGCGTAACGTCACCCGCGCATCGGCCCGCAACCTTTCGGCAATCTGCCCATAGCCGGTATCCACGGCAACCACGCTCTCCGCTCCGTGCTGCAGCATGCAGTCGGTAAAGCCGCCGGTCGAGGCCCCGATATCCGCGCACCTGCGGCCCGTCAGGTCGATCTTCCAATGCTCCAGAGCCGCTTCGAGCTTGATTCCGCCCCGGCTGACGTAGCGCTGCTCGTCCCCCAGTAAACGGAGCTCCGATCCAGCATCCACCGCGGTCCCCGGCTTCTCCACCTTCTGCTGGTTGACCAGGACCCGGCCGGCGAGAATCAACGCCTGCGCCCGCTCCCGGGAAGGCACTTTGCCTTGTTCCACGAGCAACTTGTCAAGACGGGTCTTCATCGCCTGCTGCTTTCTGCCGACTCTAACTATACTTTGAAGCAGACCAAGTAAGCCCTTTGAGTCCTGGCGCTCATTCGCCGCACGGAGAGAGCCTGCACCTTGGTAGTCTTGAGTCTGCTCGCTGTACCATCGCATAGACGGATGCATGCCTGAAAATCCTCCAAATCCGATTGAGGCTCCTGGCCGTACTTCCGATAGAACTCCAGCTCCCGCCATGGCGCCTGCAGTCCCGTCTTCGGTCTCCGATGCAGCTCTGCTCAATGCCGTGCTCGCTGGAGACAGGAACGCGATGACGCAGGTCTTCGACCGCTACTCCTCAGCGGTGTACGCGGTGGCGATGAGGGTGCTGAAGGATGCGGGCAGTGCGGAAGATGTGATGCAGGAGGTTTTTCTTCAGGTCTGGCGCAATCCGGAGTCCTTCGTGCAAGGCCGCGGGTCGCTGGGCGCGTGGCTGGTCGTGGTGGCTCGCAATCGCTCGATCGATCTTTTGCGCCGCAGGAAGCCGTCGGACCCGATCGAAGACGTGGTTCTGGCATCCTCGGCCAATGTGGCGACCGAAGCCGAGCGGAATATCTTCAGGGAGAGAGTAAACAAGATTTTGCTGAGCCTGCCGCCGGAGCAGCGGTCTTCGATCGAGCTTGCCTTCTTCGATGGCCTGACTCACTCGGAGATCGCCGAGCAGACCGGGGATCCGCTGGGTACTGTGAAGACCAGGATCCGGCTGGCTTTGAACAGCATACGAAAGGCATTGGTGGCATGATGAACGACAGCGCGCACATTTCGCTGGAGGACCTGGCTCTGCATGCCACGCAGAGCCTCTCCGCGAATGAGTCCGAGGCGGTCCGTTCGCATCTGGCCGTCTGTGCGCTTTGCCGTTCGGATCTGAGCCTGGTGACCGGAGACCTTGCCGCGCTCGGGCTCGGCGCCGAGGAGAAGCCTCTGCCCGAGGGCGCGCGGCAGCGCTTCCTCGACAAGCTCGCCGCCGCGCCTGCAGCCTCGCCCCTGAAGCAGGATCCCCTTCATCCGCGGAACAATCCCTCCGTGGTGACGCAAATGATACCCGTGCCGCGCCGGCGAGGAGCTGCCTTCTGGACTCCCTGGCTGGTGGCCGCTGCA